>NZ_PSTL01000004.1:0-208629 GCF_002930845.1 Rathayibacter sp. AY1A7 | reverse complement strand
GGGCGGGCTCGGGCTCGGCCGGGGCGGGAGCCTCGGCGTCGCTCTCGGCGTCCACCGACGGGGTCGCATCGTCAGTGGCCTCGGTCTCGGCGGCCTGGACCTCGGGGGCCTCCTCGGCGGGAGCCTCGGGCTCGGACGCCGACGCGGCTCCGGAGCCGTCTCCGATGCGCACCAGCTCGGCGCCGACCTCGACGGTCTCGTCCTCCTGGACGAGGATCTCCTCGATCACTCCCGCGACGGGCGACGGGATCTCGGTGTCGACCTTGTCGGTCGAGACCTCGAGCAGGGGCTCGTCCACCTCGACGCGGTCCCCGACGTTCTTCAGCCAGCGGGTGACCGTTCCTTCCGTGACACTCTCTCCGAGTGCCGGGAGGCTGACGGATTCGCTCATGAGCCTGTCTCCTTAAGACGCTTGTGTTTCGATGTCCAGCTTACTGATGCGGAAGCGGCGGATCGCCGCACCGCAGTGGTTCTACAGGGCGTGCAACGGCTTCCCCGCCAGAGCGAGGTGCGCCTCGCCGAGCGCCTCGTTCTGAGTGGGGTGCGCGTGCACGAGGGGCGCGACGTCCTCGGGGTGCGCCTCCCAGTTCACGATGAGCTGAGCCTCGCCGATCAGCTCGCCGACGCGGGCTCCGACCATGTGCACGCCGACGACGGGGCCGTCGACCAGGCGCACGACCTTCACGGAGCCGGTGGTCCCGATGATCGTGCTCCGGGCGTTGCCGCCGAGGCCGTAGTCGTACACGGCGACGCGCTCGGCGCCGTACTCGGCGATCGCGCGGGCCTCGCCGAGGCCGACGGAGGCCACTTCGGGGTCGCTGTAGGTCACCTTCGGGACGTTGACGTCCGAGACGACCTGCGGGCCCAGACCGGCGATCTCCTCCGCGACGAAGATCCCCTGCTGGAAGCTCCGGTGCGCGAGCTGGAGCCCCGGCACGATGTCGCCCACGGCGTACACGCCGGGGACGGAGGTCTGCAGGCGCTCGTCGGTCAGCACGTAGCCGCGGTCGAGGCGGACCCCGGCCTCCTCGAGGCCGATGCCCGCGGTCACCGGGCCGCGGCCGACGGCGACCAGCAGGATCTCGCCCTCCACCGTGGCGCCGCTCTCGAGCGACACGGAGACGCCGCCCTCGCTCTGCGAGACCGACGCGATGCGAGATCCCAGCTGGAAGGCGATGCCCCGCTTGCGGAAGGCGCGCTCCAGCTGCTTGCTGACGCTCTCGTCCTCGCTGGGGACGAGGTGGGGGAGGGCCTCGACGATCGTGACCTCGGCGCCGAACGAGCGCCAGACGCTCGCGAACTCGACGCCGATCACTCCGCCGCCCAGGACGACGACGCTCGCGGGCACGTGGTCGAGCTCGAGAGCCTGGTCGCTCGTCAGGATGCGGCCGCCGATCTCGATCCCGGGGAGGGTGCGGGAGGCGGACCCGGTGGCGACGACGACCGACGCGCCGTGGAGCACGTGCTCACCGACCGTCACGGTGCCAGGCGCGGTGAGGCGGCCCTCGCCCGTGACGACCGTGATGCCGCGCGAGGACACGAGGCTCTGGAGCCCCTTGTACTTGCCGGCGACGACGCCTTCGCGGTAGCGCGTGACGCCCGCCATGTCGATCCCGGTGAAGCTCGAGAGCACGCCGTACTTCTCTCCCTCGCGGGCGCCGTCCGCCAGCTCGGCGGCGTGCAGCAGGGCCTTGGTGGGCACGCACCCGCGGTGCAGGCAGGTGCCGCCGAGCTTGTCGCGCTCCACGAGCGCGACGCTCATCCCGAGCTGCGTCGCCCGGAGGGCCGCCGCGTACCCGCCGCTGCCACCTCCGAGCACGACCAGGTCGTAGCGCTCTTCCGACACCCAGTGACTCCCTCGCGACGTGCGGTCCCGCTTCCCGGCCGACCGGCTCCGGCGCTGAGCGCCGAGCGGATCGGGAGGGGGGACGAGGCGGGATCTCCCGCCCCGTCGACCCTACTACGCGCTCGCGAAGCCCTCGGCCAGAGCGATCAGCGCGCGCACCGAGACCCCCGTGGCGCCGGCTCCGGTGAAGCCGTAGCCGCCGCCACCATTGCTCGAGGGGCCGGCGATGTCGAGGTGCGCCCACGGGATCGTGGTCGCGTCCTCGCCCTCGCCGCGCTTCCCGACGAACTCGCGGAGGAAGTGGCCGGCGAGGAGCATGCCGCCGGCGGTGTTGCCCGGCTTGACGTTCGCGATGTCGGCGATGTCCGAGTTGAGCAGCGGTCGCAGCTCCGCGGGGAGGGGCATCTGCCAGAAGGGCTCTCCCGCCGCGCGGGCGGCGTCGAGCACGCGGGAGACCAGCTCGTCGTCGCCCAGAGCGCCGACGGTCCGGTTGCCGAGGGCGACCACGGAGGCGCCGGTCAGCGTCGCGACGTCGATGATCGCATCGGGCTGCTCCTCGCTGGCGGCGACGAGGCCGTCGGCGAGCACCAGCCGGCCCTCGGCGTCGGTGTTCAGCACCTCCACCGTGGTCCCGCCGCGCACGGTGAGCACGTCGTCCGGGCGGATCGCGGTCCCGGAGGGGAGGTTCTCGGCGATGCAGAGCCAGGCGGTCGCGCGGAGCGGGAGGCCGAGCTCCGCGATGGCGCGCACGACGGCGTACACGGTCGCCGCGCCCGCCATGTCGGTCTTCATCCCGATCATCGAGGCCGGCGGCTTGAGCGAGAGTCCGCCGCTGTCGAAGGTGATGCCCTTGCCGACCAGGGCGAGGTGGGTGCTCGCGCCCTCGGGCGCGTAGGCGACCTTCACGAGGCGGGGCGGGCGGGAGGAGCCGCTGCCGACTCCGAGGATGCCGCCGAACCCCTCCTCCGCGAGGGCCTCCTCGTCCCAGACGGTGACCTCGAGCGGCAGTCCCTCGGCGCCGGTCTGCACGGCCTCGGCCAGCGTCTGCGGGTAGAGGTGCGACGGGGGAGTGTTGACGAGGTCCTTCACCGTGCCGACCGCGCGGCCGAGCACGAGCGCCCGGTCCAGGACGGCGGGGTCGGCCGACTCGCCGCCGCCCAGCAGGACGACGTGCTCGACGGGCGCCTTCGCCGCGGCGGCGGTGCTGCCGCGGAAGGCGGTGAAGGAGTAGGAGCCGAGCGCGGCGCCCTCGGCGACCGCGGCGAGCGTGCCGTCGGAGCCGGCCGGGAGGGAGAGGGCGACGGAGGCGGACCCCGCGAGCAGGCGGACGGCGGCGCCCGCGGCGTTCCGCAGCGCGGTGTCGTCGGGCTCCGCCGAGCCGAGTCCGACGAGGACGATCACTCCGGCACGGACCGAGGACGGCACGCGCACGAGCGTCTCGGCGGTGCCGGTCGCGCCGAGCGCGGTCAGCGCGGGGGCCAGCTCCTCGAAGCCCTCCGCGCCGACGAGCCGGGGACCATCGGGTCCCGGGGCGACGCCGAGGACGAGGGCGTCGGTGTCGATGTCGGAGGCGGGAACGGTCGAGTACTCGAGAGAGGAGAGGGGCATGGCGGCAATGCTAGGCGCTGTTCGCTGAGGGCTCAGCGGAGCCGGACGGGGCGCCGGGACCCCCGTTTAGACTGGACGCATGCTGGATCCGGAAGACCTGTTCGAGATCGAGGGCGACCTCTCCGAGATCCCGCGCGGGCTGCACCTCGTCGCGGGCCTGACCGGCTCGGCCGACGCCGGGGGAGCGGTGGGGCAGCTGGGGGAGTACCTCTTCGAGACCCTCGAGCACCGCGAGGTCGCGGTGTTCGACCAGGATCAGCTGCTCGACTACCGGGCCCGCCGCCCCATCATCACGTTCGACCAGGACCACCTGACGGACTACCGTCCTGCGATGCTCCGGCTCTCGCTCGCGCACGACGAGCTGCACCAGCCGTTCCTCCTGCTCACCGGCTTCGAGCCGGACTTCCAGTGGGAGCGGTTCACCCGCGCGGTGGTCTCCCTCCTCGAGCGGCTCGACGTCGCCTCGACCACGTGGGTCCAGGCGATCCCGATGCCCGTGCCGCACACCCGGCCCGTCGGCGTCACCGTGAGCGGGAACCGCGAGGACCTGATCGAGGCGATGTCGGTCTGGAAGCCGCACACGCAGGTGCCCTCGAACGTCCTCCACCTGCTCGAGCTGCGCCTCTACGAGCGCGGTCTGACCGTGGTCGGCTTCGCGCTGCTCATCCCCCACTACCTGTCGGACACCGAGTACCCGCAGGCGGCGGTCGCTGCGCTCGAGAGCATCTCGGCGTCGACCGGCCTCATCTTCCCGACGGACCGCCTGCGCGAGAGCGGGCGGGAGTTCCTCGGCAAGGTCGACGAGCAGGTCGGCGGCAACGACGAGCTGCAGAAGCTGGTCTCGGCCCTCGAGGCGCGGCACGACACCTACATGGAGGGGACGAGCCTCCGCTCGCCGCTCACCGACGAGGACGGCTTCGTGCCCAGCGCCGACGCGATCGCCGCCGAGCTCGAGAAGTTCCTCGCGATCCGCCGCCCGGGCGAGGAGCCCACCGCCTCCTGAGCGGCCGTAGGATCGGACGAGTGCGTGATCGTCGAGCCTGGTTCGTCTTCGGTGCCGGAGCGTTCGCCTACCTCGTCGCGGTCCTGGACCGCACGACGCTGGGCGTCGCAGGAGTGGACGCCGCGGAGCGGTTCGGGGTGGCCGCCGCCGTCCTCTCGTCGCTCGCCGTCGTCCAGCTGATCGTCTACGCCGGGATGCAGATCCCGGTCGGGATCCTCATCGACCGGTTCGGCCCGCGGACCCTGATCCTCTCGGGCACGGCCCTGATGATGGCGGGCCAGGTCGTGGTCGCGATCGCGCCGGGCATCGGCGTCGCGATCGTCGGGCGGATCCTGCTGGGAGCGGGGGACGCCGCGATCTTCACCTCCGTGATCCGCCTCACGGTCACCTGGTTCAGCGGACCGATCGTGCCGCAGCTCTCGCAGTGGATCGGCAACATCGGCCAGGTGGGCCAGATCCTCTCCGCACTCCCGTTCGCGGCGATCCTCCACACGTTCGGCTGGGAGCCCGCGTTCCTCAGCGCCGCCGGCCTCGGGGCCGTGTCCTTCCTCGGCGTGCTCCTCCTGGTCGCCGACGTCCCGCCGCGCACCGAGCCGATCACGGTGGTGCCTCCGACGCTCCGGGCGACGATCGCGCAGCTCGGAGTGAGCCTGCGCCGGCCGGGGACGCAGCTCGGCTTCTGGTCGCACTTCGTCACGCAGTCCTCCGGCACGGTGTTCACGCTGCTCTGGGGCTACCCCTTCCTCGTCTACGCGATCGGCCTGCCGCCGACCGTCGCCGCGCCGACCCTCACGATCGTCGTGATCGCGGGGATCGTCGTCGGGCCGGTGCTCGGCGTCCTGACCGCCCGCCACCCCATGCGCCGCAGCAACCTCGTGCTCGGGATCGTCTCGGCGATGGCGGTCGCCTGGACCGTCGTGCTGCTCTGGCCCGGCGTCCCGCCGTACTGGCTCGTGGTGCTGCTCCTGATCGTCGTCGGAGCGGGCGGCCCCGGCTCCATGATCGGGTTCGACTTCGCCCGCACGTTCAACCCCTCGCGGAGCCTCGGCGCGGCGAACGGAGTCGTCAACGTGGGCGGGTTCCTGGCCAGCTTCACGATGATGTTCGCGATCGGCCTGATCCTCGACGCACTGGCCGGTCCCGGTGCCTCCTCCGAGCAGACCTACTCGCTCGAGCACTTCCGCCTGGCGTGGTGCGTGCAGTACGTGGTGGTCGGCGCCGGAGTCGTCGGACTCCTCGTCGCGCGCCGCCGGACCCGCCGCCGCCTGGCCGAGGACGAGGGAATAACCGTGGCCCCTCTCTGGGTTGCACTGAGTGACCGGATGCGCCGCGGCCGCGCGGGGCGCTGACGGTCGTCCCCGTCGATCCGCCCTTCTGCAGACGCGATGTCCCAGCGGAACGGCCCGGATCCCGCCGGATCGAGCCCCACTCGCACCGCACCGCACGGCTGCACTACTCAGACGTGCAATAATTGTCAATAGGACCCGTTCGGGTCGAGGAGCACCAGGCCCACGTCGGGCGTGCGACGTCCTCGACTTGACATGGGTCCTCGTAATGCCCACCGACGGACGACGCCCTCCCGCGCCGCCCGCCCCCGGGACGCAACGGATGGAGAGGTGCCGCCATGGCCACCAGAGCTACCAAGACCGCAACGCTCGACGCCGTCGACGACGACGTGACGACGACCACCAAGAAGCCCGCGACGCGCAAGCCCGCGGCGAAGACCACGGCGGCCAAGACCACCGCGGCCAAGACGACCCGCTCGCGCGCCACGACCAAGGCCGCCGCTCCTGCCGACACCGAGGAGGAGCCGACCGACGCCGTCGAGCCCGACGAGGCAGCGGAGGAGGAGACCGAGGTCGTCGCCGAGGACACCGAGACCGACGCCAAGGACGACGCGGAGACGCCGGAGGCCCCGGCCGCCGCTGCCGTCGCCGCTCCGGCCGAGCCGCTCCCGAGCGGTGCGCTCGTCCTGTCGTTCGGCGGAGAGGACGACGAGGTCCCGGTCTACTCGACCGCGATCACCGGTGCCACCGCCGACCCGGTCAAGGACTACCTGAAGCAGATCGGCAAGGTCGCGCTCCTGAACGCGGCCGAGGAGGTCGAGCTCGCGATGCGCATCGAGGCCGGCCTGTTCGCCGAGGACAAGCTCGCCAACTCGACCGACCTCAGCCCGGAGCTCGTCCGCGAGCTGCGCTGGGTCGCGAAGGACGGCCAGCGCGCGAAGAGCCACCTGCTCGGAGCGAACCTCCGGCTCGTCGTCAGCCTCGCGAAGCGCTACACCGGTCGCGGGATGCAGTTCCTCGACCTCATCCAGGAGGGCAACCTGGGCCTCATCCGTGCGGTCGAGAAGTTCGACTACACCAAGGGCTTCAAGTTCTCGACCTACGCCACGTGGTGGATTCGCCAGGCGATCACCCGCGCGATGGCCGACCAGGCCCGCACCATCCGCATCCCGGTGCACATGGTCGAGGTCATCAACAAGCTGGCCCGCGTGCAGCGCCAGATGCTCCAGGACCTCGGCCGCGAGCCCACGCCCGAGGAGCTCTCGCGCGAGCTCGACATGACCCCCGAGAAGGTCATCGAGGTGCAGAAGTACGGGCGCGAGCCGATCTCGCTGCACACGCCCCTGGGCGAGGACGGCGACAGCGAGTTCGGCGACCTCATCGAGGACACCGAGGCGGTCGTCCCGGCCGACGCCGTGGGCTTCACCATGCTGCAGAAGCAGCTGGAGTCGCTGCTCGACTCGCTCTCGGAGCGCGAGGCCGGCGTGATCCGCATGCGCTTCGGCCTCGGCGACGGCATGCCGAAGACGCTCGACCAGATCGGCGACACCTTCGGCGTGACGCGCGAGCGCATCCGCCAGATCGAGTCCAAGACGATGGCCAAGCTCCGCCACCCGTCCCGCTCGCAGTCGCTCCGCGACTACCTCGAGTAGGCCGGTGATTCGCTACGCGCCGGCGGTCCTCCTCGGGAGGGCCGCCCGGTTCGCCGCGCGGGTCCGGAAGCCCGGCGGGGGATCCGCCGTGCCCGGACTCGTGGTGAACCGCGTCGCGCCCGGATTCCTGCCCGCGGTGCTCGACGGGTTCCGGGACGGCCTCGTGGTCGTCACGGGATCGGCGGGCAAGTCGACCACGACCAAGATGCTGGTCGCGGTGCTCCGCGCGCACGGGCTCCGGGTCTTCACCAACCCGTCGACGGCCAACATCGCCCAGGGGCTGACCTCCGCGCTCCTGGAGAGGGCGGACCTCCGCGGGCGGATCGACGCGGACATCGCCGTCCTCGAGATGGACGAGGGTCACGGCGCGCGCCTCGCGCCCCGGATGCGCCCCCGCGTCGTCCTGCTGACGAACGTGGTGGTCGACCAGATCGACCGCTTCTTCGATCCGGCCATGGTCGCCCGGATGCTCGGCACCATCGCCTCCCGCGCGACCGGTCCCGTCGTGCTGAACGCCGACGACCGCCACGTCGCCGATGTCGCGACCTCCCTCCCCTACGAGCGGATCCGCTGGTACGGCGTCTCCTCCTCCGTCCGCGACTCCGCGTCCGGCGGTCTCGGCTACGCCGCAGAGGCGGAGGCCGGGACCGACCGTGCGACCACCGTCGTCGAGAGCACGACGGGAGCGGCCGCGCGCATCATCAGCGACGGCGACCCGCTCGAGGTCCGGCTCCCCGCGCGGGGCGTCCACTACGCGGTGGACGCCGCGGCGGCCGTCTCCACGGCCCGCGCCGTGCTCGCTGAGCGCTTCGACCCGGCCCTCGCCGCCTCCGCGCTCTCGAGCATCGACCCCGTCTTCGGGCGGGGCGAGATCGTCACCGTGCGCGGCCACGAGGTCGAGTTCGTCCTGGTCCAGAACCCGGCGAGCTACCGCCTGAACATCGCGGAGATCCCCGAGGGGACCGAGCAGATCATGCTCGCGATCGGCTCCGACGTCCGAGACCCTTCCTACTTCTGGCCCGTGGACACCTCCGTGCTCGGGCACGTCAGAGTCGTCTCGGGGTCGAAGGCGCACGAGGCGGCGCTGCACCTGCGCTACGACGGCGTCCGCGTCGACTCCGTCGACGAGGACCTGGGCCGCGCGCTCGACGCGTTCCTCGCTCTGCCGACCCCCGCCTCCGGCCGGAAGACCATCGTCTTCTCGGCCGATTCGATGCGCCGCACCCGTGCGCACCTGCAGCTCGTCACCAACCGCGAGGAGACCGCGTGACCACCCTCCGCATCGCCGTGCTCGCTCCCGACGTCCTGGACAGCAACGGCGACGCGGCGAACGCCCGGGTCCTCGCGGCTCGGGCGCGCTGGGCGGGGGTCGAGGCGGAGGTGGTGCCGCTGGCGGCCGCCTCCGACGCCGAGGTCCGTCCGGACGTCCTGGTCGCCGGGACGGGAGCGGACGAGGACCTCCCGGGCGTCCTGGCCCTCCTCCACGAGATCGCGCCGACGCTGCGGGCCTGGGTAGACCAGGGCACCCAGGTGGTCGCGGTCGGGGCAGGCTGGGAGATGCTGGCCGGTTCGATCAGCACGGCCGCGGGCGGCGCCCGGGGGATCGGGCTGTTCCCCGGAGACTCGGTCACGGGCGAGCGCGCGACCGACGACCTCCTCGTCGAGACGCCGGGCGGCGTCCTCGTCGGCTTCGAGAACCACGAGAGCCGGATGACCGGGATCGCGCCCGAGCACGCGCTCGGCCGAGTGCTGCACGGCACCGGCGACGGCGCCGGCCACGAGGGCTACGCGGTGGGAGGCCTTCTGGGAACGCACCTGCACGGCCCCGTCCTCGCGAAGAACCCGTCGCTCGCGGACGCGATCCTGCGGCGCGCCCTCGGCGACGCCTACTCCCCGTCGGACGAGCGTCTCCGCCTGGTCGATGAAACGGCACGAGCCGCTCGCGAAGTGATCGCGAAGCGGCTCGGTGCCGGTCGGTAGGGCGCTGACGCGCCGTCCGGGCTGATCGGGGACGCGCTAGGGGCGCTGCTCCTCGAAGAGTCGGGCGGACTCGTCGTGCCAGCTCTGGGCGATGCTGGAGAGCTTCTCCTGGTACTTCTTCCCGTGGTGTGCGCAGAACAGCAGTTCTCCGTTGTTCACGACCACTCGGATGTACGCCTGGGCACCGCAGCTGTCGCAGCGGTCGGCGGCGGAGAGCTGGTGGGCACCGGCGAGCTCGTCCACGCCGTTCTGGGTTGCTGTGGTCGACATGACTTGGCCTCCTGCACTCGGTCTTCGATCTCTGCTTAGTGGAACCCATCCAAGCACGCGATTGTTTCCGCACGGAGTCGATCGGTCGGCATTTCGCTCTGCGCGTAGGGGCCCCGCGCCGAGCGGCCATCGTGCTGTCGCCGGGTGCCGCGCCACCGCGGCCGGAGCGGTTCCCGAAAGTAGACTGGGCGGATGGCCTCCACCGACTACAACGCCCGTCACCTCTCCGTCCTCGAGGGTCTCGAGGCGGTCCGGAAGCGGCCCGGCATGTACATCGGATCGACCGACTCGCGCGGCCTCATGCACTGCCTCTGGGAGGTCATCGACAACTCCGTCGACGAGGCGCTGGCCGGGCACGGGACCGAGATCAGCGTGCTCCTGCACGCCGACGGCAGCGTCGAGGTGCGCGACCGCGCGCGCGGGATCCCGGTCGACATCGAGCCGAAGACGGGGCTCTCCGGAGTCGAGGTCGTGTTCACGAAGCTGCACGCGGGCGGCAAGTTCGGCTCCGGATCCTACGCGGCGTCCGGCGGTCTGCACGGCGTCGGCGCCTCCGTGGTCAACGCGCTCTCGGAGCGCCTGGACGTCGAGGTCGACCGCAACGGCCGCACCTACCGGATGTCGTTCCACCGGGGGGAGCCCGGGCGCTTCGCCGACGCGGGCGAGCCCACCCCCGACGCTCCGTTCACGCCGTTCGAGAACGGGTCCGAGCTGACGGTCGTCGGGAAGGTCGCCAAGGGCGTCACCGGAACGCGCGTGCGCTACTGGGCCGACCGCCAGATCTTCACGAAGGGCGCCTCGTTCCAGACGGACGACCTGGTGACGCGCGCCCGGCAGACCGCGTTCCTCGTCCCCGGCCTGACGATCGACATCGTCGACGACCGGGCGGACGAGCGCCGCGCCGAGATGTTCCGCTACGACGGCGGCATCTCGGAGTTCGTCGAGTTCCTCGCCCCCGACGCCCCCGTGACCGAGGTGCTGCGCCTCACCGGCTCCGGCACCTTCACCGAGACCGTGCCGGTGCTGACCCCCGGCGGCGCCATGGTGCCCACCGAGGTGGAGCGCACCTGCGAGGTCGACATCGCCCTGCGCTGGGGCACCGGCTACGAGACGGTGATGCGCAGCTTCGTGAACATCATCTCGACGCCCAAGGGCGGGACGCACCAGACCGGCTTCGAGCAGGGCCTGCTGAAGCTGCTCCGCTCCCAGGTGGAGGCGAACGCCCGCCGCCTCAAGGTCGGCTCGGACAAGCTCGAGAAGGACGACGTCCTCGCCGGGCTCAGCGCCGTGCTGACCGTGCGGCTCCCGGAGCCGCAGTTCGAAGGCCAGACGAAGGAGGTGCTGGGCACGCCCGCCGTCCGCGCGATCGTCGCCTCCACCATCGCCTCGACGCTGGGCGCGGTGTTCTCCTCGACGCGCCGCGAGGACAAGGCGCAGACCTCCCAGCTCCTCGAGAAGGTCGTCGCCGAGATGAAGTCGCGGATCTCGGCCCGCGCGCACAAGGAGACCCAGCGCCGCAAGAACGCGCTGGAGTCCTCCTCCCTTCCGGCGAAGCTGGTCGACTGCCGCAGCAGCGACGTCGAGAACAGCGAGCTCTTCATCGTCGAGGGTGACTCCGCCCTCGGCACCGCCAAGCTCGCCCGCAACAGCGAGTACCAGGCCCTGCTGCCGATCCGGGGGAAGATCCTCAACACGCAGAAGGCGAGCATCGCCGACATGCTCTCGAACGCCGAGTGCGCCTCGATGATCCAGGTGATCGGAGCCGGCTCCGGCCGCTCCTTCGACCTCTCGGCCGCCCGCTACGGGAAGATCATCCTGATGAGCGACGCCGACGTCGACGGCGCCCACATCCGCACCCTGCTGCTCACGCTCTTCTTCCGCTACATGCGGCCGCTCGTCGAGGCGGGGCGCGTCTTCGCCGCCGTGCCTCCGCTGCACCGGCTCGTGGTGATGAACGCGGGGAAGAAGCCGAACGAGACGATCTACACCTACTCGGAGAAGGAGCTGCAGAGCGTCCTCGCGGCCCTCGGCAAGGCGGGCCGCCGCTACCAGGACCCGATCCAGCGCTACAAGGGGCTCGGCGAGATGGACGCGGACCAGCTGGCCACGACGACCATGGACCGCTCCCGCCGCACCCTCCGCCGGGTGCGGGTCGCCGACGCCGAGAACGCCGGCCGGGTGTTCGAGCTGCTGATGGGCAACGACGTGGCGCCCCGCAAGGAGTTCATCGTCCGCGGGTCCGAGTCGCTGTCGCGGGACCGCATCGACGTCTGAGCCGCGGGGCTCAGAACACCTCGGGCGCCGCTCCGATCGTCGCGATCGGCGCCGCGAGCGCCACGCCGGAGCCGTCGCGCTTCATCCCGGAGTCGGGCAGCGCGGCCACCGAGCCGTCGGCCTCGAGGGCGTGCGCGGGACCGGGGCCGACCCACGCCACTCCGAGGGCGGTCTCTCCCTTGAGGAAGCGCTGCGCGCGGACTCCGCCGGTGGCCCTGCCCTTGGCGGGGAACTCCGAGAACGGCGAGACCTTCGCACTGCCGGTGTCGGTCCCCGAGAGGGCCCAGCTGTCGACGGCGACCGTCGCGACGACGGCCTCGTCCCGGTCCTCGGCGGCGACGACGGCGAAGTGCACGACGTCGTCGGTCTCGGCCAGCTTGACCCCGGCCATCCCCGCGGCGGTCCGGCCCTGAGGGCGGACGGCGGACGCGGGGAAGCGCAGCAGCTGGGCCTCGCCGGTGACGAAGACCAGCTCGTCCTCCTCCGCCGACGCGGCCGCGCCCACGACGGCGTCCTTCGGCTTCAGGGCGATGAGCTCGATGTCCGGGCGGTTGGGCAGCTCGCCCGGCGCGACGCGCTTGACGACGCCCTGCTGGGTGCCGAGCGCGATCGGCCGCTCGTCGTCGAGGGCGACGAGCGCGAGCACCCGCTCGTCCTTCGCCAGGTGCGGGAGGTAGTCGCTCATGCGCACGCCCGCGCCCAGCTGCACCGAGGAGGAGGGGACGGCGGGCACGTCGACCGGCGAGAAGCGGAGGAGCCGACCGGCGCTGGTGACCGCGCCGATCTCCGTCCGGCTGGTCGTGTCGAGCACGCTGAGGACGGCGTCGTGCTTCGAGCGGCGCGTGGCGCGCTCGGGGTGGGGAGCGGCCTCGGGGTCGCGGTCGACCCGCACCATGCGGCCGGTGGTGCTCAGCAGCACCCGGCAGGGCACGTCCGCGATCTCGAGCACCGCGGCGGCCTTCCGCCCGGTGGTGGCGACGGAGGGGCGCGCCTCGGTGAGCAGGGTGCGCCGCGGGGTCCCGAGGCGCTGGGCGACCTCGTCGAGCTCGTCCGAGACCAGCTCGTCGATCCGTGATCGGCTGGCGAGGAGGGCCTCGAGCGCGGCGATCTCGGCGAGGAGGGTGTCGCGCTCGGTCTCGAGCTCGATGCGCGAGAACTTCGTGAGGCGGCGGAGCTGGAGCTCGAGGATGTAGTCGGCCTGCAGGGTGCTGAGGTCGAAGACCTCGATCAGCCGGGCCCGCGCCGCCGCGGTGTCGTCGCTCCCGCGGATCAGCTGGATGACCTCGTCGATGTCGAGGATCGCGATGAGCAGGCCCTCGACCAGGTGCAGCCGCTCCTGGCGCTTGCGCAGTCGGTAGCGGGTCCGCCGGGTGACGACCTGCACCCGGTGGCCGATGTAGACCTGCAGCAGCTCCTTCAGGCCGAGGGTGCGCGGGCCGCCGTCGACCAGCGCGACGTTGTTGATCGAGAACGCGTCCTCGAGGGGCGTGTAGCGGTAGAGCTGCTCGAGGACGGCCTCCGGGCTGAAGCCGGTCTTGATCCCGATGACGAGCCGGAGGCCGTTGTCCCGGTCCGTCAGGTCGGTGACGTCCGAGATGCCGCTGAGCTTCTTGTTCTGGACGCCGTCCTTGATCTTGTCGATGACCTTCTCGGCGCCGACGAGGTAGGGCAGCTCGGTGACGACCAGGCCGGACTTGCGCGCGGTGATGCTCTCGACCGAGACGCGCGCGCGGGTCTTGAAGCCGCCCCGGCCGGTCGCGTAGGCGTCGCGCACGCCGGCGAGGCCGACGATCGTGCCACCGCTCGGGAAGTCCGGTCCCGGGACGAACGACATCAGGTCGTCCAGGGACGCGTCGGGATGGGCGATCAGGTGCCGGGCCGCCCCGATCACCTCCACGAGGTTGTGGGGCGCCATGTTCGTCGCCATGCCGACGGCGATGCCGCTGGCCCCGTTGACCAGCAGGTTCGGGAACGCGGAGGGGAGGACCTCGGGCTGGTCGTGCGAGTTGTCGTAGTTCGGGACGAAGTCGACGACGTCCTCGCCGAGGTGCTCGGTCATGGCCGTGGCGGCCGGGGCGAGGCGGGCCTCGGTGTAGCGGGCCGCGGCCGGGCCGTCGTCGAGGGAGCCGAAGTTGCCGTGCCCGTCGACGAGGGCGACCCTCATCGTGAACGGCTGGGCGAGGCGGACGAGCGAGTCGTAGATCGAGGCGTCGCCGTGCGGGTGCAGCTTGCCCATCACCTCGCCGACCACGCGGGCCGACTTCACGTGGCCGTGATCGGGCCGCAGCCCCATCTCGCTCATCATGTAGAGGATCCGGCGCTGCACCGGCTTGAGGCCGTCGCGGGCGTCGGGCAGGGCCCGCGAGTAGATGACCGAGTACGCGTACTCGAGGAAGGACCCCTCCATCTCGGCCGAGACGTCGACGTCCTCGATGCGCTCGGTGAGCGAGGATCCGGAGGAGGGGGCTGCAGCGTTCATGACTCGATTCGGTGGCGGGCGCGGGGCGGCGGCGGGGGACTGCACCGCCCTGCGGCGCTCGACGGGACGGGCGGAGCGGAGACGGCGCCTCGCGGACGGGACCGGCCCTCCCGTTCACGCGGACGCTCCGCCGCACCGGCCCGGCGGGGACGGCGGCGCTGTGCGAAACTGGGCGCGATGACCCACATGCTACCGCCAGCCCCCGACGGGCGGCGGAGCCTCGCCGACGTCCTGCCGGGCGCCCTCGACGCGCTCCTGGGCCGCCCCGGCCTCTTCGGCTCGCCCCGCGTCGAGCGGATCGTGGTCGTCCTCGTCGACGGCCTGGGTGCCGCGAACCTCCGCCAGCGCGGGGGCCACTCGCGCACGCTCGCTCCGGCCCTCAACCGCGGCACCACGCTCGTCTCGGGCTTCCCGACGACAACCGCGGCGGCCCTGGCGAGCCTGACGACGGGCCTGCGCCCGGGCGGGCACGGGATGGTCGGCTACCGCGTGCTCGACCGCGCCTCCGACCGCCTGGTCAACCAGCTCTCCGGCTGGGACGAGGGCATGGTGCCCGAGACGTGGCAGCCCCACCCCACGGTCTTCGAGCACGCCTCGGCCGCCGGTGTCCGGGCCGGAGTGATCGGCCCCGCGCGGTACGCCCGCTCCGGTCTCACGCGGGCGATCCTGCGCGGCGCCGAGTACCACTCCGCCGGCGGCGTCGCCGAGCGCTTCACGGCGGCACGCGCCCTGCTCGACGAGGGCGGCCGGCAGCTCGTGTACCTCTACGTCCCCGAGCTCGACCAGGCGGCGCACGCGCGCGGCTGGGAGTCGCCGGAGTGGACGGCAGCGCTCGAGCTCCTGGACGGGGAGGTCGGCGGAGCGGTCCGCGGGCTCTCCGCCCGCGAGAGCGTGCTGGTCACCGCCGACCACGGCATCGTGGACGTCCCGGCGTCCTCGCACGTGCTCGTCGAGCGGGGACCGCTGCTCGAGGGCGTCCGGCACCTCGGCGGAGAGCCCCGCTGCCTGCAGCTGCACCTCGAGCCGGGTGTGGACCCCGACGAGGTGGCGCGGCGCTGGACCGAGGCGGAGGGCGCACGCGCCTGGATCGCGACGCGCGACGAGGTCGCCGCGAGCGGCTGGTTCGGCGAGGTCTCTCCGGCGGCGGCCGAGCGGATGGGCGACGTGTTCGTCGCGGCGCGGAGGACCATCGCCTATTACGCGGCGGACGACTCCTCCGGCCGCTCCATGATCGGGCAGCACGGGTCGCTCACGCCGGAGGAGACGCAGGTGCCGCTCCTCCGCTTCGGCGCGCTGGCCTGAGCCGGGCCGAGGGGACGGGGGGGGCACCGTCCACCCCGGCGGAGCCGCGCCGGCGGAGGGTCAGTCGTCGCTGCGCGCTCCGAAGACGATCTCGTCCCAGCTCGGCATCGACGCCCGCCCCCTGCGGAGGCTCCCGCGCACGCCCGACGGCTGCTCGGGGACCGGGGGAGCGGTGCGCGGCGGCTCCGGTGCCTTCTCGACGGGAGGAGCGGCCTCGGCCTCGGGCTCCGGCTCCTCGCGGACGCGGAGACTCGAGGCGTGATCGCGCTCGCCCCGGCGGCGCCGCAGGGCGTCGAGCAGGTCGGCGGTGTCGTTGAGGTTGCGCTCGCGCTGCTCCGTCGTGCTCGTGACGGGGCGGGGGAGCGTCGAGATCGGGCGCGGGGTCTCGGAGAGGGCCGGCTGCGGCTCCGTGTCGGAGGGGCGGACGGCGGCCGGCCGCGCGTGCGGCATCGCGGCGGGGCGGCCGGCGGTGGGGTGGTCGGCCCGGGCGGAGCGGCTCGGCGCCTCCGCGGACTCCGTGTCGAAGCGCGTGGCGAGCTCGTCGACGGCTGCGGGGATGACGGCGCGCAGGCGCGGGATGAGGGTCGGCCGGATCTCGCCCTGCTGCGAGAGCGTGATCGCCTCGGAGGTCAGCGGCGACAGCAGCGCCTTCCGCGGGTCGAAGCGCCAGCGGGCGTCGTGGTCGATCTCGTCCGAGCGGAAGAGGAGCTTGACGACCCAGCCCTCCTCCTCCTTCCAGCTCGACCACTGCTCGCCCTCGGCGCCGAGCGACGCGAGGCGGTCGCGGATGACGTCGCCGAAGGGCGTGCCCTCCTCGAGGGGATCGGGGTCGGTGGTCGTGTAGACGCGCACGGCGAGGGCGGACGCGACGATGTGCTCGCGCTCGGCCGTGACGGGTCCCTCGAAGCGCTGGACGTAGCCCAGGTCGGCGCCCGTGAGCTCGGCGACCTCCTCGGCGGAGAGCCCGGTGCGGATGTGGGCCTGGATCTCACGGGGGGAGACGCGCTTCTCGCGCGGCGGGAGGGTGTGGACCCGCGGCCGCAGCTGGCTCTGCAGCGTCTCGTCGATGCGGACCGAGAAGCGCTCGCCGCCCTCGGACACGAGGACGAGCGATCCGCCCTCGACGCCGATCACCTTCAGTTCCATCATCGTGGGGACCCTCCTTCTGGACGCGGACCGGGCAAGGATGCCACGCGCCCGGGCGATCGGCTGGGAATACCCCGGGCGGGTCGAAAGTTGGTGCGGAAGGAGGCGGGGCGAGCGGGTGTCAAGAGCCGTTCGAGGTGGTTTGCGAATCGATGCGTCGTGATGCACACTGACCCCGCCGATTTGTTGAACAGCAGAAATAAGAAGTGGATGGGAATGGCTACGGACTACGACGCCCCCCGCAAGACCGATGACGACTCCGAGTCGATCGAGGCCCTGAAGGAGCGAGTCCCCGACAAGATGTCCGGAGTCGTCGACGTCGATGACGCCGACAACCCGGGCGGATTCGAACTGCCCGGTGCCGATCTGTCCGACCTCGATCTGGACGTCGTGGTCCTTCCGCCCCAGGCGGACGAGTTCACGTGCGTGAGCTGCTTCCTCGTGAAGCACCGCTCGCAGATCGACCACGAGGAGAAGCTCGGACCGATCTGCCTGGAGTGCGCCGCTTAAGCGCCTCCCGGCTCCGAAGGACGACCGCTCCGTCGCCGTGATCCCCGGATCGCGGCGACGATGTCGTCCGGGCGGCGAGTGGAGACCAGCCAGTACGGCGTCGGGTCGGCCGGATCCTCGATCGGGACCCGCACCACCTCCTTCACCCAGCCGCGGATGACCAGGTACGCCCGCGCGTCCAAGCGCGTCCCGCGCTCGGCGAACGCCTGGTCCCCCGAGTAGGAGGACGGCTCGCCCACGAGGTCCAGCGGGATGTGCGCGCGGCCGGCGCGCAGCTCCCCCTCCGCCACCTCGATCACGGGGGAGAGCGCCAGCAGCGACAGCACGCAGCCCGCGTACAGAACGACCGCGACGATCACCCCCACCGCGAAGTCGATGGGCGCGAACACCAGGATGCTGGCGGGGATCACGAGGGCGGTGGCGACGAAGAGCCAGGGCGCGGGCCACAGCCTCTCTCGGTAGGACGGCATGACCCTATTGGATCAGACGTTTGGTCTACCCTCGTCACGTGCCTGCAACCGTCGACGTCCCGATCACCGCGGACCGGCTCCCCTCCTACGCCCGTCCGGGCGACGCGGGAGCCGATCTCCACTCGACGGAGGACGTGGTGCTCGCCCCCGGTGAGCGCGCCTCCGTCGGCACCGGGGTGGCCGTCGCCCTCCCGGAGGGCCACGCCGGCTTCGTCGTCCCCCGCAGCGGGCTGGCCTTCAGGCACGGCATCACCGTCGTCAACGCCCCCGGAACGATCGACGCGGGCTACCGCGGCGAGATCCGGGTGGCGCTGCTGAACACCGACGGCCGCGAGACGTACCGCGTCTCGGCGGGGGACCGGATCGCGCAGCTCGTGATCGTCCCCGTCGTCCAGGCGAGGTTCACGGCCGTCGACGAGCTTCCCGAGTCGGTCCGCGGCACGGGCGGCTTCGGATCCACCGGGTACGCCGCCGGCGCCCAGGAGACCAGAATCCACGAGGAGAGCGCATGAGCGACATCCAGCCCACGGCCGGCGAGGCCGCCGAGCCCGTCCAGCAGGACTTCGAGAAGTCGGCGCCGGAGGACCGCGCGGAGGCCGGGCCCCTGGACGAGCGCGAGGCCAACCCGGTCCGCCCCTACATCGACCTCGGCGGGGTGAAGGTGCTTCCCCGCGAGGGCATGCACATCCGCCTCGAGGTCGAGGAGGGGACCAAGCGCGTCATCGCCGTCGGCCTCGACTACGCCGGGTCGACGCTGCAGGTGCAGCCCTTCTCCGCGCCGCGCTCCTCGGGCCTCTGGCACGAGATCCGCGGCCAGATCGCCGAGCAGATCGGCCGTCAGGGCGGATCGACGACGGAGCGCGACGGCGTCTTCGGTCCGGAGCTCGTCGCCGAGCTCCCGATCGCCGGCGGCCAGACCCGCGTCGCCCGGTTCGTCGGCGTCGACGGTCCGCGCTGGTTCCTCCGCGGCGTGATCGCCGGAGCCGGAGCCGTCGACGAGCAGGCGGCCGCCTCGGTCGAGGAGCTCTTCCGCAGCATCGTCGTGGTCCGCGGCAGCGGCCCGATGCCTCCGCGCGACCTGATCCCGCTGAAGGTGCCGACCGGCAGCCAGACCCAGCAGAGCGCGAGCTGACCGGCATGGAGCCGGTGCGGCCCGAGGACCCGGCCCGATCGGAGGAGCCGGTCCGGCCCGAGGTGGGCGACGCGATCGCGCAGGCCGCCCGCCGCTCGGGACTCGGCGCGGTCGCCGACGGCGAGCCGTTCGACGGGAAGGCGCTGCTGCGCACCATGGGCGGCGTCCGGGGGATCCTCGAGGCCGTCGTGCCCGGCATAGCCTTCGTCCTGCTCTACACGGTCACCTCGGAGCTCGTGCTCTCGCTGGTCGCATCCGTCGGGCTCGCCGTGGCGTTCACGGTGGCGCGGGTGCTCGGCCGGACGCCGGTGATCCAGGCCGTCGGCGGACTGCTCGCCGTGGTGGTCTCGGCCGCACTGGCGATGTTCACCGGGCGGGGCGTCGACAACTTCGCCCTGGGGCTGCTCACCAATCTCGTCTACGGGCTCGTCTTCCTCCTCTCCGTCCTCGTGCGCTGGCCCCTGATCGGCGTCGCCGCCGGCTTCCTGATGGGGGACGGCACCGCCTGGCGATCCGATCGGCGCAAGCGCCGCCTCTTCGGCGCCCTGACCCTCGCGTGGGCGGGGCTCTTCCTCCTGCGCCTGGCCGTGCAGTACCCGCTGTTCCTCGCCGAGGACACCACGGCGCTGGGCATCTGGAAGCTGGCGCTGGGCCTGCCCCTGTACGCGCCGCTGCTGGTGCTCACCGTGCTCGCCGTCCGGGCCGAGTACCGCGGAGCCGGCGAGCGCGCCGATGCGGGCGATGCTCCGGATCGTGCGTAGAATTGTCTCGACGTCGAGATAAATAGCGCTCGCCTCCCCGCACCGTCGCGGCGAGGTCGACCGGGCGCGTCGGCGTCGAGGAGTTAGGTCCTCCTTGGTGGCAGGCCGCTGTGCGCGGTCGTCAAGATGAGGACGGAGAGCGGCTCCGCCCGTCGGCGGACGCTGCAGTCAGCGAAGGAGAGGGCGACGTGTCCGCGGTAGACAGCTTTGGATCGAAAGACACCCTGAAGGTCGGCTCGACCGACTACGAGGTGTTCCGCATCGACCGGGTCCCCGGTCACGAGAAGCTCCCGTTCAGCCTCAAGGTGCTGCTCGAGAACCTCCTGCGCACGGAGGACGGCGCGAACATCACCGCCGACCACATCCGCGCCCTCGGCGAGTGGGTCCCGGAGTCGGAGCCCGACACCGAGATCCAGTTCACGCCGGCCCGCGTGGTCATGCAGGACTTCACCGGCGTGCCCTGCATCGTCGACCTCGCCACCATGCGCGAGGCCGTCGCTGCCCTGGGCGGCGACGCGAACCGGATCAACCCGCTCGCGCCCGCCGAGATGGTGATCGACCACTCCGTCATCGCCGACCTCTTCGGCACCGAGGACGCGCTCGAGCGCAACGTCGAGCTCGAGTACGAGCGCAACGGCGAGCGGTACCAGTTCCTCCGCTGGGGCCAGACCGCCTTCGACGACTTCAAGGTCGTCCCGCCCGGAACCGGCATCGTGCACCAGGTCAACATCGAGTACCTGGCCCGCGTCACCATGACCCGCGAGGTGGGCGGTGCGCTGCGCGCCTACCCCGACACCTGCGTCGGCACCGACTCGCACACGACGATGGTCAACGGCCTCGGCGTGCTCGGCTGGGGCGTCGGCGGCATCGAGGCCGAGGCCGCGATGCTCGGCCAGCCCGTCTCGATGCTCATCCCGAAGGTCGTCGGCTTCAAGCTCACCGGCTCGATCCCGACCGGCGTGACCGCGACGGACGTCGTGCTCACCATCACGCAGATGCTGCGCAAGCACGGCGTGGTCGGCAAGTTCGTCGAGTTCTACGGGGCCGGCGTCGCCGCGGTGCCGCTCGCGAACCGCGCCACCATCGGCAACATGAGCCCCGAGTTCGGCTCCACCGCCGCGATGTTCCCCATCGACGACGTGACCCTCGACTACCTGCGCCTCACCGGCCGCAGCGACGAGCAGATCGCCCTCGTCGAGCAGTACTCCAAGCTGCAGAAGCTCTGGCACGACCCCGCGGTCGAGCCGGTCTTCAGCGAGTACCTCGAGCTCGACCTCGGCACCGTCGTCCCCTCGATCGCCGGCCCGAAGCGCCCGCAGGACCGGATCGAGCTCTCGTCCGCCAAGACGCAGTTCGAGTCGGATCTCACCAACTACGCGGACGTCTCGCACGACATCGTCGACCTGACCATCGCGGAGTCGTTCCCCGCCTCCGACCCCGGAGAGCTGCAGCCGCAGGACGAGCACAGCAGCCACGAGCACACCCACCGCTCGCACGCGCCGGCGACCGCCTCCAAGCCGACCACGGTCGAGCTCGGCGAGGGCGGGACCTTCACGATCGATCACGGCGCCGTCGCGATCGCGGCGATCACCTCGTGCACCAACACGTCGAACCCGTCCGTCATGCTCGCGGCCGGCCTGCTGGCCCGCAACGCAGCGCAGAAGGGCCTGAAGGCCAAGCCGTGGGTCAAGACCACGCTGGCGCCCGGGTCGAAGGTCGTCACCGACTACTACGAGAAGGCCGGCCTGACCGAGTCGCTCGAGGCGCTCGGCTTTTACACGGTCGGCTACGGCTGCACGACCTGCATCGGCAACTCCGGCCCGCTGCTCGAGGAGATCTCGGCCGCGGTGCAGGACAACGACCTCGCCGTGACCGCCGTGCTCTCGGGCAACCGCAACTTCGAGGGCCGCATCAACCCGGACGTGAAGATGAACTACCTGGCGAGCCCCCCGCTCGTCATCGCCTACGCGCTCGCCGGCTCGATGAACTTCGACTTCGAGGTCGACGCGCTCGGCACCGACTCCGACGGCAACGATGTGTTCCTCAAGGACATCTGGCCCGACGCGGCCGAGGTGCAGGCGACGATCGACTCGTCGATCGACAAGTCGATGTTCGACACGCAGTACGCGGGCGTGTTCGACGGCGACGAGCGCTGGCGCGCGCTGCAGACCCCCGAGGGCTCGATCTTCGAGTGGGACGAGTCGTCGACCTACGTGCGGAAGCCCCCGTACTTCGACGGCATGACGATGGAGACGACCCCGGTCACCGACATCGCCGGTGCCCGCGTGCTCGCCAAGCTCGGCGACTCCGTCACGACCGACCACATCAGCCCCGCCGGCTCGATCAAGGCCGACAGCCCCGCCGGCCGCTACCTCGACGAGCACGGCATCGACCGCAAGGACTACAACTCCTACGGCTCGCGCCGCGGCAACCACGAGGTGATGATCCGCGGCACGTTCGCGAACATCCGCCTGCGCAACCAGCTGCTCGACGGCGTGGAGGGCGGCTACACCCGCGACTTCACCCAGCCGGACGCCCCGCAGTCGTTCATCTACGACGCGTCGCAGAACTACCAGGCCGAGGGCACCCCGCTCGTCATCCTGGGCGGCAAGGAGTACGGCTCCGGCTCGTCGCGCGACTGGGCGGCCAAGGGCACGAGCCTGCTGGGCGTCAAGGCGGTCATCGTCGAGAGCTTCGAGCGGATCCACCGCTCGAACCTCATCGGCATGGGCGTCGTCCCGCTGCAGTTCCCCGCGGGCGAGAGCTGGGAGTCGCTGGGCCTCGACGGCACCGAGTCGATCAGCATCTCGGGCATCGAGGAGCTGAACGAGGGCGTCACCCCCAAGACGGTCCACGTCGTCGCCGAGCCGACCGAGCACTCGGCCGAGGGCAAGCAGACCGTCGAGTTCGACGCGGTCGTCCGCATCGACACCCCCGGTGAGGCGGACTACTACCGCAACGGCGGCATCCTGCAGTACGTGCTGCGCTCGCTCGTCTAGATCAGCCGCAGAGCGTGTGCGCCTTCCCTGCGGGGGAGGCGCACACGCGTTCCCGGGGGCCCCGTGCGTAGACTCGGGAGACGTCCCCACCTCGCTCACGACCCCGGAAGGCGGCGCGCATGGCTGTTCTCGAGACCATCGGCGGTCCTCGCGATCTCGATCGCCTGACCGCAGCCGAGCTCGAGACGCTGGCGCAGGAGATCCGCGACTTCCTCGTGCGCGAGGTCTCGAAGACCGGCGGCCACCTGGGGCCGAATCTCGGCGTCGTCGAGACGACCATCGCGATCCACCGGGTCTTCGACTCGCCGCACGACGCGATCGTGTTCGACACCGGCCACCAGTCCTACGTCCACAAGCTGCTCACCGGTCGCCAGGACTTCTCGAAGCTCCGGCAGCGCGGCGGCCTCGCCGGCTACCCGCAGCGGAGGGAGTCGCCGCACGACATCGTCGAGAGCTCGCACGCCTCCAGCTCGCTGTCCTGGGCGGACGGCATCTCCCGCGCCTTCACGATGACCGGTCAGACCGACCGCCACGTCGTCGCGGTCGTGGGCGACGGCGCCCTCACCGGCGGCATGACCTGGGAGGCGCTGAACAACATCAGCGACGACAACTCCCGCGGGCTCGTCATCGTGGTCAACGACAACGGGCGCTCCTACGCCCCGACCATCGGCGGCATGGCCCGCTTCCTCAACGGCGTCCGCACGCGGCCGACCTACCGCACGATGCACCGCGGCTCCCGGGCCGTCTCGGAGCGGCTGGGCGGCCCCGCCGCCGCCGTTTACCGCGGCATGCGCGGCGGGCTCCACGGCTTCCTCAGCCGCTTCATCAACAACGAGGCGCTCTACTCCAACCTCGACATCAAGTACCTGGGGCCGATCGACGGACACGACCTGACGGCGATGGAGGAGGCCCTCCAGCAGGCGAAGGACTACGGCCAGCCGGTCATCGTCCACGCGATCACCCAGAAGGGCAAGGGCTTCGGTCCGGCCGTGCACGACCTCGCCGACCAGTTCCACGCCGTCGGGCAGATCGACCCCGAGACGGGCGAGCCGCTGAGCGCGGCCGGGGCCCGATCGTGGACCTCGGTGTTCGCCGAGGAGATCGTCACCCTGGCCGACGAGGACCCGACGATCGTCGGCATCACGGCCGCCATGCTCCGGCCCGTCGGTCTCGACCGCCTCGCGGAGAAGTACCCGGAGCGCGTCTTCGACGTCGGCATCGCGGAGCAGCACGCCGTGACCTCGGCCGCCGGTCTCGCCTTCGGCGGGCTGCATCCGGTCGTCGCGCTGTACGCCACCTTCGTGAACCGCGCCTTCGACCAGGTCTTGATGGACGTCGCACTGCACCGAGCGGGCGTCACCTTCGTGCTGGACCGCGCCGGAGTCACCGGGCCCGACGGTCCGAGCCACCACGGCATGTGGGATCTGGCGATCCTGCAGGTCGTCCCGAACATCCGCCTCGCCGCTCCGCGCGACTCCGTGCGTCTGCGCGAGGAGCTGCGCGAGGCCGTGGGCGTCACCGACGCGCCGACCGTGGTGCGCTTCTCGAAGGGGAGCGTCGGTGACGAGATCGACGCCGTCGAGCGTCTCGGCGACGGGGTCGACGTGCTCGCCCGCGCCGAGCGCAAGGACGTGCTGCTGGTCACGGTCGGGCCGATGGCCGCGATGGGTCTCGAGGTCGCTGAGCGGCTCGCGGCCCAGGGCATCGGAGCCACCGTCGTGGACCCCCGCTGGGTCGTGCCCGTGCCCACCAGCATCATCGAGCTCGCCCGCGAGCACCGCATCGTCGTCTCGATCGAGGACGGGGTGCGCGTCGGTGGGATCGGCACACGCATCCGCCAGGACCTGCGCGAGGCCGGCGTGGACACCGCGGTGACCGAGCTCGGGCTGCCCGACCAGTTCCTCGACCACGCCAAGCGCGAGGAGATCCTCGAGGACGTCGGGCTCACTCCCCAGCACATCGCCCGCGACGTCGTCGCGCAGGTGCTGGGCAGCAAGATCCCGGTCGCCCGCCCGCTCCCGGACGAGGTCGAGGCCCGGGACGACGCCCGCAGCGACTGATCGTCCGTCGGGACCCGTCCCGCAGGCGACGCGCGGAAGGGGCGCCGGATCCGATCCGGCGCCCCTTCCGCGTCACTGCACTCGGCCTCAGTCGACGCCGCGGATGGCGGGGTGGTGGAACGTGTCCCCGAACGCCCGCTCGCTCGCGCCGACCCGGTCGAGGTAGGGCGTGAGCCCACCCATCTGGAACGGGTAGCCCGCGCCCAGGATCAGGCAGAGGTCGATGTCCTCGGCGGCGTGCACGACGTCGTCGTCCAGCATCCGCTTGACCTCGTCCGCGAGACCCGTCTCGACGCGCAGCCGCAGCTGCTCGGCCGTCATCGGCTCCGTGCCCCCGGCGACGATCGCGACCGCGCGCTTGTCGACGCCCTTCACACGCCCCTTCGCGTCGCGCTCGAAGACGTGGCCGAGCTCGGCGAGGCGGTGCAGGTTGGGGCTGTCGAAGAAGCGGTCGGGGAACGCGGCGTGGTGGGTGTCGAGCACGTGCGCGCCGACCTTGAGGCCCACCAGCTCGAGCAGCTCGAACGGGGTCATCGGCAGGCCGAACGGAGCCAGCGACTGCTCGACGACCTCGAAGGGAGTACCCGTGTCGACCGCGTGCATCGCCTCGCCCAGGACCTTCGCCAGCACGCGGTTCACCACGAAGCCCGGGGTGTCGCGCGTGATGACGGCGTTCTTCTTGAGCTTCGCGGCGGTGACCATCGCCGTCGAGAGGGTCTCGTCGTCGGTGTGCGGTGTCCGGACCACCTCGATCAGCGGCATGACCGCGACCGGGTTGAAGAAGTGGAAGCCGATGAGGCGCTCGGGGTGCACCAGCCGCTCGCCGATGCGCTCGACGGAGAGGGACGAGGTGTTGGTCGCGAGCACCGCCGTGGGCGAGACGTAGCGCTCGATATCGGCGAAGACCTCCTGCTTCACCGACAGCTCCTCGAAGACCGCCTCGATCACCCAGTCGGCGTCGGCGAAGTCGGAGCGATCGGTCGTGCCGGTGATCAGCGCGCGGAGGCGGTTCGCGTCGTCGGGGGAGACGCGTCCCTTCGCCAGCAGCGCGTCGATCTCGGCGCGGATGCCCGCGACGCCCTTGTCGACCCGCTCCTGGTCGAGGTCGGTGATGACCACCGGCACCTGGAGGCGGCGGAGGAAGAGCAGCGCGAACTGCGAGGCCATGAGGCCCGCGCCGACGACCCCGACCTTGGTGACGGGCTTGGCCAGCGCCCTGTCGGGCGCTCCCGCGGGACGCTTGGCGCGCTTCTGCACCAGATCGAACGCGTAGATGCTCGCACGGAACTGGTCGCCCGATATCAGGTCGGCCAGCGCCTCGTCCTCGGCGGCGAAGCCCTCCTCGCGCGTGGTGTTCTTCGCGGCCTTGAGCAGCTCCAGCGCGCGGTACGGAGACGCCGCGACCGTGCCGATCCGCGACTCCAGCTGCTTGCGAGCTATCGAGATCGCGACGTCCCACTTGACCAGCCGCTCCAGCTTGCCGGGTGCGTTCAGCCGCTCCACCTTCACGGAGCCGCCGATCACACCGTCGGCCCAGCGGAGCGAGTCCTCGAGGAAGGCGGCGGGCGGGAAGATCGCGTCGGCGATGCCGAGGTCGAACACCTCCTGGCCCTTGAGCGTGCGGTTGTTCTTCAGCGGGTTCTCGACGACGACCTTGAGGGCGTTCTCGATGCCGATCAGGTTCGGCAGGAGCCACGCGCCGCCCCAGCCGGGGATGATGCCGAGGAAGACCTCGGGGAGCCCGAGCGCGGGGATGGAGGAGTCGACGGTGCGGTAGTCGGCGTTCAGGCCGATCTCGGTGCCGCCGCCCAGGGCGAGGCCGTTGATGAAGGCGAAGGACGGCACGCCCAGCTCGGCCAGCATCCCCAGCGTGCGGTGGCCCAGGCGCGCCAGCTGGCGGCCGAGCTCACGGCTCGGGATGGCCCCGACCTTGCTGAGGTCGGCTCCCGCGGCGAGGATGAACGGCTTGCCGGTGATGCCGACCGCCTGGATCTCGCCGCGCGAGGCGCGCTCCTTCTGCGCCAGGAGGACGTCCGCCAGCTCGAAGAGCGACGCCGGCCCGAAGGTGTTGGGGCGGGTGTGGTCGCGGTCGTTGTCGAGCGTGATCAGGGCGAGCGTGCGGCCGCTGGGCAGCGGAACGTCGCGGACGTAGGAGTGGGTGACGACCTCGCCCTCGGCGAGGTCCACGAGGTTCTCGAATCCGTCGAGCATGGGTCAGCGTCCCTTCCGTCGTCCGCGCTTGCCGTCGTAGTGCGGGTTCTCCCAGATCACCGTGCCGCCCTGGCCGAGGCCGACGCAGAGGGCCGTCACGCCGTAGCGGACCTCGGGGTGCGACTCGAACTGCCGGGCCAGCTGGATCATCAGCCGGACCCCGGAGGAGGCGAGCGGGTGGCCGATCGCGATCGCTCCGCCGTACTCGTTGACGCGCGGGTCGTCGTCGTCGAGGCCGAAGTGGTCGAGGAAGGAGATCACCTGCACGGCGAACGCCTCGTTGAGCTCGAAGAGCCCGATGTCCTCGATGGTCAGGCCCGCCTTGCGGAGCGCCTTCTCGGTCGAGGGGACCGGGCCGATGCCCATGATCTCGGGCTCGACGCCGGAGTACGCGAAGCTCACCATCCGCATCTTCGCGGACAGGCCCAGCTCCTGTGCGGCCTCGGCGCTGGCCAGGAGCGACACCGTCGCTCCGTCGTTGAGCCCGGAGGAGTTGCCCGCGGTCACCCGGCCGTGGGGGCGGAACGGGGTCCGCAGGCCCGCGAGGCCCTCGAGGGTCGTCTCGGGGCGCGGTGCCTCATCGGCGGTCGCGAGGCCCCAGCCCGCGGCGCTGCGCGTGGCGACGGGGACGAGGTCCGGCTGGATGCTGCCGGCGGCGTACGCGGCGGCGAGCTTCTGCTGGCTCCGCAGGGCGTAGTGGTCGGCGCGCTCCTTCGTCAGGTGCGGGAAGCGGTCGTGGATCCGCTCCGCCGTGCGGCCCATGTTGAGCGCGTCCTCGCCGACGAGGCGCTCGGAGAGGAAGCGCGGGTTGGGGTCGGCGCCGAAGCCCATCGGGTGCCGGCCCATGTGCTCCACGCCACCGGCGAGGACCACGTCGTAGGCGCCGAACGCGATGCCGCCCGCGGTCGCGGTGACCGAGGTCATCGCTCCGGCGCACATGCGGTCGATGGCGAAGCCGGGCACCGACTTCGGCAGCCCTGCGAGCAGCGCCGCCGTGCGGCCGAGGGTCAGGCCCTGGTCGCCCTGCTGGGTGGTGGCGGCGATCGCCACCTCGTCCACCCGCTCCTTCGGCAGCGCGCCGTTGCGCTCCAGCAGACCGATCATCGCCTTGACGACGAGGTCGTCGGCTCGGGTCTGCCAGTACATGCCCTTCTCGCCGGCACGCCCGAACGGAGTACGGACTCCGTCGATGAACACGACTTCGGATCTCTCGGCCACAATGCCTCCCAGGAACTCACGGTCGCCGTCGATCGTAGGAACCGGCACCGCGCAGCCGGAATCCTTTGCCGCTTCCTACGAAGGGGTTTCGGTGCCCTCGGCCGGCGCTTGGGCCGCTTCGACAAACGCGGTGGCGATCGAGCCCGACGTGGCTTCGACCTGCCAGGCGCGGGCGCCGGCGCGGGTGAGCTCCGCGGCGACCGACTCCGCGGTCAACGGCTCGGGCGGGTTCCAGGCCACCCGGCGCAGCAGCTCCGGCGTGAGCAGGTTCTCGACCGGGAGCGAGAGCAGCTCGGCGATCTCGGTGACCACGGCGCGTCCCGCCTTCAGACGGGCGTCGGCGGCCGGGTTGCGATCGCCCCACGCGCGGGGAGGGGGGAGCGTGTCGGCGGCCGGGCGGGTCGGGCTCGGCAGGTCCTCGGTCGTCGTCCCGCGCTCGATCGCGGCCCACCAGCGCTCGACCTCGCCGCGGCTGGCGCGGCCGGTGAAGTCGCGGCGGCCCGAGAGCTGGCCGATGCTGGTCGGGATGTTGCGGGCGACCGCGATGATCGAGGAGTCGGGGATCAGGCGGCCGGGAGCGATGTCGCGCTCGCGGGCGAACGCGTCCCGGGCCAGCCAGAGCTCGCGCGCCACGGCGAGGGGGCGCGGGCCGCGGAGCGAGTGCATGCCGGAGAGGCGGCGCCACGGATCCGGCGGGACCGCCTTCGGGGCGCGCGCGAGCGTCGCCTCGAACTCCTCGCGGGCGATGCGCGTCTTCCGCGCGGCGATGAGCATCTCCTCCATGCGGTCGCGGAGGTCCACGAGGAGCTCCACGTCCTTCGCGGCGTAGACGAGCCAGCTCTGGGGGAGGGGGCGGGTCGACCAGTCGGCGGCCGAGTGCTCCTTGGCCAGGTGGATGCCGAGGAGGTCCTCGACGACGGCGCCGAGGCCCACCTTGGGCAGTCCGAGGAGCCGGGCGGCGAGCTCGGTGTCGAAGATCCGCACCGGGTCCAGGCCCACCTCGCGCAGGCAGGCGAGATCCTGGCTGGCGGCGTGGAGGACCCACTCCTCCTGGCCGATGACCGCCTGCAGGGCGTCCATCCGGCCGATGGCGGGGGGATCGAAGAGGAACGCGCCGGCACCGCGCCGGTAGACCTGGATCAGGTACGCGCGCTGCGAGTAGGTGAAGCCGGAGGCGCGCTCGGCGTCGACGGCGACGGGGCCCTCGCCGGCGGCGAGGGCGTCGACCGCGGCGAGGAACTCGTCGGGCGTGGAGAGGACACGGTAATCAGTCACGGTTGTTCCGTCGGAAGGCGAGCGGGGTCACACCGTCGCTCGATACGGGCGGGAGACCCGCGAGCATGCACAACAGCTCCCCCCACCCTTCCACGTGAGCGGCGAGCTGCGCATCATCCGGGCTCCAGGAGGCGCGGATCTCGATCTGCGCACCGTCGCCCTGAGCGGCCAGCTCGCCGAAACCGGTGGAGAGCACCTTGGTGGCCGTGCCGGACGCGGCGGAATAGGAGGCGCCCCGCGCCCCGAGGGCATCGATGAGCCAGGACCAGGCGACCTCGGCGAGGAACGGATCGGTGCCGATCTCGACCTCGAGCGGGGCCTGGGCGAAGCAGACGACGCGGAAGGGGCCGCCCCACTGCTCGGGCTCCTCGGGGTCGTAGAGCAGGATGAAGCGCCCCGTGCCCAGCTCGGAGTCGCGTCCGTGCGCGTGCGGCGCGACGTCGCCCGACAGGGCGAGGGCCCAGGGCGCGAGACCCGACGGCGAGGCGATCTCGGACACGGTGAGCTCGGCGCGCGTGGCAGCGGCGCGGATCGACTCCGTCGCGACCCGGAACTCCTCGGGGAGCTGGGACGACGCTGGGAATTCGGGCACGGTCGCAGACTAGGGTTCCGACGCGCCCGGGACGCGGAGGCACGCCGGGTGGGCGGCTCTCAGCGCGTGCGGCTCCAGCGGGCGTAGACGGCCCCGGAATCGTCCGCGGCCAGGAGCGTCAGGGCGTAGGCGTCGTCGACGACGGCCGTGCCCGTCGCGACCGGGAGGCCCGGCAGGACGACGCGCGGCGAGGTGGTGAGGCACAGCTCGTCGACCCGGCCCGAGGCGAGGAACTGGCCCGAGAGCGAGGCGCCGCCCTCGCAGACGACGCGGTGCAGGCCGAGCCCGGCGAGAGCCTCCAGGAGCTCGTCGACGCCGATCCGCTCCGAGGAGGACGGGACCGGGACGACCTCGACGCCGGCGGGGAGCCCCTCCACCGCGCCGCGCGACTCCGGCACCAGCAGCAGGACCCGGGAGCCCTCCTGCAGCTCCAGGCGGTGCCCGGCGAGATCGCCCGAGGCGGAGACGACGGCGAGCGGGACCCGCCGGGGGACGCGGTAGCCCTCGGCGCGGACGCTCGCGGCTCCGACGAGGACGACGTCGGCCTGCTCGCGGACGACTCCGAGGATCGTGCGGTCGACGCGGTTGGTGAGCGTCTCGCTGGTGCCGTCGGAGCCGGTGCTGGAGCCGGTGACGCTCGCGATCATGTTCAGGCGCACGCGCACCGCCTCGTCGGGACGCCAGGCGTCCGCGACCGCCGCTCGCGCGCCCTCCTCGCCGATCACGATCGGCGGACCCGCGGGGACGAGCGGCCGGAGAATCATGCGGCCAGGTGCGCGCGGACCTGCCGCTTGGTGCGGCCGAGCAGCGCGGTCATGCCGCGCAGGCGCAGCGGCGAGACCGCCTCCGAGAGGCCGATGGTCTGCGGGAAGTCGTCGGGGACGGCGAGCACCTGCTCGGGGGTGAGCCCGGCCAGGCCCTGCGCCAGGATCGACGCGAAGCCGCGCGTCGTGGGCGCCTCGCGGGGAGCAGTGGCGTGCAGGTGCACGATCCCGCCCTCCACGTCGACGACGATGAAGACGGGCGCCTGGCACTCCTCCACGCGCTCGAAGAGGTCCGGGTGGTCGCGGTAGCGCTCGGGCAGGTCGGGGAGCTCGTTCGAGAACTCGAGCAGGAGCTGCAGGCGCTCCGGCTTCTCGAGGGCGAGGAACTCCTCGCGGATGTCGCGCAGAGCGTCGGGGAGCGTGGTGTCGGTCATCCGGTCCAGTGTCTCATCGGGGGAGGGGCGGCGGGCGGTCGCAGCGGAGGCCGGGAGCCCGGATCCGGCCCGTCGACGGGCGGATCGGCGCTCCCGGCCTCCGCCGTGACGCGTCAGCGGGCCGCGGGGGCCTCGCCGGGCTCGGCGCCCTGCACGATCGGGACGCGGACGGCGCTGCCCCACTCGGTCCAGGAGCCGTCGTAGTTGCGGACGCCCTCGAAGCCGAGGAGGTGGGTCAGCACGAACCAGGTGTGGGCGGAGCGCTCGCCGATCCGGCAGTAGGCGATGACGGAGTCGCCGTCCTTCAGCCCCGCGCCCTCGCGGTAGATGCCGTTCAGCTCGTCGAGGGGGCGGAAGGTGCCGTCCTCGGCGGCGGCCCTGCCCCAGGGCACGTTCTGCGCGCTGGGGATGTGACCGGCGCGCAGGGCGCCCTCCTCCGGGTAGGCCGGCGCCGTGGTGCGCTGCCCGGTGAACTCCTCCGGGGAGCGGACGTCGATCAGCGGGTTGCCGAAGTGCGCGAGGACGTCGTCCTTGAAGGCGCGGATCTCGGCGTCGCTGCGCTCGACGACGGGGTACTCGGCGGGCTCCGGGGAGGAGGCGTCGGTGGTCGTCGGGCGGCCCTCCGCGAGCCACTTGTCGCGGCCGCCGTCGAGCAGACGGACGTCCTCGTGGCCGAAGAGGGTGAAGACCCAGAGCGCGTAGGCGGCCCACCAGTTGTTCTTGTCGCCGTAGACGACGACGGTGGTGTCGCGGGCGATGCCCTTGCCGCCGACGAGCGCGGCGAACGCGGCACCGTCGATGTAGTCGCGCTGCACCGGGTCGTTGAGGTCGGTGTGCCAGTCGATCTTGACGGAGCCGGGGATGTGGCCGGTCTCGTAGAGCAGGACGTCCTCGTCGGACTCGACGACGACGAGACCGGGAGTGCCGAGGCGCTGCTCGAGCCAGTCGGCGCTGACGAGCCGTTCGGGGTGCGCGTAGGAGGCGAACTTCGGCGACGGATCGGTTTCGACGGACAAGGAGGACCTCCAGGATGGTGCGCGGAGCGCGGGCGTGATTCCACGGCGGGCTACGCTGGAGCCCGCCCTTCAGCGACAGTACGCGTCCGCGGACGACGCCGCACGGAGGGCGCCGTAAGAGTTCGACACAGAACCGCGGCGGCTCCGTGCCCGGTGCGGCCGCCGCCACTGAGCGCACGGACCCCCGCCGTGCGCAGGATGCGAGACGCGAGTGAGCCCCGACGACGTCCGATCGACGAGCAGCCTGACCGCCCGCTCGCCCCAGATCAGCGGGCACGAGATCGCGTCGACGCTGGTGCCCCCGCGCCAGTTCGAGGGCGCCACCTTCGAGAGCTACCGTCCCGACCCGGAGTACCCCTCGCAGGCCGACGCGGTGGAGGCTCTCCGCGCGTTCGCCGCCGGCGGCGGATCCAAGGGCGGCGGAGGCGGCTTCCTGGGCTTCGGCCGGAAGAAGGCCCCCGCGGTCAAGCCGGGCGTGTACCTCGACGGCGGCTTCGGCGTCGGCAAGACCCACCTGCTCGCGGCGATCTGGCACGCGGTGCCGGGCCGCACCTACTTCGGGACGTTCATCGAGTACACCGCGCTCGTCGGCGCGCTCGGCTACGCGGCGACCGTCTCTCTCCTCAAGGGCTCGGCGCTCCTGTGCATCGACGAGTTCGAACTGGACGACCCGGGCGACACGATGCTGATGACGCGGCTCCTCGGCGAGCTCGTCGCCTCCGGGACCCGCATCGCCGCGACCTCGAACACCCCGCCCAACGCGCTGGGCGAGGGGCGCTTCGCCGCAGCGGACTTCCTCCGCGAGATCCAGTCGATGGCCGCCCACTTCGAGACGATGCGGATCGACGGCACCGACTACCGGCGCCGCGACATCGAGGGCCACGCCGTGGTGCGCACCGACGAGGAGATCGACGCTCTCGTCGCGGCCGCCCCCGCAGGCTCCGTCGTCACCGACGACCCGTTCGCGGGCGCCGTGCACCACCTGGGCACCGTGCACCCCTCCCGCTACATCAAGGTGATCGACGGCGTCGACACCATCGTGCTCCGGGGCGTCACCGCTCTGACCGACCAGACCGACGCCCTGCGCCTCGTGGCCTTCATCGACCGGGTCTACGACGCGCAGATCCCGGTCCTCGCCTCCGGGACGCCCCTCGACGAGGTCTTCGGCGGCGACATGCTGAGCGGCGGCTACCGCAAGAAGTACCTGCGCTCGATGTCGCGGCTCATCGCGCTCACCTCGATGGCGCCCCGCTCCTAGGGGCGGATCCGCTCTCCTCCCGGCGTTCCCAGGGTCGTCGTCGTGCCGTCCGCCAGCGCGCCGTAACGCGCTTTTTACACAGGGGCCTCGGCCGTAACCTCCGCGAAACGCGGTGCCTCACGGGACGAAACCTCGCGCCACCAGACTGTCGGCTACCCGAGGTGACCCGACACCCGCGTGTCTCCAGGCCGTGCTCCGACGCAGCGTCCTCGCTCCGGGCTTTTCTCTGCACACTCACGAGAGGTTCAACAATGGATCAAGGCAATACCGCGTTCCTGCTCATCGCAGCCGCGCTGGTCCTGCTCATGACCCCCGGGCTCGCCTTCTTCTACGGCGGCCTGGTGCGTGCGAAGAGCGTCATCAGCATGATGATGCTCAGCTTCGGAGCCATGGGCCTCATCGGGGTCCTCTGGGTCCTGTACGGCTACGCGATCGCGTTCGGCAACGGCCCGTCCGGCCCCGCAGGGACCGACACCTTCGTCGGCATCGACGGCGTCCTCGGCATCGACACCGCCCAGATCGGCCTGCAGGGCATCTACAACGACGCGCTCGGCGAGCAGACGTCGGCCTACCCGACGCTGGCCTTCGCCGCGTTCCAGGCGACGTTCGCGATCATCACCGTCGCGCTCATCTCCGGCGCCATCGCGGACCGCGCGAAGTTCGGGGCCTGGATGGTCTTCGCCGGCGTCTGGGCCACCGTCGTCTACTTCCCGGTCGCCTCGTGGGTCTTCAACTTCACCCTCGGCGACGACGCCACCGTCGTCGACGGCGGCTGGATCGCCTACGGCGTCGGCGCGATCGACTTCGCGGGCGGCACCGCCGTCCACATCAACGCCGGAGCGGCGGCCCTCGCCCTCGCCCTGGTGCTCGGCAAGCGCGTCAACTTCACCAAGGGCGCGCACCAGCCGCACAACCCGCCGTTCGTGCTCCTGGGCGCCGGACTGCTGTGGTTCGGCTGGTTCGGGTTCAACGCCGGCTCCGAGCTCGCCGCCGACGGCATCGCGGCCGTCGCCTTCCTGAACACCATCGCCGCTCCGGCCGCCGCGATCCTCGGCTGGCTCGTCGTCGAGAAGATCAAGGACGGCAAGCCCACCTCGATCGGCGCCGCCTCGGGCGCGGTCGCGGGCCTCGTCGCGATCACCCCGGCCTGCGCCAGCCTGTCGCCGTTCTGGGCGATCGTCCTGGGCGTCATCACCGGCGCCGTCTGCGCCCTGGCGATCGACCTGAAGTACCGCCTCGGCTACGACGACTCGCTCGACGTGGTCGGCGTGCACCTGGTCGGCGGCCTCATCGGAACGCTCTACATCGGCTTCTTCGGCACCGGCGTGGGCCTGTTCCTCACCGGCGACGCGAGCCAGCTCGGCAAGCAGGCCCTCGCGGCCTTCACCGTCCTCGCCTACTCCTTCGTCATGACGCTCCTCATCGGCTGGATCATCCAGAAGACGATGGGCTTCCGCGTGAAGAACGAGGACGAGATCGCCGGCATCGACACGGCCATCCACGGCGAGGCGGGCTACGTCCTGGCGGACTGACCCCCTCCTCCGCAGCACCCGACGGGGTGCCGGCTCTCCGGAGCCGGCACCCCGTCGGCGCGTCCGGGCCGGGCGACCGCCGGGCGCGCCCCCGCAGGCGGGCGGCCGCGGATCCGGGCTAGGGTTCCGGGGTGCCCTCCTCGCGCTCGGTCGTGTCCCTGCTCCTCCGACTCCTCGGCCGCGCGGTCGCCCCGCGGCCGGACGCCGGGCCCCGCCCGCAGCGCCCGTACCTGAGCACGACGGCGCCGACGCCGGGCGCGAGCGGAGTGGGCCGCACCGTCGAGGTCGACCCGTCGCGGCTCCGCGGGGTCCGCCTGGGCTACGCGCCCACGCCCGACGGCGACCCGGACCCGGGCGAGGTCGTCTGGACCTGGGTGCCGTACGAGGAGGACGACGGCCGCGGCAAGGACCGCCCGGTGCTCGTGCTCGCGGTCGAGAAGTCGGGGACGGTTCTCGCCGTGCGGCTGAGCTCGAAGGAGCACTCCGACTACCTGGCCGTCGGCACCGGCGGCTGGGACCCGGACGGGCGCCCCAGCTGGGTCGACCCGGAGCGCGTGTTCCGCGTGCACCCCGCCGGGATGCGCCGCGAAGGAGCATCTCTGGAGCGTGCTCGGTACGACGCCGTCGCCCGGGTGCTCTCGGCGCGGTACGGCTGGCACTGAGCGCTCGACGCCGTCGAGCGGCCATGAGTGGTCGCCGCTGAGCGCCTCACGGGAGATCCCTGCCCGTCGAACGAGGGCCGTGCTCCTCGGAGGAGGCGTCAGACCGGGTCGATCGGCACGAAGCCCGCGTACTTCGCGGCGCGGCCGTCCCCGGAGGACGTGCCGGTGAGCCTCCGCTGCACCCACGGCGCGACGTGCTGCCGGTAGTACTGCACGGTTCCGCCGCGCCGGAGTGCGGCCTCGGGAGCGTCGGGCAGCGCGGCGGGCGGCGTGAGCCCGAGCGCCCGCAGGACCCGGTCGGCCACCCGCCGGTGCCCCCGCGGGCCGAGGTGCAGGCGGTCCTCCGACCACAGCTCCGGATCGGCGAAAGCGGGGTCGTGCCAGTTGTCGGCGACGACCACGTCGGTCCGGTGGCTCGTCCGACGCAGGACGGCGTCGGTCAGCGCGTCCCCGCGGCGGCGGATGAGCGAGCCGAGCGGGAGCCGCGGCGACGGGTCGGCGCCGGCCAGGGCGATCAGCACGACGCCCTGCTCGTCGCAGCGCTCGAGCACACGGAGGTAGGCGTCGGCGATCCGCTCGATGTCGGCCCGCGGGCGCAGCATGTCGTTGCCGCCTCCGTTGAAGGAGAGGTGGGTCGGGCCGAGGGCGAGCGCGGGCTCGAGCTGCTCGGCGAGGATCGGCGCGATGAGCCGGCCCCGGATCGCGAGGTTGGCGTACTCGATCCGCTCACCCGTGGCCGCCGCCCATCCCGCGGCCGCCAGATCGGCCCAGCCGCGCGGGGTGCCGTCCGGCCGCTCGTCGCCGACGCCCTCGGTGAAGGAATCGCCGATCGCGACGTAGCGGACGGCCGTCATCGGCGGGTTCCGGAGGTGCGCATCGTGGCACTTTACCGCTCCGCGGCCGGGCTCAGGCGCGGCGCCTCAGCGGGGTGACCGGTGCCGAGCGGATGCTGCTGGGGCGGGCCGGCGTCGCGGCACCCGGCGCTGCGGCGAGCAGCTCCTCCTCGGGCCGGATGCCGGGCCGGTGCTCGCGCTCGGGACGCGGGGCGGCCCGGAACCAGGCGGCCAGCGCGGAGGACCGGCGGTGCCTCCGGTGGTCGCGGTCCAGCTCGGCGGTGCCCCGGTAGCCGGAACCCCGGGCGATGCGGTCGAGGCCGCCGAGAGCGACGGGGGTGCTCGCCATCAGGACGGCGGCCAGCTCGAGTCGGCGGAGGGCGAGGTGCTCGTCGAGGCCGAGCCCGTAGCAGCGGCGGAACCGCAGCCGCAGCAGCAGGGCGGGCATCCGCAGCTCGGCGGCGAGGTGGTGGACGGTGAAGCGCCGATCCAGGTAGCACTCGTTGACGAGGGCGGCCGCCGCGATGGCGACGACGTCGAGCGGCCGGCGGGAGGCGGCTAGGCGAGGGGTGGGGGTTCGGGTGTCCAGGGGAGGCATGCACAGGAGACGCGCGAGGTCCCTGTTCGTGACGCGGAGGCGCGGAATGCGTTCGGGTGGCGCAGTGATCGGTGTCGGACCGGCTCGACCGGCAGGGGCTGTGCCATCGTCGGGAGGGGGCGGAGTCCCCGCCGATCCGGAACCGACACCCAGGAGACGACCGCATGGCGCACGCCGCGCTGATCATCCACAGCGCACGGAAGGTCGACGCGGCCGGGACGGTGGAGCACCACTGGCTCCGCGCGCGGGACGGCGCGATCACGGCGACCGGCACCGGCACCGGCTGGCAGGCGCAGGCGGAGGGGGCGGAGCTGCACGACGCGCGGGGCCTCACCGCTGTCCCGGGCTTCCTCGACCTCCATGTGCACGGAGGGGGCGGTCACGGCTTCGACGGAGGAGCGGAGGCGATCCGCGCGGGCCTCGCGCTGCACCGCTCCCGTGGCACCACGCGCTCGCTGGTCAGCCTGGTCTCGGCGCCGCTGGAGCAGCTGGAGTCCTCTCTGGACGCGGTCTCGGCCCTCGCGGCCACCGACCCGCTCGTGCTCGGCGCGCACCTCGAGGGCCCGTTCCTCGCGCCCTCGCGCAGGGGAGCGCACGACCCCGCGGCTCTCGTGCACCCCTCCTCCGGCGCGGTCGGCCGGCTGCTGGACGCCGCCCGCGGACGCCTCGCGCAGATCACGCTCGCGCCCGAGCTGCCGGGAGCCCTCGCCGCGGTGGAGCGGCTCGCCGGCGCCGGCACGGTGGTCGCGGTGGGCCACACCGAGGCGGACGCCGACCAGGCGCGGGCAGCGTTCGACCGCGGAGCCCGGCTGGTCACGCACGCGTTCAACGCCATGCCCGGGATCGGCCACCGCTCCCCGGGCCCGATCCCGGTGGCCCTGGGAGACGAGAGGGTCGCGCTCGAGCTGATCCTCGACGGCCGGCACGTGGACGTCGAGGTGGTGCGGCTCGCGTTCGCGGCGGCTCCCGGGCGGATCGCGCTCGTCACCGACGCGATGGCGGCGGCCGGGGCGGGCGACGGAGCGCACCGCCTCGGCCCGCTCGACGTCGAGGTGCTCGGCGGAGTCGCCCGGCTCGCGGGCACCGCTGTGCTCGCCGGATCCACGCTCACGCAGGACGAGGCCCTGCGGCGCGCCGTCGGGCCCGGTCGGCTCGGGCTGGAGGCGTCCGTCGCCGCCCTCACCGCCGTTCCCGCCCGCGTGCTCGGCCGTGGCGACCTCGGCCTGCTGGCCCCCGGGTACCGCGCCGACGTCGTCCTGCTCGACGCATCGCTCCGCGTGCAGCGGGTCTGGGCCGAGGGGCGCCCGTTCCCCGACTCCGCGGCCGGCGCGACGCGACCCCGGGTCAGGGCGTCGGCGTGACGGTCCAGGTCCCCTCGGTCTGGACGGCCATGACGCCGGGCAGGTCGGCCTCGAACACCTCGGAGAAGGCGACGGAGTCGCCGAACAGCTGCGGCTGATCGGAGGTCGTGAACACGCGGCCGGAGAACGAGTCGTCCGGACCCGCGGGCGTGTAGTCGACCGTCACGCGCGGGACGTCGTCGGAGAAGAACAGGACGGCCGGGCCGGTGCCGGACTGCGCACCGCTCACCGTCGCGAGGTCGTTCCAGCTCTGCAGGCCGAGCGTCCACGGCCCGTCGGCTCGGACGATCACCTGCTGCTCGACGGGGTCGTCGCGGAAGATCCCGGTCAGGAACGACCCCGTCATCGGGGCGGCGGCCTCGCCGAAGGGCGTCATCCGGCCCGCGGCGGTGACGATCGCCGTGCCGGTGCAGGCCGAGCAGTCCAGGCTCAGGACGACCGCGAACTCGCCCTGCCGCTGGAACGACACGTCGGCCGGGCCGGTGCCCGAGACGGTGGCGGGGACTCCCTCGCCGACCGGCCCGGCGTCGACGACGGTTCCGACCGGCTCGGCGGTCGCCGGAGCGGAGGGGGTCGGGCTCGAAGTGATCAGGTCGGTGATGGCGGGTCTCGGCGTCCGCGAGGCGGGCGCGGACGCCGTGGCGCCCGCCTCGGCCCCGCCGCCGGCGGTGCACCCGCCCAGCAGCAGGAGCCCCGCCGCTGCCGTCGTCGCCACTGCTGCTGTCGTCCCCTGAGCCCTCATGCGTCCAGACTGCCAGGGCTGGTCCGGATCGTCGTCCCCGGAGGGAGTCAGAGGAGCAGGGCGCCGAGGCCCGCGGCGGCGAGGACGACGATCCACGGGGGCACGGTCCAGCGCGTCAGCGCCACGAAGGCGCCGATCGCGAGCGCCAGAGCGCCGGTCGAGCCGATGCCCTCGGTCAGCACCGGGTCGTAGAGGGCGCCGCCGAGCAGTCCCACCACGCCGGCGTTCACGCCGGCCAGCGCCCTCTGCGCGACCGGCAGGTGCCGCAGCCGCTGCCAGAACGGGAGCACGCCGACCACGAGCAGAGCGCCCGGCAGGAAGATCGCGACCAGCGCGATCGCCGCCCCCGCGACACCGTCCGGCGTCCCCGCGCCCACCGCGCCGAGGAACGCGGAGAAGGTGAAGAGCGGGCCGGGCACCGCCTGCGCCGCCCCGTATCCGGCCAGGAACTCGCTCTGCCCGACCGTGCCCGCGCCGACCGTCTGCGCCTCCAGCAGAGGCAGCACGACGTGGCCGCCCCCGAACACCAGAGCGCCCGCGCGGTAGAAGACGGAGGCGAGACCCGCCGCTCCCTCGCCCGTGAGAGCGTCCAGCAGGGGGAGGCCGGCCAGGAGGAGTCCCCAGAGGGCGAGCGCCGAGACCGCGAGCGCCGTCGGGATTCGGACCGCGAAGCCCGGGCCGTCGTCTGGAGCCGCCTCCTCACGGCGGAGCCACAGGACGCCGGCCAGGCCCGCCGCCGCGATCACCGCCACTTGCAGCGCGGGCTCCGGGGCGAGGAGCACGGCGACGGCCGCCGCACCGGCGATCGTCGCGCGTCGGCGGTCCGGTGCGAGCGAGCGCGCCATCCCGAGCACGGCCTGTGCGACGACCGCGGCCGCCGCCGCCTGGAGGCCCAGGAGCCAGCCGGCGGAGGCGACATCGCCCGTACCGGCGACGAGCCCGGCGACGAGGACCAGGGCGATCGCCGAGGGGAGCGTGAATCCGCACCACGCGGCGACCAGTCCGGCGAGTCCCGCGCGCTGCAGGCCGACCGCCATCCCGACCTGGCTGGACGCGGGTCCGGGGAGGAACTGGCACAGCGCGACGAGGTCGGCGTACGCGCGATCGGTCAGCCAGCCGCGGCGCACCACGAACTCCTCGCGGAAGTAGCCGAGGTGCGCGATCGGCCCGCCGAACGAGGTCAGCCCGAGGCGGAGGAACACGAGGAGCACGGGGAGGGCGCCGCCCCGCTGCAGCCGACCCGTCTCCGACACGGGGGCATCCTGCCAGACGGCGGTGTCCAGCACGCGTCGTGTCACCGGAAAAGGGACGATAAGCGGCCGGATAAGCGATTCCTTCTTCTCCGGTTGATGAAACGGTGGGTAGAAATACTGAACCCCTTCTCATCCCCTCTGTTAGCCTGATCCGGCTTCCCTTTCCTTCTCGAGGAGAAGGTGATCCGCATCAGTAGCGCGAGCGCTGCCGCTCGTTCACTGAACGCCTTCTCCTCCTCTTTCGATCGGTGTACCCGGAACGGTGACGATCGGAAAGGCTCTCTCTTCCGTGACTCCTCAGGACACTGCCGTCGGCGACTCCGCCGACTCCTCCCGCACCGGCTCCCGATCGGGCGTCAAGGCCCTCTCCGCTCTCTCCCGCCGCACGATCCTCGCCGGATCCGTCGCCGGCGCGGGCGCGATCGCCTTCGCGACGCCGGCCCTCGCGGCCGGCGACCTCACCGCGGTGCCCCGACTGCCCGGCGAGGTCTCGCGCCTGTCCACCGCCACGTCGAAGACGGGCGGGAAGCGCTACGAGATCATCGACGTCGTCGTCGCGGGGGACCGGGCGCGCCTGTTCGTGCCGCACGCGACGCCTCCGTCGCAGACCAGGGGCGCATCGATGCTCTGGTACTACCACGCCCGCAACGGCACCCACACGGCGCTCTCGAGCGCCTTCGCGTACTCGGCCGACCTCGCCGTGGACCGCGGCATCGTCAGCATCTGCCCGACCTACGGCGGCAGCATCTGGTCGAGCCCGCGAGCGATCGAGATCCAGGCCGCTGTCGTCGCCTGGGCCTCGTCGGTGTGGCGGATCGACGCGAGCCTCCTGCGCTCCGACTCCGGGGGCGGGCCGCTTCTGACCTGGGCCTACGGGAAGCGGATGGTGCCGAACATCCGGGGCGCGTACCTCTGCAACAGCTCCTACGACATGGAGGAGCGGGCGGCGAGCGAACCGGACCGGATCGGCCCCGAGTACGCCGACGCCGCGGCCATCGCCGCCACCAACCCGGCGCGGCTGCCCGCGTCGGTGTGGCGCGGTGCGCGGCTGAGGATCACCGGATCGCCCGACGACAAGGTCGTGCCGTTCGCTCTGCACGGCGCCGCCCTCCACGCCGCGGCCCTGCCCCTGGCGAAGGAGGCGACGGTCCGCACCCACCCGGGGGAGGGCACCGACGGGCACAAGGTCCCGAGCTTCACCAACAAGGAGATGCTCGACACCTTCCAGCGCTGGATCGCCGAGGGCCCCGTGCCGCAGACGGAGCCCGAGCCCGAGACGCCGCCCGTGTCCACGCTGCCCGGCGCGGGCACCTACGAGAACGGCGCCGCGCAGATCGTCACCACCGGCACCTGGACGACGCTGAAGGCCACCGCGGACAGCGGCGGGAGCATCGCCTACTCGACCAGCTCCGACGCCTCCGCGACGCTCGCCTTCACCGGCACGAGCATCGCCTGGATCAGCCGACTCACGTCGTCCTCCGGGATCAACGACGTCGAGCTCGACGGTGTGAAGGTCGCCTCCGTCGACCGCTACAGCGCGTCCACCCGCTCGAAGCAGACGGTGTGGAGCAGCGGACAGCTCGCCGCCGGGCCGCACACGCTGACGATCCGCCGGGGGAGCGGCCGCAATCCGGCCTCGACCGGGACCAACCTGCTGCTCGACTCCTTCGTGGTCGGCGACGCGACGCCTCCGCCGGCGACGACGCTGCCCGGAGCGGGCACCTACGAGAACGGCGCCGCCCCGATCGTCACGACCGGCACCTGGTCGACGTTGAAGGCGAGCACGGACAGCGGCGGCAGCATCGCCTACTCGACCACCGCGGGCGCCTCCGCCACCCTCGCCTTCACGGGCACCAGCGTGAGCTGGATCAGCCGCCTCACCGGCTCGTCCGGCATCAACGAGGTCGAGCTCGACGGAGTCAAGGTCGCGTCCGTCGACCGCTACAGCGCCGCGACGCGGTCGAAGCAGACGGTCTGGAGCAGCGGACAGCTCGCGGCCGGGCCGCACACGGTGACCATCCGCCGCGGGAGCGGCCGCAACCCGGCCTCGAGCGGCACCAACCTGATCCTCGACGCGTTCGTGGTCGGCGACGCCGCTCCGGTCCCCACGGTCACCGTGCCCACGCCGATCGCGGAGTGGTCCTTCGCCGAGAGCGCCGCCCCCTTCGCCTCGGCCGTCGCGGGCGCTCCGGCGCTCCGGCAGGGCGCGGGCTCCTCCGCCCGCGCCGTCGCCACGCCGTTCGGCACCGGAGTCGCCCTCAACGGGACGACGGACCACCTGGTCGTCCCCAAGGACGAGGTCGGCCCGCTCAACCTGGGCGCCTCGACCGGCCAGGTGACGATCGCGGTGTGGGTGCTCAACTCCGCCGCGGACGGCGCCTGCATCGCGGGCGTCTGGGAGGAGTCGACGGTCGGGCCGCTGCGCTCCTACGCGCTGTTCAACAACCTCCCCGAGTACGGCGGCTGGGAGCGCGTGTGCATGCACGTCTCGAAGCTCGGCGGGCCGACGCCCGGCTACCCGTACTCGCGCGACTACTCGGTGGAGCCCCGCCGGATCACGCGCGGCGTGTGGCAGCTGCACGTCGGGACGTACGACGGCGCAGTCGCGGTCTCGTACCTCGACGGCGCCGCCACCGCGTACCCGGTGTACACCGACAAGCTCGGCGCGACCTACGCCAAGAACCCCTACGTCTACCCCGACGGCCTCAACGCGGCTCCCGGCGACTTCGTGGTCGGAGCGGTCGGCCGGGACGGCACGATGATCAACCGCTTCGCCGGCTCCCTCGCCCGACTGCGGGTGTGGGACCGGGCGCTGACCGCGGAGCAGGTGAAGCAGCTCTACTCGGCCGAGAAGGGCGCTCTCGGGTGACGACCCGAGGGCGGTGACACGAGTCCGAGAAGCGGATGATCCGCTTCTCGGACAAGGCCGTTCGAGCGATAGCGGGCGTCCCTCTTTCGAGGGTGGTGTTATCGGCTGAATACACTTCGGCGGGCGGCCGCTTCACGGCTGCTTCGCCGTTCTCCGCCGCCTGTATCCGTTGCGCGGGATTCCGTACTCAGGCGGACGTGCGCTCCCGGAGGGCCGTACGGCGGGGGATCATCGCCCGGCGGCCGCGCAGCCCTGTCCCGGATCTCGGAGTGCGGCCCCGCGCCAGATGCGCACCGGCGCGACCACCTCCCAGCCGAGGGTGAGGTAGAGGGGGCGGCCGTCCGTGCTGGCGACGAGGAGACCGCTCCGTGCACCCTCGGACCGGGCCCAGGCGGTGAGGGCGTCGACGACCCGCCGTCCCAGCCCGCGTCGGCGGAACCGCGCATCGGTCTCGATCCGGTCCAGAACCGCGACCGTCCCGTGCACGGCGGCGGTGCCCTGAGCGGCGACGACTCCGCCGACCAGCAGCCGGACGCTCGCCACTCCGTCGGCGGCCTCGAGCACGGCTCCCGCGAGCAGGGCACCCTCGGCGGTGCGGCCCGGGCCGAGGAGCGCCGCCATCAGGCTCTCGTCGCCCGCGACGAGCTCCAGCCCGGCGGCGGGCGCGAGGCGGGCGTCTTCGCCCAGGCCGATGACCGTCAGCCACTCCTGGGGCCCGGCCACCCGCTCGGCGCCCGCCTGCGGCGCGGAGGGCGACGGATCGACCAGGATCCGCTCCCGCGTGCGCGACTCCGCTCCGACATCGACCAGCCATGCCCCGTCCTCGCGGACGCGCTGCACGCCGCGTGCCCGGCACCAGCCCTCGACCCAGTCGTCCACCCGCTCCGTCGTCGTGATCACGCCCCGAGAGCAGCCGCGACCGGACGGGCGCGATCGTGGGAAGCGGGTTCTCCCGGCGGTGGCCGTCGATCCCCAGCAGGACCGCCCTCGCGCGGATCGCACCCCGCGCACCGCGATCCGCCGGGTCCTCCCGTTGTCAACCTCAGTGCCACGGCGCCGTCCCGGCCCTACCGTCGGCGCGAGACATCCGCTGCACCGCCGGGACCCTGACGGCCGTGCCGAGAGTGAGGGGCCGATCCGATGCCCAGGCAGGACGGCGACCCGCGGAGCACCACCCGAGTGCTGCGCGAGCTGGTCGCCGCGTTCGAGGATCCGGGGGCCGTGCACCCGGCGCTGGCGCGGCAGGTGCGGAGCGCCGCCCGCGAGCTGCTCGGCGCGTCGGAGCGGGAACCGCTGCGCCTGCGCGTGCGGATGCCGACCCGGGATGGTCCCGCGCTCGGTCGTGGACGAGGTGCCCGATCCGCCCCCGGTGCCGCCCGCCGCGCTCTGACCCGACGGCGCTCGTACACTCGGACGATGCGACACGGCATCGTCATCCTCCCGCAGGACCCGTGGGCCGAGGCCCGCCGGAAGTGGCAGTCGGCCGAGGGCCTGGGCTTCGACCACGCGTGGACCTACGACCACCTCTCCTGGCGCTCCCTCGCCGACCAGCCGTGGCACGCGACCGTCCCCACCCTCACCGCTGCCGCGATGGTGACCGAGACGCTCCGCCTGGGCACGTTCGTGGCCTCCCCGAACTTCCGCCACCCGGTGCCGTTCGCGAAGGAGATCGCGACGCTGGACGAGATCTCGGGCGGTCGGACGATCCTCGGGGTCGGCTCGGGCGGCACGGGCTTCGACGCGCGCGTGCTCGGGCAGCCCGACTACTCGCCCCGGCAGCGGCACGAGCGCTTCACCGAGTTCGTCACGGCCCTTGACGCGCTGCTGCGCTTCGAGGAGCCCGGCTCGGGCGGAGTGGACCTCGAGGGGGAGTGGTTCACCGCCCGCTCGGCGCGGATGGTGGGCGAGCCCGTGCAGCGCCCCCGCGTCCCGTTCGTCCTCGCCGCGAACGGGCCGAAGGGCCTCGCGCTCGTCGCCGAGCGCGGGCAGGGCTGGGTCACGACCGGCCCGGAGGGAGTGTCGAGCGAGGAGTGGTGGCGGGCGGTCGCGTCCCTCTCCCGGCGGCTCGATGCGGCGCTCGAGGCGGCCGGGCGCGACCCGCGCACCGTCGAGCGCCACCTCTCGCTCGACTCCGGGGGCGACTACTCCCTCGAGAGCGTCGCCCGGTTCGAGGACATGGCCGGCCGGGCGGAGGAGCTCGGCTTCACGGACGTGATCGCGCACTGGCCGCGGCGCGACGGCGTCTACGCGGGCGACGACGAGGTCCTCTACGAGGTCGCCTCGCGATTCTGACCGGGCCTCGGGGGCTCCGGAGCGGTCCTCAGACCGCGCGGGCGCTCCCGCGGTCGACGAGACGCGCGGGCAGGAGGCGGATCGACGGCTCCTCGCCGCGGGACGGCTGCTCGATCCGCTCGACGAGCGTGTCGACCAGGTGCGCGCCGAGCTCGGCGGCACCCGTCTCGACGTAGCTGTAGGGGAGCGAGAAGTCGCGGGCGAACTCGGCCGAGTACAGGCTCACGACGGACAGCTGCCCGGGCACGGCGACAGCGCGTCGGCCCAGGATCGCGGGAAGCATCGCGATGGTCCGGTCGCTGTGGACGACCAGCGCCGTGAGTCCGGGGTTGTCGTCGAGGAACGCCGTGATCATCGGCTCGACGGCGTCGGCGGCGGTGGCGGCCGGGCGCATCACCAGCTCGATCCCGAGCCGACCGGCGGTCTTGAGAGCCGACTCGCGGAACCGGAGCCCGTAGGTCCCTCCGCGGTCGAAGACGCGCTCAGGAGGGGTGACGAGACCGATGCTCCGATGCCCGAGGGCGCCCAGGTGCTCGATCAGCAGGCGGGCCGCGTCGCCGAAGTCGAGGTCGAAGACGTCCACCCCGGAGGCGTCCGCGGGCACGCCGAGGGCGGCACCGGGCCGCCGCGAGGCGCGCAGGACGGGCAGCCGGTCGTCGTCGTCCGCGACGCTCAGGAGGATCAGTCCGTCGACCTGGCCGGAGCGCGTGAGTCGGCGGACGGCAGCCGCCCCGTCGGCCTCGGTGGCCAGCAGCACGTCGTAGCCGAGCTCGCGGGCGCGGGCCGTGATGGGGAGCACGTACTCGACCATCGCGGGCGCGAACTCGTCCGGGTCGAAGTGGACGAGCAGGCCGAGCGCCATGGTGCGGCGCGTCGCGAGCGCCCGTGCTCCGGCGTTGACCGTGAAGTCGAGCTCGGCGATCGCGTCCTCGATGCGCTTGCGCGTCTCGGCGGAGATGCTGCGCTTGCCGGAGAGGACGTACGACACAGTGCTGCGAGAGACCCCTGCCGCTTTCGCGACGTCTCCGATCGTGGCCATCTCCACCCCCGCTCGAACCGTGTCGAGAGTGGCAGTGCGGCGCGGCGCACGCAACTCGGGCGCCGCGTCCCCGGAGCGAGGACCGGACGCTGCGGCTCCGACGCTCTGCTCGTCCACGGCGCGGCCGTCCCCGTCGGGGAACGTCCGGTCCCGACGACACGCCGACGCGGCCGGGCGCACGAGGTGCCCGGCCGCGTCAGGGCGTTCTGGACGGATCAGCCGCAGCGCGCCGCACCGTAGGCCGGTGCCGTGGATCCGCTCGCGGCAGCGCCGTCGACCGTCCCCGCGATCCGCACGTCGAGAGCGCCGGCTCCGACGCTCGCAGCGCGGGTGCTGAAGGCGGCTGAGACCGTCTTGCCGGGAGCGACCCCGGTGAAGGTCTTCGTGCCCCAGGCCGAGCCGATCGTGATGTCAGCGGCGACCGCGCTGGTGTTGGTCGCCGTCCCCGTGATCGTGACCTTCCCCGCGGTGCAGCGCGAGGCCGCCGTGCCGCTCACCGTCAGGCCCGCTGTCCGCCCGACGAAGGGCGTGACCGAGATCCTGTCGATGTTGGGCGCGTACTGCGAGGTGAGCAGGACGCCGGGGAAGGTGTCGGAGAGGTAGGTCGTCCCGTCGAACCCCGGGAGCTCCTTCGAGGTGATCGCGATGGTGTTCGAGCCCTTCCTGAGCGTGACCGGCACGCTCAGGTCCCACAGCTGGTTCTGGTGGAACGTGTGCGGGAAGAGCACGCGCTGCGTCACTCCGTTGACCGTGATGTCCGCGTGGCGGGCGAGCGGGTCGGGGTTGTAGTGCGTCGCGGGGGACTGCTCCTCGTTGGAGTAGCGCAGCGTGAGCGCGTAGGTCCCGTCCTGCTCGGCCTTCACGTCGCCGAAGGTCAGGGTCGAGTCGCCGTCGCGTCCGCCGCCGATGTTCCCGACGGCCTTGCCGCCCGACGCGAAGGACAGGTCGCGGACCGTGGCGGGGCCGGTGATCGTGGCCGCCTCCGCCTCGTAGCTCGTCGTCGCGGGCGGGTTCGCGCTCGCTCCGATGACGATCCGATCGACGAGGAGCGTGCCGCTCGTGCCGACGACCTCGATCTTGTTCACGCCGCCCGAGAGGAAGACCTGGCGGGTCGAGCTCGCGCCCACCGGCCCGACCTTCACGTCGTTGACGTAGAGGTCGCCGGTGCCGCCGCCCAGGGTGTCCACGGTCACGGAGGACGGCGCGTCCTTCGCGGAGTAGCCCCAGACGGTGGTGGAGGCGCCGCTGGTGAGCGTCGCCGTGCCCGAGCCGGAGACGCCGGCGCGGGAGTAGTCGGCCGTCGCTCCGTTGTCGAGCGTGCCGGTCTCGGCCTCGTGGATCGAGGTCGCGGCGGCCGCGCTGGGGAGGGAGAGCTCGATCTTGTCGACGATCGCGTCGCCCACGGTCGACTTCGTGCCGGCGAGGTTCTTCGCGGCGAGCGAGATCGTGTGGGTGCCGGCGGTCAGCTTCACCTTGGTGTCCGCGTGGTCCCAGACCACGAACTTGTAGGCCAGCGGAAGGAGGATCTCCTGCTCCGCAGCGCCGTCGACGCTCAGGAACGCGTTGATCGGACCCTGCTGGGCGTTGGCGGCGTAGGTGTTGAGGGAGTTGGCGAAGACGCTGAGGTCGTACTCGCCGTCCTTCGGGACGGTGACCGCGAAGTCGAGCTTCAGGTCACCGCCGGTGCGGATCCCGCCCACGTTGCGTCCGCCCGAGGTGTAGAAGCCGCCGACGTTGGTCGGCGAGCCCTCGGGTCCGTTGAGGTTCCGCGATCCGGTGTAGCGGGCGTCCTCGGCCTCGTACTTCTGGCGGAAGTCGACGGGCGAGGCGGACGGCGACGACGCGTTGGCGCCCGGGGTCAGGACGACTTCGTAGGCGGAGTCGATGTCGAGCGCGGGGAGGGATCCGCCGAAGTCCAGCGAGAGGGCGCCGTCCACGACGGACGCGTCGAACTCCTTGACCGTCTGCGGGGCTCCCGAGTCGCCGACCTGGCCGGTCCAGCGGATCTCGCTGACCTCCACGTGGACCTTCGAGCCGAAAGTGGCGGCCGGGATGCGCTCGAACGCGACCTTCTGCGAGCCGCCGACGCCTCCGAAGAGGGCTCTCGCCTGCTTGGCCGCGGTGTCGAGGGTCGCGACGCCCTGGAGGGTGTAGCTCTGGCCGGGCTTGGGCGGCGTGACCGCGACGGTGTCGCCGGTCATCGAGGCGTAGGCGTTGAGGAGCCACCACTGGCCGTTGGCGCGGTTGGCCTGCACCGCGGAGTCGGAGAGGTTGCCGTCGATGTTCCAGTAGGCGATGTCGCCGTCGACCTTCTTGTCCTCGAGCGCGCTGATCCACTGGACCATCTGGCCGGGCACGGAGGTGTGGTAGTTGAAGGCGTACTCGTTGAGGTTCACCGGCAGGTGCTTCCCGGCGTAGGACGTGCCCGCGTACAGCTCGTCCTCCCAGGCCCGGAAGCGGTCGACGTTGGTGCGGATCTCACCCGGGGCGCTCAGCTCGTGCCAGGTCATCACGTCGGGGACGGTGTCCTGCTCGAGCGTGTGGGTCATGAACCCGCGGACCTGGTCGTAGAGGACGCTGGTGTTCGGTCCGGCGATGCGGGCGTCGGGCATCCTGTCGCGGATCAGCGCGTAGGTGCTGTCCCAGGCCGCGAAGAACGCGGTCGGGTCCTCCAGCCAGCTCTTCCCGTCGTAGCTCCACTTCCCGTTGCCGAACATGTTGCCCTCGGGCTCGTTGAACGGCACGAACACGATGTTGTCCTGGTACTCCTCGGGGAGCGCGAGCACCTGGTCGACCTGCGTGGCGATCTTCGCCTGGTAGTCGGCCAGCTTCTCCTGGGGAGTGCTGCCCGGCCACTCGTAGGGGAAGCCGCGGTAGATGTCCGTCATGTAGATGTAGGTGTCGCCGTCCGAGGTGTCGGCGACGGCCTTCGCGACGCTGAGCGCGTCGGCGCCCGGATGCTGCGGCCCGTCCTGCGCCTTGGTCGAGACCGTGCGCAGGTCGATCCCCTCGAGGAGGTTGTCGGAGGGGAGGCCCTCGCCGTAGACCCCGTAGAGGGTGCCGGACGCGCCGCCCATGAACTCCCCGGTGCTCGTGCCGAGGTCGATGGTCATCTCGTCGAGTGCGCGCACCGTGACGGTCGCCGTGATCGCGGTGCCGAGGCCGGTGACGGTGCCCTTCACGGTGAAGGTGCCGCGCTTCGCGTACGCGGAGGCGGGGACGCTCTCCCAGGTGACCGGGGCGTCGCGGTTCACGCCGTCGGAGTAGGTGGCGGGGACCCCCGGCAGGGCCGGCGCGACGCCGATGCCGGTGGTGACCGCGACGCTCGTCGAGAGAACGCCGGTGACGGCCGGCGCGGCGTCCCCCGCCAGACCCCGGACCTGAGCGGCGGTCAGAGCCCGGTCGTAGACGCGGAAGTCGTCGATCGCTCCGTCGAAGTAGGGGTGCACGTTCCAGAGCGCCCGGCCGATGTTGCCGCTCTTGGAGGCGGAGGCGGAGTAGAGCTGCTTCGCGAGATCGACGGAGGCGGGAGCCGTCGCGACCTGCAGACCGTTGAGGTACAGGGTCACGGTCGTGCCGTCCATCGTCGCGGTGACGTTGACCCACTGGTCCTTCTGCAGCGGCGAGGAGCTGGAGACACCGGTCTCGCCGCCGTCCTTCAGCTGCTTGATGATCGCGCGGGCGCTGCCGCCGTCGAACGACGGAGCGAAGGCCGACGCGGCGTCGGGGCTGATGCCCAGGCACCACAGCCACTGGAAGCCTCCGGTGCCGGACCACTTCGTCCAGGCGGAGACGGTGGTCTGCGTCACGCCCTGGAAGAGCCCGTTCGGCACGGTCAGGTACGGCGCGGAGGTCGAGTTCGCCGCGCCCCCGGGAAGGTCGATCGCGGTCGTACCGGCCTTCCGACCCGCGACGTACGTCGCTCTCGCGCTGTTGACGACGGTGCCGTCGAGCTTCTTCGACGAGAGGTCGGCGACCGTGGATCCGGACACCTGCCCCTGCTCGAAGTCGTACTGGAGGATGAGCGCGTCGGCGGGGACGGAGGTGTCGGCCGCGGAGGCGGACTCGGCGCTCGGGAGAGCGACGGCGAGGGCGGCGAGTGTCGCGGCACTCAGCGCGAGGGCGAGGGAGCGGGTGCCGCGCCTCGGGGAGGACATCGTTGTCACGCTGGTCACTTTCTGTGGGGACAGCCGGCCGGACGACGGCGGGCGTCGGTCCGGGGTCGGAGCAACAGTGCTTCGAACCGGTTCGACAAAACTAGGTTCCGCGCCTGCGACACGCAAGAGGACCTGAGAAGTTCCTCGTCCGGCTCGCAGGTGCCGGCGGCCGCTCGGGCTCTCGCCGGGACTCGTCAGCCCGCCGGAGCAGCCGTCGCCGCGACGCTCGACGGTGAGCGGACGGGCGCGCGTCGCCGGGGGAGTGCTGCTGATCGGGATGCTCGCCGGATGCACGGCGGGCCCCTCCGCTCCCGTCGACGACCGGATCATCGTCGCCGCGGAGACCGGCGACCGGCCCGCAGGAGGACGTCCTGGACGCGGTCGAGGGGAGCCGCCCGGACTGGCTGAGCCCCGACGGCGTCCTCCCGCGGTGACCCGCGGGACCGCGGCGGCCTGTGCCGCGTGCGGGAGGATGAGGGCATGACGCTCCCTCGGCCGACGCTCCTCTCCCCGCCGCTCCAGGACCGGCTGGCCCGGTGGTTCGACGAGGAGGCGCCGCCGGCCCCCTCGGTGAGCTGGGCCCTGTTCGACCGCAGCGGGCTGCTCGTCCACCACGGCCGCGGCGAGTACCGCCTCGACGGCGCCGCTCCCGGGCCCGGGACCGTGCACCGCATCGCCTCCATGTCGAAGAGCTTCGAGGCGGCGGCGGTGCTGATCCTGCGCGACCGCGGGCTGCTCCGCCTCGACGACCGCGTCGCCGACCACGTGCCGGAATTCGCCGATCCGCTCGACTCCGCGGGCCTGCCGCTGCCCGTGACGATCAGGATGCTCCTCAGCAACTGCTCGGGGCTCCCGGAGGACAACGGCTGGGCCGACGACGTCATGGCTCTGACGCGGGAGGAGTTCCTCGAGGTCGTCGGCCGCGGGCTGACCTTCACGGAGCGGCCGGGTGAGGTCTACCAGTACTCGAACATCGGCTTCTGGCTGCTCGGCGTGCTCGTCGAGAACGTGACCGGGGAGGACTTCCCGTCCTTCGCGACGCGGACGATCCTCGAGCCGCTCGGCCTCCACGACACCCGCTACGACAGCGGCGACTACCCCGACGGCACCGACCTGGCGGCCGGCTTCAGCACCTTCGACGACGGAGCGACCTGGGTGCCCCGCCCCGTGACCGGCACCGGAGCGGGCGCCTGCGCCGCGAGCATGTTCAGCACGGTCGGCGACATCGCCCGCTGGAGCGGCTGGCTCTCCTCCGCGTTCGAGGGCGAGGACGGCGCGGACGACGACCCGGTGCTGAGCCGTGCCTCCCGCCGCGAGATGCAGCGCGGCTGGACGCCGGTCCCCGCGCTGAGCCCTCGCGCCGTCGAGAGCACGCTCGACGGCTCCGCGTACGGGTTCGGCCTCGTCGTCGAGCACGACGTCCGCTTCGGCGGGATCGCCCACCACTCCGGCGGCCTGCCGGGCTGGTCGTCGAACATGCGGTGGCATCTGGAGTCGGGCCTGGGGGCCGTGGTCTTCGCGACCGCGAACGGGGCGAAGCTCGCCGCCGCCGCGACGGGACTCCTCCGCGCCGCCCTCGAGGACACCGCTCCTCCGGCGCGGACCATCACCCTCCTCCCGTGGACGCTCGCCGCGGCCGCCGCCGTCGAGGCCGCGATCGTCGCGGGAGACCTCACCCGGGCGGGGGAGCCGGGCAGCGGCGCCCTGTTCAGCCCCAACCTGCTGAGCGATGTGCCGGCCGACGTGCGCGCCCGCCGCCTCGCCACGGCGATCGCGGAGATCGGCGGGCTCGCCGAGGACCCGACCGCGAGGCCGCTGGTGGAGCGGCTGCTCTGGAGCGCCTCCGCGGCGCAGGCGGCCTTCCTCCTGCCGGGCCGCGACGGAGAGCTCGAGTGCCGGCTCGAGACCACGCCGACCGTCCCGGCCCTGATCCAGCGCCTCGAGATCGTCGTGCGCGAGGCTCCGACGGCTGCCCTCCCGGTCGTGCGCTTCTACCGCCCTCGGGCCGGCTAGCGGTCGAAGACGAGGCGCGGACGCGGCGGACCTCGACGCTCCCGCATCGAGAACGGCGGGCGGCCCGCGAGGGACCGCCCGCCGTCACGCTCCCGCGGTCAGCGGATCGTCGTGCTCGCCGTGTCCGCGTTGCTGCGGATGGACGGGTCGGGCGTCTTCGTCGAGAACGCCGCCGCCAGCGCGGTCGCCGTGCCCGAGACGGCCGCCCTCACCGTGATCTTCTCCGACACGGTCCGCCCGTCCGCCAGGCCGGCCCGCTGGAACCCCACGACGTTCCCGACCCTGGTGTACGAGCCTGTCGCCGAGACGAACTGCACACCCGCGGGCAGGACGACCTGCGAGAAGACCGACCCAGACGCAGCCGGACCGGCGTTCGTCGTGATGAGGGTGTAGGTGAGCGTCCTCCCCTTCACCGCCGAGGCCGGCCCGGAGAGGTCGACGCGCAGATCGGCCTTCGTCGCGACCTGCTTCGGCGAGACCGTCAGCGTGCTCGTCGCCCGAGCCGTGCCCGCCGAGTTCGCGGCCTGGATGCTGAAGGTGGTGGTCCCGGCCGTGGTCGGCGTCCCGGAGAGGCGCCCGGTCGCGTCGAGGGTGAGTCCGGCGGGCAGTGCGCCGGAGACCAGGGAGACCGATGGAGCGGGCGTGCCGCTCACCGCGTAGCGGAAGTCGTAGGCCGAGCCGACGACGCCGGCCGCGACCGTCCCGGAGAGGGTCGGCGCGACCGTCGGCGACGACACGGTGACGGTGCTGGTGGTCTCCGCGGAGGCGGTGCCGGCGCGGGCCGCCAGCGTGAACGTGAAGGTGCCTGGCGCGGACGGAGTCCCGGTCAGGCGCCCGGCCGGAGTCAGGGTGAGGCCGGACGGGAGCGCACCGGAGGAGACGGCCACCGACGGCGCGGGGAAGCCCGAGACGGTGTAGCCGAAGTCGTAGGGGGTGCCGACGACGCCCGGCCCGGGGGTACCGGAGATCCCCGGTGCAGCGGCGGCGGGGGAGACGACGACGGTGCTGGTGGTCTCCGCGCTCCCCGCAGCGCTCGAGGCCCGCAGGGTGAAGGTGGAGCGTCCGGCGGTCGTCGGCGTCCCGGTCAGGCCGCCACGATCATCGAGGCTCAGGCCGGCGGGGAGCGTTCCGGAGACGAGCGAGACCGTCGGCGCCGGTGTGCCCGTCACGCTGTAGTCGAAGTCGTACGGGGTGCCCACCGTCGCGGCGGGCGGGTCGCCGGCCAGGGTCGGCGCGACCGTCGTCTCCGCCACGGCGAACGTGTGCGGGGCCCCGACGGTGGCGCCGAAGGGGTTCCGCGCGGAGACGGCGAAGGTGGACGTGCCCGCGGTCGTCGGCGTGCCGGAGAGGACCCCGGACGCGCTGAGGGACAGGCCGTCGGGGAGGGAGCCGGAGGCGACCGCGAACGAGGCGGGGCGGTCGGCCGCGAAGGTGTACGAGGCGGCCGCTCCGAGCGGCCCGGACGCGGGAGGAGCATCCGCCGTCAGGACCGGACGCGGGCCCCGGGCGAGCACGTGATCGGGTCCGGCTGCGAGAGCCGTCGTGCCGGCGAGGCCGGCGGGGAACTGCAACTGCCCGGCCGAGCTCCGGCCCCAGCCGACGATCGTGCCGTCGCCCTTCAGCGCGAGGCTGTAGTCGGACGCGGCGGCGATCGCCACGACCCCGGACAGGCCTTCCGGCACCGTGGTCTGGCCGTAGTCGACGACGACCGAGTCGGAGCTCGCGCCCCAGGCGACGACGGTGCCGTCCTCCTTCAGCGCGAGGCTGTGGGTCTCTCCCGCCGCGACGGCCACCACGCCCTCGAGCCCCGCGGGGACGTCGGTCTGCCCGTAGAGGTCCCAGCCCCAGGCGATCACCCTCCCGCCGGACACGGCGAGGCTGTGGCGCTGGCCCGCGGCGATGGCCGTGACGCCTCCGAGGCCGGCCGGGACCAGGCCCTCGCCCAGCCCGTTGCTGCCCCACGACGTGACGGTGCCGTCGTTGCCGAGCGCGAGGCTGTTGTCGCGGGAGGACGAGATCGCGACGATCCCGGTCAGCGCGGCACTCCTCGAGACCTGCCCGTCGCCGTCGTAGCCCCAGGAGACGACGGTCCCGTCGCTCTTCAGCGCATGGCTGCTGTAGTCGCCGGCGGAGACCGCGACGACCCCCGTGAGACCGTCGGGGACGCTGGTCTGCCCGTACGACCCGCGGCCCCAGGCGACGACCCCGCCGTCGCCGTTCGCGGCGAGGCTGTGGGTCCGGCCCGCGGCGAGGGAGAGGACGCCCTCGACCCCGGCCGGGACCGTGGTCTTCCCGTCGGTGCTGCTTCCCCAGGCCGCCACCCCGAGGACCGGGGCGGACGGAGCGGCGACCGCCGCGAGAGGAACGGCGGTGCCGACGAGGAGCGCGACGGCCGCGATCAGCCCGAGCAGACCCCGCCGGAGCCGCCGCGCCGCTCCTGGATCCCGCGGCTGCGACGTGCCGTCCTCGACGGCGGGCGGACGAGGGACGGTGCTGGAGCGCATGTGCTGCCTTCGATCGGGACGGCCCTCATCGGCCGTCCTCGAACCGTGGCACGGCCGTCCCGCCGCTGACAATGTCCTCTAGCGGCCCTGTCCGGAAGAGGGCGCCGCGGAGCTCCGCGGAGGGGACGTAGGCCCGGTCTCACTGCGGCCGAGCGCTCCCGCCGCGGGCCCGTGACGGTCAGCGCATCCCGAGGGACGCCGTCGCGTCCTGACCGCTCAGCGGGGTCGGAACGGGGACCCCGACCCTCCCGCGTACGGAGCGTCCGCCTGGTCGAAGTCCCAGCGGCCCGCGGTGGACGGGCGGACGACGGGGGTCTTCGTCGGGGTCGGCGTCGCCGACGGCGCCGGCGCGGCGGCCAGCCCGGCGTGCCAGCGGAAGATCGCATCGATGCCGTCCTGGTTCACCCACGACGGTGCGTTGTGGCCGAGCGCGTGCGTCCGGACGGTCGCCTCCCTGGCCGTGGCCGTCGCCTTCTTCACGAGGGCGAGCCCGTGCAGTGCCGGCGGCACGCTCGGGTCCGGGTGGGCCGTGTCGGACACCACCGCGCGGATGTTCGCGCCGGCCCAGGCGGAGGCGGGCAGCCGCTTCGGGTTGTGGGAGTCGATCTGAGCGGTGCTGCCGCCGAAGGCACCGCCGATCGAGAAGCGGCCCCGCGTCGTGCGGTCGTGGGTGTCGCGGAGGTCGTAGACGCCGTTGACCAGGTAGACGCCGTTGATGCCGGGGAAGACTCGCGCGCCGTAGTCCTCGCACGCGAGCGCGCCGCCGGCCGACATCGCCCAGAGGTAGCTGGCGGCGATCGGGAACTGGCCGGAGAGGTAGGCGTAGCCGTTCCGCTGGTGCTTCTGCGCGGTGTCGTTGGTCCAGATCGTTCCGCCGAGCGTCTGACAGATCGCGATGGCGCCCCGCTCGACGGCGAGCTCGGCCGGGTACGCGAAGACGCTGGACAGCGAGGTGTGGTCGGCCTGCGCGGAGTGGATGAACCAGATCACCGGTACCGCCGCGGCCTGCCGCGGCTTCACCGTCTGCGGCACGAAGATCCGCGCGAGGTCGCCCGCGATCGAGACCGTGAGGACGTCGTAGAGCACGCCGCGGTTCTTCGTCCGGACGTTGATCGTGCGGGTCTTCTCCCCGGGCAGGCCCGGCACGGGGGAGGCGGCGGCGGAGGCGGCCGGGAGCGTCGCCGCGCCCAGAGCGAGAGCACCCGTGAGGGCGCCGCCGACGACGGTGCGCCGCCGGAGGCCGGGAGTTCGAGAGGGGGGTCCTGCGGAATCGTCGGGGGACACGGGGGCTCCTCGTGCAGGGACCGCGAACCGACGAGGTCGGCGGAGCGGTCCGGGTGGGCGGGGGGTGTGCCTGCAACGCTAGCCGGAGGACCGGCCGGACGACCCGTCGATGCGCGCCAGTCGCGGGACGGCGGAGGGACGACGCCGCACGGACGGAACGGTCGGCGGCTCGGCGACCGCATCGGCGGCGGATCGAGGCGCTCAGGAGGCGAAGGAGAGGCCCGTTCCTGATCGTCCGCCCCGCCGGTTCCGACCCTTTCGCCCCGTTTGGGAGCACTTCCCCGCACCGGTCTGGCCCCCCGGTGTGAAGGCTCCCAGGTTCCTCGCGCTCGTCGGCGGACCGGTGCCAGCGTGAAGGGACCGAGAAGCAGAAGGAGAAACGTCCATGACTCTTCGACGAACTCTTGCCACCCTCGCCCTCACGGGCGCCATCGCCTCCGTCGGCGTCGTCGCTGTCGCGACGCCCGCCTCCGCGGCCGAGGTCGCGAACGGACAGTACGTGAACGCCGGGAACTACGCGTGCGGAGCCCAGGAGGTGGCCACCGGCGCCACCCTCGGACCCGAGGGCGTCCTGCGCCAGCGCGCTCTCGTCTTCCGCAACTGCGGGTCGAGCACGGTCGAGCGCAAGGCCGACATCATCGCCGACTTCGACGGCAGCTGCTACTCCGTGGCGCCGGGCAAGGCCCGAGTCCTCGACGCGCTGTTCGTGGCGGCGGGACGCAACACCTACCGCGCGTCCAAGGCCTGCTGAGCTCGCGTGCTCCGCCGGAGGGGCGGGTCGGGGACATCCCCGGCCCGCCCCTCCGGCTGTCCGGAACGACCACGCCGTCCGAGCCGTCCTCCCGCCGACCCGCCCGCGGATCACTCCAGCACAGGCCCCAGCTCCGCCAGGACCTCCGCGACCCGGGCCCGCGCCCGTGCATCCAGCCCGCGGACCGGACGCGGGAGGCAGCGCGCCTCGGCGAGACCGAGCTGCTCCGCCATCGCCGCGACCACGCGGTAGCTGCCGCCGTGCTCCGCGAAGAGGTCCCAGACGGGCTGCAGGCGCGCCGATCCCGCGATCGCCGCCGCCTCGTCGCCCGACTGCGCCGCCCGGGCGATCGACAGCGCCGTCCGCGGGAAGAGGCCGCCGATCACCGAGTACCAGGCGTCGCAGCCGCCGAGCAGCCCGCGCGCACCCGCGGCGTCCCCCGAGACCCCGACAGTGACCCCCTCCGGCACCCGCGCCCGGATCTCGCGGACGCGCGCCGCCGCGGCGCCCGGTCCCTCCGGCACGCCGGGGATCTTGAGGGAGGCGACCTGCGGCAGCCGGGCGACGGCCCCGTAGAGGTCGTCGGAGAAGGAGAAGCGCGTCGTCCCGGGGTTGTCGTACACGACGAGCGGCACCGAGAGCTGAGCCGTCACGTCCTCGTAGAGCCCGAGCACGTCCTCGTCCGTCAGCGGCTGGTAGCCGAGCGGCGCCAGGAGCACCGCGCTCGCCCCGGCGCTCTGCGCGTCCTCGGCGAGCGCCAGCACCTGCGAGGTGCGCAGCGCCCCGATCCCGACCACGACCGGCACCGGACCGGCGCTGCGGACGGCGATCTCGGCGGCGCGCCGGCGCTCGCCGCGGTCCAGGTACGGAGCCGAGCCGGTCGAGCCCAGTGCGCCGATCGAGTCGACTCCCGCCCGCGCGAGCCGCTCGACGAGAGCGGCGAACGACCGCTCGTCGATGCTGTCGTCGCGGAGCGGAGTGAGGGGGAAGGCGCTGAGTCCGGTGAGCACGTCGGTCCGTTCGCTGGGGGCGGGAGGGGCCCGGCCAGTCTCCCCGGCGGCAGGGGCCCGGTCGAGGCCAGAACCGCCGGGGGCCGGGGGACCAGCCGTCACTCCGCGTCGAGCACCACTCGGGAGTGGAGTCCGAGCCGGTCGAGGAACGCCTCGTCGTGGCTGACGACGACCAGGCCGCCCCGCCAGGCGGCGAGAACGTCGACGAGGTGGTCGGTCGTGGCGAGATCGAGATCGTTCGTCGGCTCGTCGAGCACGAGCAGCTGCGGAGCGGGCTGCGCCAGCACGAGCCCGGCGAGCGCGACGCGGAACCGCTCGCCGCCCGAGAGCGACGCGATCCTCCGATCGACCACGTCGCCGCGCACCAGGAGCCGCGCGAGGGCGTTCCGCAGCTCGACCGCCGGACGATCCGGCGCGGCCCGGGAGACGTGCTCCCGCACGGTGGCCTCCTCGTCGAGGAGTCCCTCGCGGCGCTGGGGGAGCCAGCGGACCCGCTCCGTCAGCGCTCGGGCCGTGGTGCCGGCGAGCGGATGCTCCCGCGCACCCGGCGCCCCGACGAGGTGCTCGAGCAGGGTGGTCTTCCCCGTCCCGTTCGCGCCGACCACGGCGATCCGCTCCGGCCCCTGGAGCACCGTCGTCCGGCCGCGCACCGTCACCTCCGCCAGACGGCGCCTGGCCGCGACCCCGGGGTCCGGCAGGTCGAGGCGGACCCGGTCGTCGTCCCGGACTGCTCGCGACGCTGCGTCGACCTGCTCGCGCGCCCGCGCCTCCGCGGCCCCGTGCCCGGAGCGCAGCCGTCCCGCGGTCGCCTCGGCTCGTCCTCTCCGCGCGTTCGCGAGGATCGCGGGCATCGACTCCGCCGATCGCGCCCCCGCCCGCGCCCGGCGGGCGATGGTCGTCTCGGCCGCGATGCGCTGCCGCCGCTCGGCGCGGAGAAGCCGGTCGGCGTCGCGCAGATCGCGCTCCGCGGCCGCCTGCTCGAGGGCGAGCCGCTCCTCGAACGCCGAGAGCGTCCCGCCCGAGGTGCGGACCGCCCCGTCGCGCAGCTCCGCGATCTCGTCGACGTGCTCGAGCAGCTCCCGGTCGTGGCTGACGAGCACGAGCGTCCCGCGCCACCGGTCGACCAGGTCGAGCAGAAGCCCTCGGGAGCGCCGGTCGAGGTCGTTCGTCGGCTCGTCGAGCACGGCGATCGGCCGACCGCGCAGCCGGACGCCGGTCACGGCCGTGAGGACGGCCTGCCCTCCGGAGAGGGTCGCGACCGGCCGCAGCAGGTCCGCCTCCTCCAGGTCGAGACCGGCGTCGCCGAGTGCGGCGAGCGCTCGGGCCTCGAGGTCCCAGTCGTCCGCGAGCATCTCGAAGTGCCGCGGATCCGCGTCGCCGCGGAGGATCGCGTGCAGAGCGTCCAGGCGATGCCGGATCCCGAGGAGATCGGCGACGGTGTCGTCGGGCCCTCGCCGGAGGCGCTGGGGCAGCAGGTCGACGGGTCCCGTCGTCGAGACGCTCCCGGCGGTGGGGGAGAGGCCGCCGGTGACGAGGCGGACGAGGGTCGACTTGCCGGCGCCGTTCGCGCCGACGAGACCGGTGCGCCCGCGTCCGAACGCAGCGGTGACGCGGTCGAGGACGACGGAGCCGTCGGGCCAGGCGAACGTGCAGTCGTGGAGGACGACGGCGGGCGGGGTGGTGCTGGAAGTGGAGGGCACGGTGCTCCAGGGGTCGGTGTCGGCGCACGACGACCACCGGACTCCGAGGGAGCAACGGCTCGCCCCTGAGGGGCGGGCACGGGGGACGTCAGTGCGAGAGCAGCTGCTGCGTCGTGGACGCAGTACCGGTGCTGGAGCGCAAGAGTCCGTCTTCCGTGCGGGGAGCCCCCGTGACCGCGAGCCGCTGGATCGGCCGGTGTGGCGGCCGCACCGACGTCGCGGCTCGCGACGAGGTACCCGACGACCGTACGTGCCCGTCGATACACGCGCAACCGTGACCGACTGCTCGTCCGCCGCCTGCGTCCGTCGGCGCCGTCGCGCGGCTCGCGGCGGACGGCTCTCCCCCCACGGCGGAACGGCCGGACCGCCCTGGTATGCACGCTGCTGCCCACCGGTCGAGGGGGTCGCCGGCGGGCCCTCCCGTCGCCGGGCCCTCACTACGCTGAGCCCATGGTGACCATTCGCGACGTCGCGGCCGATGCGGGGGTGGCCCGCAGCACGGTGTCCTACGTGCTCTCCGGCAACAAGAAGCTCCCGGAGGCGACCCGCCTGCGCGTGCTCGCGAGCGTGGAGCGGCTCGGCTACCGGCCCGACCCGATGGCGCGGGCCCTGGCGCTGCGGCGCACGAACATCCTCGGCTTCTTCGCCTCCGTCGATCCGGAGTCGCGGCAGACCGATGTCGACGTCTTCATGCGCTTCGTGCGGGCGGCGATGTACGCGGCCCGCGCCCGCGGCTTCGACCTGCTGATGATGGGCACGGGCGAGGGGGAGCTCGCGCGCGACGTCCTCGCCGATGCGCTCGTCGTGATGGACATCCGCCGGGACGACCCCCGGCTGCCGGTCCTCGCGAGCATCGGCCTGCCGACCGCGCTGGTCGGCTACCCGGGCGAGGGCAGCCCGTTCAGCGCGATCGACCTCGACTTCGACGGCGCGGCGCGGGTCGCCGTCGACCACCTCGCCGACCTCGGGCACGTCGAGATCGCGGTCCTCGGGATGGGCCCCGACGCCTACGAGAGCGGCTACGCCTTCGCCCTGCGGTTCCGCGAGGGCTTCCTCGACCAGTGCCGCCTGCGCGGCGTGCGGGGCGCCGTCATCCCCAGCACCGACGACGTCGACGACTGGTTCGAGCAGGCGCAGGAGCAGCTCCCCGGCCTGAGCGCCGTGGTCACGCACGGGCCGGGCGTGCTCGAGCCGTTCCTGCAGCGCCTCAGCGGCCTGGGCCTGCGCGTCCCGGAGGACTGCTCGATCATGACCATCGCCCCGGAGGCGGTGATGCGGCACGCCGACCAGCCGGTCACCGTGGTGGACCTGCCCGGCGACGAGATGGTCTCGCGGGCGGTCGACCTGGTGCTCGACGAGCTCGCCGGCACCGCGACTCCGGGAGTGACGGAGCTGCTGCCCGCGGTGGTCGTGGAACTCGGCACCACCGCGCCCTTCTCGCCGGGCACCAGCCGGGGCGTCGTCCCCTCGTGGCGGCGGGCGCGCGGCTGACGTCGCCGGGTCGTCCGGAGCGTTCCCCGGGCGATCGGTGAACCGGTTCTCCGAAATCTATTGAACCGGTTCTCCGACTCGGTTAGGCTCGCCACGACTTCCGGACGGACCGCCCCAGCGGGCGCCCCCGGAGGGTCTTCCCGGCGCGAGCGCTCCGCTCGTTCCGACCGTATTCAGAGAGGAATACCGTGAAGAACAGCATCCGACGAGCCGCAGGCGCCGCCTCCCTCGTCCTCATCGCCGGAGTCGCCCTCAGCGCGTGCAGCGCACAGGGAGCGGGCGACGACTCGTCGAAGTCGCTCACCCTCTGGGACAGCTTCACCCAGTACGACGCGTCCTCCCCCTACGGCCAGCTCCTGGCCGGCTGCGAGGCCTCGACCGGGATCACCCTCGAGCGCACCTCCGACCCCGACCTCACCACCAAGCTCCTGCAGTCGGCCGCGTCGAAGACCACGCCGAACCTGGTCGTCCTCGACAACCCCAACGTCGCGAAGTTCGCCGACACCGGCCTGCTCGTCGACAACGCCGCCTCCGGGCTCGACACCAGCGACGTCCTCCCGAACGTGCTCGCCGCCGGCCAGCTGGACGGGAAGACCTACGGCTCGTCGATCGGCTCGAACACCCTCGCGCTCTTCTACAACAAGGCGCTCTTCGAGGCAGCCGGCGTCACTCCGCCGACGACCTGGGACGAGCTGACCACCGCCGCGAAGGCCCTCACCGCGGGCGACGTCACCGGGCTCGGCTTCTCCGCGGTCGGCACCGAGGAGGGCACCTTCCAGTTCCTGCCCTTCTTCTGGGGCTCCGGTGCGACCCTCGAGGACATCTCCTCCGACGACGCCGTCTCGGCGCTCGCGCTCTGGACCGACCTGGTGAAGAGCGGCTCGGCCTCGCAGGCGAACGTCAACGCCAACCAGCAGGACGTCCGCGACCAGTTCCTCGCGGGCAAGCTCGGGATGATGGTCAACGGCACCTGGCAGCTCTCCGCCCTCGACGAGGCGGGCATCGACTACGGCGTCGTGCCGATCCCGGCGAAGGACGGGGGAGCGGCACCGAGCCCGCTCGGCGGCGAGTTCGTCGAGGTGGTCGCCTCCGACGCCGCGAAGCAGACCCTCGCCACGGAGTTCGCGCAGTGCGTCATCCAGCCCGACAGCCTGAAGGCCTGGGCGGCCGGCCAGTCGTACATCATGCCGTACGCCGACGCGGCCGCCGAACAGGCGACCGAGGACCCCGCGCTCCAGCCGTGGGTGGAGGCCATCTCGGTCGCGCAGGGACGCACCAGCGACCTCGGCGTCGCCTACCCCGACACCTCGAAGGCGCTCTGGACCGCGATCCAGGAGTCGCTGACCGGCTCGAAGACGCCGCAGGCGGCCCTCGACGACGCCGCGGCGAGCCTGAAGTAGCGGCCGCATGACCGACCCCGCCGTGCTCACGGCGCCGGTCGCGGGCGGGGCGGCCACCAGGCCGCCCGCCCGCCGCCGACCCCGCTCCCACCTCCGCCTCGCCGCCGCCGCCTTCATGGCGCCCGTGGTGATCTTCCTCGCCGTCTTCTTCGTCTACCCGATCATCCGCGGCGTCGTCCTCAGCCTCCAGGACTTCGGACCGTCGTCCTTCGTGACCGGGATCGCCCCCTTCGTCGGCTTCGACAACTACGTCACGGTCGTCACCGATCCGATCTTCGCGAGCATCGCCTGGCACACCGTGGTCTTCACCGTGGTCTCGCTGGTGGGCCAGTTCACGATCGGCATGGCCCTGGCGCTGTTCTTCAGCCGCCGGTTCCCGCTCTCGGCGACGTTCCGCTCCCTCATCCTGCTGCCGTGGCTCCTGCCGCTGATCGTCTCGGCGACGGCCTGGCGCTGGATCTTCGACCAGCAGTTCGGCATCCTGAACGCCGCAATCGGCACGCCGGTCGGCTGGCTGACCGATCCGTCCGTCTCGCTGTGGGCGGTCATCATCGCCAACATCTGGCTGGGCATCCCGTTCAACATGGTGCTGCTGCACGGAGGCCTGCAGGGCATCCCCGAGAGCCTCTACGAGGCCGCGGCACTGGACGGCGCCTCGCGCTGGCGGTCCTTCTGGAGCATCACCTGGCCGCTGCTGCGACCGGTGACCTCCGTCACGCTCCTCCTCGGCCTCGTCTACACGATCAAGGTGTTCGACGTCATCTGGATCCTCACCAAGGGAGGCCCGGCCAACAGCTCGCACACCCTCGCGACCTGGGCCTACGAGCAGTCCTTCACCGACCTGCAGTTCGGAGTCGGAGCGGCGGCCGGCCAAATCCTCGTGATCGTCGCCCTCGTCTTCGGCGTGATCTACATCCGCGCCCAGCGCAAGGAGGACCTCGGATGAACCGGCACACCACAGGGCTGCGCCGCGGGATCGACGTGGTCATCGCGATCGTGCTCTGCGGCTTCCTCCTCTTCCCGCTCTACTGGATGGTCAACGTCTCGCTGACCAAGCCGCAGAACCTGATCCAGACCCCGCCGAGCCTGTTCCCCGGCGACCCGACGCTCGACGGGTACGTGCAGGCGTTCTCGACGCAGCTGCCGAACCTCATCACGAGCCTCGTGATCTCGATCGGCTGCGTGATCCTGACCCTGGCGATCGCTCTGCCCGCCGCTTTCGCGATGGCGAAGTTCCGGGTGCGGGGGACCGGCGTCGTGATGTTCGTGTTCCTCCTCGCCCAGATGATCCCCGGGATCGTCCTGGTCACCGCGCTGTTCGCGATCTACAACGCGCTGGGGCTGCTCAACACCTATCCGGGCCTGATCCTCGCCGACGCGACCGCCTCCGTGCCGTTCGCGGTGATCATCCTCCGGGCCTTCATGCTCGGCATCCCCGACGAGCTGATCGAGGCCGCGCGGATCGACGGTGCGAGCAACTGGCGCTCCTTCGTCTCGATCGTCATCCCGCTGAGCCGGAACTCGATCGTGACCGCGGGCCTGTTCTCGTTCCTGTTCGCCTGGGCCGACTTCCTCAACGCGAACTCGCTCACCTCGGGCAACAGCATCGTGCCGTTCACCCTCGGCCTCTACCGCTACATCGGATCGACCACCACCAACTGGAACGGGATCATGGCGACCGCCGTGATCGCCTCCATCCCGGCCGCCGTGCTGCTGATCGTGGCCCAGCGCTACGTCGCCGCCGGGGTCACCGCCGGCGCGGTCAAGGACTGAGCGCCGTGCCCGACTCGAGGAAGCAGGAGCACATGGACACCGACGCGTTCGCGCTCGAGGGGGACCGCCTCGTCTGGCGCGGCGACGGCGAGACCGTCGTCGTCGAGCCGTGGGGGAGGGACAGCGTCCGGGTCCGCGCCCGCCGGTCCGGGGAGGTCCTCGACACCGACTGGGCGCTGATCGCCCCCGAGCGCCACGCGCCGGAGGTCTCGATCGAGGGACCGCGGGCGACGCTGCGCGCCGGCGGCATCACCGTCGTCCTCGAGCAGCAGGAGGGCTACGGGTACCAGACCGGCTACCACGAGCTCTCCTGCTCCCTCTCCTTCTACGACCGTCGGGGGGAGCTGCTCTTCCGAGAGCTCGGGAGCGGGGGAGCGCTCAAGCTGCGCGCCCGCGAGCAGCGTCCGCACCTGGGCGGCGACTTCCGGCTGACCGCGCTGTTCGAGACGTCCCCCGACGAGAAGCTGTACGGGATGGGGCAGTACCAGCAGGACATCCTCGATCTGAAGGGCTGCACGCTCGAGCTCGCGCACCGCAACTCCCAGTCGAGCGTCCCGTTCGTGCTGTCGAGCCGCGGCTACGGGTTCCTCTGGCACAACCCCGCGATCGGCCGCGCGACTTTCGCAGCCAACCGCACGGAGTGGTCCGCCGAGTCCTCCCAGCAGCTCGACTACTGGGTGACCGCGGGGGAGACCCCGGCCGACATCACCCGGGCCTACGCCGACGCGACCGGGCACGTCCCGATGATGCCCGAGCACGGCCTCGGCTTCTGGCAGTGCAAGCTGCGCTACTGGAACCAGGAGCAGCTGCTCGAGGTCGCCCGCGAGCACCGGCGCCGCGGCCTGCCGATGGACGTCATCGTGGCCGACTTCTTCCACTGGCCGCACATGGGCGACTTCCGCTTCGAGGAGGAGTTCTGGCCGGATCCGTCCGCCATGGTCGCCGAGCTGCGCGAGCTCGGGATCGAGCTGATGGTCTCGGTCTGGCCGCAGGTGTCGGTCGAGTCCGAGAACTACATCGCGATGAAGAAGGGGAACCTCCTCGTCAAGGCCGAGCGGGGCCTGGACCTGCACATGCAGTTCGAGGGTCCGAGCGCGTTCTACGACGCGACGAGCCCCGCCGCCCGGAGGTTCGTCTGGGAGGCGTGCCGGCGCAACTACGGCGAGCACGGGATCCGGCTCTTCTGGCTCGACGAGGCCGAGCCCGAGTACGGCGTCTACGACTTCGACAACTACCGCTACGCCGCCGGCCCCGCCGTCCAAGTCGGCAACCTCTACCCGCAGGCGTTCTCCCGCGGCTTCTTCGAGGGGCAGAGCGAGGGCGGGGAGACCGCGATCGTCAACCTCGTCCGCACCGCGTGGGCGGGCAGTCAGCGCTACGGCGCGCTCGTGTGGTCGGGCGACATCCACTCGACCTTCGCGGACCTGCGCCACCAGATCACGGCCGGCATCCACATGGGCGTCGCGGGGATCCCGTGGTTCACGACCGACATCGGAGGATTCGCCGGGGGAGACCCGTCGGATCCGGAGTTCCGTGAGCTCCTCGTGCGCTGGTTCCAGTTCGGCGCGTTCAGCCCCGTGATGCGCTTGCACGGCGACCGCGCGCCGTCGGCCCCGGTCACGGCCGCCGACGGGAGCCGCCGCGCCGCGACCGGAGCCGGGAACGAGGTGTGGAGCTTCGGCGAGGAGGCCACGCCGATCCTCACCCGCCTGCTGCATCTTCGCGAGACCCTGCGCCCGTACACGCGCGCGGCGATGCGGGAGGCGCACGAGCTGGGCCAGCCGGTGCTGCGAGCGGTGTTCCACGAGTTCCCGGGGGACCCGGAGGCCTGGGATCTGGCCGACCAGTACCTCTTCGGCTCGGACCTGCTCGTAGCTCCGGTCACGCACGCCGGAGCCGTCTCCCGTCGGGTCTACCTGCCCGCCGGGGCGCGGTGGACGGAGCTCTCGACGGGCGCCGAGCACGAGGGCGGGCAGTGGATCGTCGCCGACGCGCCCCTGGCCGTCATCCCGGTCTTCGCGCGCGACGGTCGGCAGGCGCACCTCGTCGGGCAGCTCTGAGCGAAGGCTCCCCGCTGTCCGGAGGTTCCGCCGCGAGGAGCTCCCCCGCGTCAGCCCGTCCCCTCGAGCCAGAAGTCGACCGCGTCGGGGGACGGGCGTTCGGCGACCCGGACGACGTCGCCGAACTCGAGCACGCTGTCCGGATCCTCCTGGACGGCCGGCCACCGCTCGCGGCCGGCGGCGTCCGGATCGCCGTGGGAGACGAATGCGAGCCAGCGCGCGGTCATCTCCTGCTCGAGCCGGCGGTCGACGTCCGTGTAGTCGGCGTCGCCGTCCGCCCCGAGGTTCCCGTACGCGTACATCACCTCGGCGCCGTGGTACGCGCCGAACCGCTCGAGTCCGCTCTCCGGGGGAGTGCGCGTGAAGATGTAGGCGTGGACGCCCGCCCGCCCGGTCCGGGCGGCCGTCAGCGCCCAGAGCCGCATCGGGGCGGTCATCGTCCGGTCGCTGCCGGCGCGCAGCCGGGAGTCGACGACCTGGTCCTCGACGGCACCCGGGTACAGCGCGAGGAATCGGTCCGCGTCGTCTCCGTGCTCCCGGCGCACCTCCTGCTCGTAGGCGTTCGGATCCGGGTCGACGCCTCCCAGCAGATCGAGCGAGGTCTCGTCGGAGTTGCTGCCGAGCAGGAGGGGGACGTCGTTCTGCCGACCGGCCTCGTAGACGGCGAGCGGCGTGTCGGGGAGGACGACGCCGTCGATCGAGGGCCACCAGTGCTGCGAGAGGCCCGCGGCGGCCGCGACGACGCGCTCGGCCGGCAGGGCTCTCATCTCGGCGAGGCTCGCCCCGCCGAGGGCCTCGCTCAGGCGCGCAGCCGCCTCCCGTGCGGTGGCGGCGTCGTCGTAGAGGTCGCCGGCCTCGCGGTCTCCCGCCGACCCCAGGCATCCTCCGCTCTCCCCGATGATCCCGTGGAGGAGGCCGGCCGCGAGGGGCGAGGCCCCGAGGATGCAGGCGCTGCCGGAGCCGGCGGACTGGCCGGCGACCGTCACCCGCCCCGGGTCCCCGCCGAAAGCGGCGATGTTGTCCTGCACCCACTGCAGAGCGGCGACCTGGTCGAGCAGTCCCTGATTCCCCGGGGTGCCGCCGCCGAGCACATCACCGGCGAGGAAACCGAGGACCCCCAGACGGTAGGCGACGGTGACGACCACCGCGCCCCGGGAGGCGAGCGCCGCGCCGTCGTAGGCGGGGAGGGCGCCGGACCCCGAGACGAACGCGCCGCCGTGGAGGTAGACGAGGACCGGGCTGGAGTCGCCCGCCCCGCCGGCCGGCGTCCAGATGTTCAGGCGGAGGCTGTCCTCGTCCGTCGCGTACCCGCCGAGGAGCGTCTCCTCCAGCGGCAGGTCGAGCACGCGGGTCGCCGCTCGGGAGAGGAACGTCGGCTCCGGCTGAACGGCGGAGGGGCCGAAGTCGTCGGCCACGAGGGTCGCCGACCGCTGCGGGGCCGGGCGGGGCGCCTCCCAGCGCAGCGGGCCGACCGGGGGAGCGGCGTAGGGGATCCCCGCGAAGGCGTCGACCCCGGCCGCGGCGTCGTGCACACCGACGACGTCGCCCTGCCGGGTCGTGACCGGGGCGGTGTGCGGACCGGCGAGCGTCCGCGTCGCCGGGAGAGGACCCGCGGCGAGGGCGACGGCTCCGACGAGCCCTGCGGACGCGACCCAGGCCGCCGTACGCAGCATCCAGTGCCGGTGCCGCCAGCTCCTCGAGACGGCCGCGATCAGGACCGCGGCCGCCGCGACGACGAGCCACCCCCACCACTCCAGCCGGTTCAGCCAGGCGAGGACCGCCCCGATGAGCACGACGGTCGCGGCCGGCAGCCACGGGGACCGTCGCCGTCGAGGTTCGGGCGTTCCAGTTCTCGATACGGTATGCATTGGAAACGAAACGTACTGAAAAGGCCCATCCAGCGCAAGGATCCGAATAGGCTGGGGGCGTGGTCACAGGCGAGCAGGCTCCGGTCCGGCGGAGGAGCGAGACGCGACGACGTCTCCTCGCCGCGGCCGCCGAGCTCTTCGAGAGCACGGGCACCATCGGCCAGCGCGTCGAGGCCATCTGCGCGCAGGCGGGCTTCACCCGCGGCGCGTTCTACTCGAACTTCGCCGGTGTCGACCAGCTCTTCCTCGCACTCCACGAGGAGCAGGCCGCGAGAGTGTGGGGGAGCCTGCAGGAGGCCCTCGACGTCCAGCTGCAGGAGGAGCACCGCGCGGCGACCCTCGACGGCGCCGTACGCTCTCTCCTCGACGCGCTCCCGTCCAGCCGCGAGTGGTTCTCCCTGCGGTCGGTGCTCCTGGCACGCGCTGCCGCGGACCCGGAGTTCGCCGAGCGGATGATGATCGACGACGACCGCGTCTCGCGCGAGCTGGGCGAGCGCTTCGCCGCCCTCGCCGCCGTGCACGGCCGCGTCCCCGCCGTCGAGTCCGCTGTCCTGGCGAAGGCGGTCGTCGCGGCGCACGTCGGGTCGGTGAGCCAGTGGCCCGTGGACACCAGCGCCGAACTCACGCAGCGCATGGTCGTCGCCGCGGTGATCCGAGGCCTCACCGTCGAAGCGCCCGGTCTGCCATCGGAGCGCGGCGGCGATCGATGACGTCCTGTCGCAGGAGCGTTGAGGGGAGCCGATCGCCATCCCTGCAGAACGGGACTTCGGTCGAACTGACATAATGTGCATTATCGGATAACGGCGGAAGGGCCGGACGGACCGGGACCGAGGCCGCCCGACGGTCCGGCACGTCATCAGCGGACAGGCGAATGCTCCACCCACGGCTCGACGTCCTCGTACCACCACGTTTCGGTCGGAGTGTCGAAGTGCGTGACCAGCCGTAGCCGCGGATCGACGGTCATCGTGCCGCGGACGCGGCCGTCGCCTCGATCCTCCCGGGCGCCCGCCGCAACGCGCGTCGGCGTTCCTGCGAGCGCTCCCGCCGGTTCACCATCACCGCGACGGCATCGAGAAGGATGCTCACGCCGCCCGGCGTCCGCCGGCGGACGGACTGCGGCCACGACGGCGTCGGACTCCCCCGATGCCGGTCCGCTGCCGTCCATCGGAGTCATCCGTCAAGGCTCGCAGAACCGTGCGCCGGCGTCAGCCCCTGGTGAGGATCAGGCGAAGTCGGAGATGTCGCCGACGAGGCGGGTGTTGTCCGCGGGGATCGGCTCGACGGCCGCCAGAGCGACCTCGGCCGCGAACTCCTGCACGTTGTAGAGCTTGCCGGCCGACTCGCGACGCGAGCTGATCGCGCCCGGGTTCGCGCGCTCCAGCAGGGTCGCGGTGATGGTGCCCTCGATCATGTCGCCCGAGACGACGACGAACTCGATCCCGCGCTCGGCGAGCTCACCGATCCGCTCGCGCAGGGCGTCCTCGCCGGCGCGCTTGGAGAGCGCGACGGGCTCGTACTCGGGCATCGTGGGCGTGGTCCGGATGAAGTGCGCCTGGTGGCTCGTGACGAACACGACACGGGAGCCCTCGGAGAGCAGCGGCAGCGCCGCGTCGAGCACGGCGACCTGCGAGTCGCGGTTGAGGACCATCGCGTAGTCCTCCCCCATGTTGCTCTCCATGCCGCCGGAGGCGTTCAGGACGAGCACGTCCAGTCCTCCGTACTCCTTCTCGATGCGGGAGAAGAGCTCGGCGCGCGACTCGGCGTCGGTGAGATCGGCGCCGACGGCGATGGCGGTGCCGCCGGCCTCGACGATCTGCGCGACGAGCTTGTCGGCGCGCGGCGCCTTCGAGCGGTAGTTGACGACGACGCGGGCTCCGGCCTCGGCCAGGTAGCGGACCGTGTCGGCGCCGATGCCGCGGGACGACCCGGTGACGAGAGCGCGCTTGCCGTCGAAGGAGCCGGGGGCGAGGGGATTGGACACGGGTATTCCTCCAGAACGCCGGCTCGGAGACCGGATCGGGCACGATGACGGGCCACGGCCCGACGGAGGAGTCTACCAAGGGCCTCGAGACCGTCGGCGCACCCCCTCTCCCAGCCCTCGTCCGGGGGGCGTTGATAGCCTGGGAATGCTCGTCGAGGGGAAGGAGCACACAGCATGGACGCTGTCACCCAGTACGCGTGGATCCTCTGGCTCGCGCTGATCCTCATCTTCGTGATCGTCGAGATGATCACTCTCGAGTTCACGTTCCTGATGCTCGCCGTCGGCAGCATCGGCGGACTGCTGACCGGGCTGGTCGGGGCTCCCTTCTGGGTCCAGGTCCCCGTCGCGGCCGTCCTCGCCGCCCTCCTGCTGTTCACCGTCCGGCCGCCGCTGCTGCGGCTGCTGAAACGGGGCGGCGATCCCACCCCCAGCGGAGCGGACGCTCTCCTCGGGCTCTCCGGCAGCGTCGTCCTCGCCGGCCCCGGAGCCGGCCAGGTCAAGCTCGCCAACGGCGAGACCTGGACCGTCCGCCTGTCCCCGCTCGTCGAGGACCGCACACTCGGAGTCGGCGAGAGAGTCGTCGTCACCGCCATCGAGGGCGCGACCGCGGTCGTCGTCCCCGCCGAAAGGAGCACACCGTGACACCGTCCTCCGTCGTGACGATCGTCGTCGTCGCCGCCGTCGTCCTCTTCGCCCTGGTCGTCCTCTTCCGAGCGGTCCGCATCATCCCCCAGGCCACCGCCGGGGTCGTGGAGCGCCTCGGCAAGTACCACAAGACCCTGCTGCCGGGCCTCAATCTCGTCGTGCCGTTCATCGACCGGGTCCGCCCGCTGATCGACCTGCGCGAGCAGGTCGTCTCGTTCCCGCCCCAGCCCGTGATCACGGAGGACAACCTCGTCGTCTCGATCGACACGGTCGTCTACTTCCAGGTGACGGACGCCCGCGCGGCGACCTACGAGATCGCCAACTACCTCGGCGCGGTCGAGCAGCTGACCACCACCACGCTCCGCAACGTCGTCGGCGGCCTGAACCTCGAGGAGGCGCTGACCTCCCGCGACAACATCAACGGGCAGCTGCGCATCGTCCTCGACGAGGCCACCGGCAAGTGGGGCATCCGCGTCGGACGCGTGGAGCTCAAGGCCATCGACCCGCCCCTCTCCATCCAGGACTCGATGGAGAAGCAGATGCGCGCCGAGCGCGACCGTCGAGCCGTGATCCTCACCGCCGAGGGCACCAAGCAGTCCCAGATCCTGAACGCCGAGGGTCAGCGCCAGGCCGCGATCCTCGCTGCGGAGGGCCAGGCGAAGGCGGCGGTCCTGCGGGCCGAGGGTGAGGCCAAGGCGATCACCACCGTCTTCCACGCCATCCACGAGGGCCGCCCCGACAGCGAGCTCCTCGCCTACCAGTACCTCCAGACACTCCCCAAGATCGCTGAGGGCAGCGCGAACAAGCTCTGGGTCATTCCGAGCGAGCTCACCGAGGCGCTGAAGGGCATCGGAGGCGCGCTCGGCCAGCGCGGCCAGTCCGCCCCGGCGGTCCGCCCGCAGGACGCGGCACCCCCGTCGGCGCCTGCGGCGTCCGCGCCTGCCGCATCCGGGTCCGTCGGCTCCACTCCTGTCGAGCCCGGATCCGACACGTCCGCCCCCGTGGCGCCCGCGACGACCGATGGAGCCCCCGGCTCGGCGCCCACTCCCCCGCCGCTGGCCGTCTAGCCGCGGACCCGGCCCGCGATGCGCACCCCTGAGCGCCCCCTCGCCCTGAGCGGGCCGACCCCCCGGGTGATCGCGCATCGCGGGTTCGGCCCGCAGGCCGAGGGCAACGCGCTCGCCGCCTTCGAGCGCGCCCTCGCCGCGGGTGCGGACCTCCTCGAGACGGACGCGCGCGCCTCCCTCGACGGGGTCGCCGTGCTCGTCCACGACGCCGAGGTGATCGACCGCTCCGGCCGCCGCCACGTCGTCGCCGCCACCCGGTGGGAGGAGCTCGCCGACCTTCGACTGGCGGGCGGCGCCCGGCTCGCCTCTCTCGAGCAGGCCCTCGCCGCACTCCCCCGCGCGCGCTTCAACATCGACGTGAAGTCGCGGGACGCGATCGACCCGGTCGTCGCGGCGGTGTCCGGCGCCGCCGCCGCGGAGCGCGTCCTGATCACCTCGTTCTCCGAGATCCGTCGAGCAGCGGCCCTCCGCCGTCTTCCCGGCGCCGCGACCTCGGCGTCGGCGGTCCGCTTCGTCGTCGCCCTGGTCGCCGCCCACCTCGGCGCCGCCCTCCCCGTGCGTCTCGCTCTCCGCGGCATCGACGCGCTCCAGGTGCCCGAGCGCGCGCTCGGCCTCCGCGTCGCCGAGCCGCGGATCCTCGCCCGGCTGCGGGTGACCGGCTGCGAGATCCACCTCTGGACCATCGACGATCCGGAGCGGATGGAGCAGCTCCTCGCGCTCGGGATCGACGGACTCGTGACCGACCGCACCGACCTCGCCCGAGCGGCCGTCGACGCCTTCCTCAGCGCCCGTCAGCCACGCCCTCAGGAACCGCGGAATACGCCTCCGACCTGAGGATTCTCTGGCAATGGCAGGGACGGGAAGACCACCTCCAGGTACGACGTTGACACTGGGGAAGCACAGCGAGAGGAGACCACACAATGGCAGATCGAAGCTTGCGAGGAATGCGGCTCGGATCCCAGAGCCTGCAGAGCGAAGAAGGCGTCGTCTTCTCCCCGCGATCGACGTACGAGTACCACTGCGCGAACTGCGGCCACGACACCGACATGGTGTTCTCGGCCGATGCGGAAGCACCGGAGACCTGGGAGTGCCGCTCCTGCGGTCACGAGGCCACTCTGATGGTGGACTCGAAGCCGGTCGTCGTGGACAAGGGCGAGCAGAAGGCTCCGCGCACCCACTGGGACATGCTGCTCGAGCGTCGGACCCGCGCGGAGCTGGAGGAGCTGCTCGAGGAGCGGCTCGCCTATCTGCGCGCCAGGCGCGGCGAGCACAAGATCGGCGCGTAGCGCCGGTCAGCGGTAACGGCGTCGCGGCTCGCGCGTCCTGAGGACGAACGAGACCATGCCGATGAGACCGGCGGCCAGGAAGTACCAGCCGAGGTCTCGCGCCCACACCAGAGCCGGGGTCGTGGTGGAGCTGAGGGGGACCTCGTCCACCATGGCACCCGGCTCGAACCATGTCAGGGAGTCGATCGTCGCGCCGTCCGGCCCGATGATCGCACTCGTCCCGACGGTCGAGATGTTGACCACGCTGCGCCCGGTCTCGATCGCCCGCAGGCGAGCGATCGCGAGCTGCTGGACGCTCTCGTCGGTCCGGCCGAAGTCGGCGTTGTTGGTCTGCCCGAGGATGACCTGGGCACCCCCGTCGACCATCGCGTTCGTCAGCGCGTCGTCCGAGATGTCGAAGCAGATCGCGATGCCTGCGAGCACGCCGTTCACGTCGAAGACGTTGGGACGGGTGCCGATCGAGTAGTCGCGGCTCACCAGGTCGACCAGGTCCGGAGCGAACATCCGCCAGAACGCCCGGTCCGGCATGTACTCGGCGAACGGGACGGGATGCACCTTGTCGTAGACCTGCGTCGCTCCCTCCCCCGCCTTCCAGAGCAGCGAGCTGTTGTAGAAGACGTCATCCGAGGGGTTCGTGATCGTGCCCACGACGAACGGCGCGTCCATCGTCCGGCTGAGGTAGTCGAGGACGGCGGCCGACTGGGCGTTCCGGGTCGGATCGATGTCGACGCCGTTCTCGGGCCACACCACCATGTCGACGTCCTGGTCGAGGATCGGCAGCGTCGCCGAGGTGTGGTCCTCGAGGATCTGCCCGCGGTAGCTCTGTGAGAACAGGCCCGCATCGGAGTCGCCCTGGACGGCGGCGATCCGGGTCGTGCCCTCCGTCGGTGCCGGCCAGGCGGGGAACACCAGCGCCACGATCGCGAAGCCCGCGAGAGCGCTGACGCGAGAGGAGGCCGTGACGGACATCTCGCGGACGGCCTGCGCGAGCACGGCCGCGAGGAACGCCACCACGAAGCCGAGGCCGGCGAAGCCGATCCACGCCGCGAGACCGGCGAGCGGGCCGAGGGACTGCGAGATCGCGAGGCGGCCCCAGGCGAAACCGCCGTAGGGCCAGACGCTGGTGATCGACTCGCGCCCGATCCAGAGCGCCCCCAGGAGGGCGGGGAGGCCGACCATCCGGCCGAGCGGTCCCGTCCAGACGCGGTGGCCGCGCGTGGAGACGACCGCCATCAGCCCCGCGGAGAGCGCGAAGAAGATCGCCTGCAGGCCGGCGAGGGCCGCCCACGGGACCGGGCCGAGGTAGAGGGTCAGCCACTCGATGTGGACGCCCCAGAAGACCGCTCCGCCGACGAGGCCGACGAGGCTCCCGCTCCAGAAGCCGCGCCCCGCCAGCGCGAACAGGATCGCCGCGGCGCCCACGATCGCCAGCGGCCAGACGTCGGAGTCGGGGAAGCCGCGGTCGAGCACGGCGCCGCCGAGGGCGGCGAGGGGCAGCGCCACCCACAGCGGAACGGTCCGCCCGTCGGGCGGAGGAGCGATCGGCGTCATGCGACCGTCGAGTACGCGACGATGCCGCGGCGGACCAGGTCGAGGGCGGTCCGGGCCGCGCGGCCGACCTTGCCCTCGGCGACGACGGAGAGCTGGTCGAGGAGGTCGATGGTCTGCTTCGCCCAGCGCACGAAGTCGCCGGCGGCCATGTCGGACTCGCGGAGCACCATGTCGAGCGGCATGCCCTTGGCCCACATGTTCATCGACAGCGCCAGGCTCGTCGAGATCGGGTTGCTGCCCGGCAGGCGGTGCTCCCGCTCGACGTCGTCGAGCCGGGCCCACAGAAGCTGGGTCCTCTCCAGCGCCTCGGGGAACGCGCCGCGGGGCAGGAACTGCTCGCCGAGCGTCCCCTCCTCGCGTCGCGGCTCGAAGACCAGGCAGCACGCCATCGCCGCGAGGCCGGCCGGATCGAGCTCCGTCCACGCCTGCTTCCGGAGGCACTCGGCGACGAGCAGGTCCCGCTCCCCGTAGATCCGGCGGAGCGTGCGACCGTTGGGCGTCAGCGAGAGCTCGCCGACCTCGTCCCGGCGGAAGTAGCCGAGCTCGAGCAGCACGTCCGTGATGTGGTCGAAGATGCGGGCGACGGCGCCGGTGCGCGAGCGGATCTGGCGCTCGATCTCGTCGGTCTCGCGGCGCAGCTTCCACCAGCGCTCGGCCCAGCGCGCGTGCTGCTCGCGGTCGGAGCAGGCGTGGCACGGGTGCGCCTTCATCCGACGCCGCAGGCTCGTGAGCTGTCCCTGGCGCTTCTCGCGCTCGGCGTGGGAGGCCGACTCGCCGCGCACCGCGCCCCGGCGCTCGAGGTCGCCGATCTCACGGCGGATCGCCGCGTACTGCTCGAAGTCGCCCAGGTGGCACTGCATCGCCGTGACGTAGCCCGCCATCGACTCCTCCTGCTGGCGGACCCGGCGGGCGAGATCGACGACGGACCGGTCGGCCTGGAACTGCGCGAACGACGACTCGAGGATCTCGCGCGTGCGCACCCGCCCGAACTGCTCGATCAGGTTCGCGGCCATATTGTAGCTGGGGCGGAAGCTGGAATTGAGCGGGTAGGTCCGCCGGGAGGCGAGGGACGCGACCGCCTGGGGGTCCATCCCGCCGCGCCACTGGATCACCGAGTGGCCCTCCACGTCGATGCCGCGTCGGCCCGCCCGGCCGGTGAGCTGGGTGTACTCCCCCGGTGTGATCGGGACGCGCGCCTCGCCGTTGAACTTCTCGAGCTTCTCGAGGACGACCGTGCGGGCGGGCATGTTGATGCCGAGCGCGAGCGTCTCGGTCGCGAAGACCACGCGCACGAGCCGGCGCAGGAACAGCTCCTCCACGACCTCCTTGAAGGCGGGGAGCATCCCGGCATGGTGCGCGGCGACGCCCCGCTGGAGTCCGTCGAGCCACTCCCAGTAGCCGAGCACCGCGAGGTCCTCGTCGCGGATCGTCCGGCACCGCTCCTCGACGATCGCGCGGATCTCGTCGCGCTCGTGGCGCTCGGTGAGGCGCACGCCCGACCGCAGCACCTGGCGCACGGCCTGGTCGCAGCCCGCACGGCTGAAGACGAAGAAGATCGCGGGGAGGAGGTTCTTGCCGCGGAGGATCTCGACGACCTCCGAGCGCAGCACGAGCTCCTCGGTGCGCTGCTCCGGGTAGCGGCCGCGACCGCCTCGGCCGTTGCGGCCGCCCCTGCCGCCGCGCTCGACCCGGGAGCCGCCCTGGGCCATGCGGGCGAGCTCGGGGTTCACCCGGTTCGTCGCCGCCCGACCGGAGGAGTCGAAGAGGTCGACCAGCTTGCCGCCCACCAGGACGTGCTGGTCGAGCGGGACGGGGCGCTCCTCGGAGACGATGACCTCGGTCTCGCCCCGGACGGTCTGGAGCCAGTCGCCGAACTCCTCGGCGTTCGACACGGTCGCGCTGAGCGAGACCAGCCGCACGCGCTGCGGGAGGTGGATGATGACCTCCTCCCAGACGGCGCCGCGGAAGCGGTCGGCGAGGTAGTGCACCTCGTCCATCACGACGTAGGCGAGGTCGCGCAGGAGGTCCGAGTCGGCGTACAGCATGTTGCGCAGCACCTCGGTCGTCATCACGACGATGCGGGCGCGCGCGTTGACGTTGGAGTCGCCGGTCAGCAGGCCGACCTCGGAGGCTCCGTAGTCCTCGACGAACTCCTGGAACTTCTGGTTGCTCAGCGCCTTCATCGGCGTCGTGTAGAAGACCTTGGCCGTCGGGTCCTGCATGGCCAGGTGGATCGCGAACTCGGCCACCGCGGTCTTGCCGGCACCGGTGGGCGCGGCGACGAGGACGCTGTGGCCGTCGTCGAGCGCGCTGCAGGCCTCGTACTGGAAGGGGTCGAGGTCGAACGCGAGGGTCGAGCGGAACGCCTCGACCCTCGCGTGGCCCTGGCGCGTCCGGAACGCGGCGAACCGCTCGGCGGGAGACGGTCCGGTCACGCGGGCAGGTCGGAGGGGCTGCCGTCGAACACCAGCTGGCGCTTGGCGGCGCGCCGGTCGTGCAGGATCGCGATCCCGCAGGCGAGGAAGAACAGGAAGATGATCGGGATGGCCAGGAGGAACATCGAGATCGGGTCGGCCGCGGGGGTCGCGATCGCCGTGAAGAGCACGATCGCCATGATCGCGATGCGCCACGACTTGAGGATCAGCATGCCGGGGAGGACGCCGAGGAAGTTGAGGAGCACCAGGAAGACGGGCAGCACGAACGCGATGCCGACGACCAGCACGAGCTTGAGAACGAACTCGTAGTAGATCTTGGCGTCGAGGAAGCTCGCCGCGTTGCTGCCGGTGAAGCTCGTCAGGAGCTCCACGATGTGCGGGAACACGAACCAGCCGGCCGCGCAGCCCGCGAAGAACAGCGGGATGGCGGTGAGGATGAAGCCGAGGCCGTACCGCATCTCCTTGCGGGTCAGGCCCGGGACGAGGAACGCCCAGATCTGGTAGAGCCAGACCGGGCTCGCCAGGACGATGCCCACCGTGATGGCGATCTGCAGCCGCAGGTCGAAGGCACCGGCGATCGTCGGGAAGTTGAGGATCGCCTCCTTGCCCTGGGTGGAGGCCACCTCGGAGATCGGAGCCTTGAGGGCCTCGAAGACCCACTCCGAGACGAACCACCCCGCGACGCACGCGATGACGATCGCGATCGCCGACTTGAAGAGCCTGTTGCGAAGCTCGACGAGGTGCGCCCCGAGCGACATGCGCCCGTCGGGGTTCTTCGTCCGCTTCGTCCGTGGCTTCTTCGGTGCCACGGACGTCATTACTTGAGCGGGGACTCGGGCGGCGTGGTGGTGCCGGTGCCGGTGGTCGTGCCGGTGGATCCGGCGACGGTGCCGGTGGTCCCCTCGGTCGACTCACGGCGCTCGGTGCCGTCCTCGTCCTTCATGGTCTTGACCTCGCTCTTGAAGATCCGCATCGACTGCCCGACACTGCGGGCCAGCTGCGGGAGCTTGGGCGCACCGAACAGGAGGAGGATCACGGCGAGGATGATGAGGAGGTGCCACCCCTGGAGGCCAGCGAACATTGCAGACTCACTTCACTTGTCGGTTGCGGTGTACGAGGAGCTTACCCCGTTCGACCCGTTCTGACCGGCGGAGATCGATCCTGTCGCGACGTGTGTCACGCCGGCCCTCGTGCGCACGCCTCACGTCGTCGCGATCGGCGAACAGCGACGAGGACGGCCGGGGCGGCAGGTCGTCCGTCACTCCAGGACTCAGTGTCTCGAGTTTCGCGGTGACCTCGGACAGCTGTCCGAGGAGCATCTTCCCCTTGCGCCAGTAGGAGAGGGCGAAGAGGACCAGCATCGCCAGAGCGCCCAGCGCGAGGCCGAGCCAGATCAGGATCCACGACCACCAGGTCACGACGGCTCCCCCTCGTTCGCGGCGAGCGCGGAGGCCGCCCAGTGCGCGACCGCGGTGCGCGCCTCGGGGGGTGCCACCACGGTGACGAGACCCGCCAACGACGCCACCAGGCGCGTCAGTCCCTCCAGATGGGCGACGCGGAGACGGACGAGGACACCGTGGTCCTCCTCCCCCGGCACGGGATCGGGGAACTCGGCGTCGGCCGCGTAGTCGCCCAGCAGCACGACGGCGCTGGGAGCGACGCGCAGGTCCACGACGAGATCGGAGGCGGAGGCCTCGAAGAGCCGTTCCGAGAGGGTCACCTCGTTGCGGCGCCGGACGATCGGCGTCCCCGTGTCGCGGAGGGAGCGCATCCTGTCGACCCGGAACGTCCTGACGCCCTCGCGGAGGTGGTCCCATCCGCGCAGGTACCAGTCCCGGTCGACCGATTCGAGCACGAAGGGGTCGACGAGCCGGGACTCGGTCTCGCCGCGGGCGCTGCGGTAGTCGAAAGCGACCTGCGTCGCCGAGCCCATCGCTGTCCGCAGGAGCGCCACAGCGCTGTCCGCGCCCGTGCCGCGCGAGACCGCGACCGCGCTCGGGGCCGAGGAGGCGCCGCGCGCGAGCTTCCCCATCAGCGAGGCGATCCGGTCGTTGCCCTGGTTCTCGGGCAGCGCTGCGAGGTACTGCATGCCGGCGATGAGGGCGGCGGCCTCCCGCGCCGAGAACCTCGGCGACTCGTCGATCGCGACCTGGTGGGTGAGGACGACGTGGTCGTTCTCCTCGAAGTCGTCCCAGCCGATGTCGAAGAGGTCGTTCGCCTGGTACTGCGCGGTCTCGCCGGGGATGCCCGAGACGGCGATGAGGCGCACCGCGCGGCGCACCTCCTCCTCCGGGATCTCGAAGTGCGCGGCGACCTCGGCGACGGAGACGCGGCCCCGGTCGAGGAGGTAGGGAACGAGGGAGAGGAGGACGGCCAGGCGGTCGCGCGCCTGCAGGGAGCGGGGTCTAGCCACGAGAATCCCCTCCATGGTCGTCGAGGGTGCGGCGGAGGCGGTCGAGGACGCGTCGGCGGAGCTCCTCCGGCTCGAGCACCCGCACCTCGGGACCGTGACCGGCGAGCTCGTCCGCGAGCACGTCCGGGTCGGTGTAGTGCAGGCGCAGCAGGCCCTGGCCCTCGCCCTCGGCCTCGGCACGCCCGCCGAGACGGAGGGCGGCGTCGGAGTCGGGGGCGACGCGCAGGAGCGCGCTGTTGCGCTGCAGGATCTCGTCGAGCTGGGCGAGAGCGGTCGCCGCGTGGTCCCCCTCCGCGGGAGGCGCGGTGCGGCCGGTGGACGCGACCGGCCCGACGATCCGCGACAGGAGGAAGGTCCGCGTGCCCTCGGCGCCCTCGTCCCAGCCGTGGAGGTGCCAGCGCCCCTGGTGGTTCACCAGGGCGCGGGGCTGCACGCTGCGCACGCGCGGCTCCTCGCCGCCGGGCTTCAGGTAGGGGAAGCGGACGACCTGGCCGCGGTCGAGCGCGGCGTTGAGCGGCTCGAACGAGGCCTCGCGGACCCGGATCGAGGGGCTGATGCCGATGACGGGGTCGACGGACTCGACCCCGATCGAGCGCAGCTTGATCAGCGCGCGCCGCGACTCCGCCGAGAGCGTCCCCTCGCGCCAGACCGCCCCGGCCAGGCGGAGCAGCGCGAGCTCCTCCGGATCGAAGGTCAGGTCGGCAGGGAGGTCGTAGCTGCGCTTCGCGATGCGGTACCGGACGGTCTGGGTGTTGCCCGGGTCGCCCGGGGCGTCGACCGTCTCGATCGGGATGCCCAGCTCGCGCAGGTCGTCCTTGTCGCGCTCGAACTGGCGCTCGAGCGAGGTCCGGTCGCCTCGGCCGACCCGCTGCCGGTAGCCCTGCACCGTGGAGAGGACATCGGCCTTCGTCAGTCCGTTCTCGGCCGCGACGAGCGCGAGCACGAGGTTGAACAGACGCTCCTCGGCCGGGACGCGGCTCGAGGACGGGGCGTCGGAAGGCACGCCCTCCAGTCTAGGGCCGGGCCCGGTCAGACCTTTCCGAGGATGTCGGCGACGAAGATCAGCGTCGCGCCGCCGGGGATCCCGCCCTGAGGGGAGCCCTGGTCGCCGTAGCCCTGGTCCGGCGGGATGACCGCGATGACCTGGGATCCGACGGGCTGGCCGATGAGGGCGTCGGCGAATCCGGCGATGACTCCGCCCTGGGTGGTCGAGCCGTCGGCGGCCGTGAAGACGGCGGGAGCGCCCTTCTCCCAGCTGGAGTCGAACACCTTCCCGTCGCTCCACTGCCAGCCTGTGTAGGCCACGACGACCTGGTCGCCCTCGGCGACGACGTCGCCGTCGCCCTTCTTGAGCTGGGCGATGCGGAGGTCGGTCGGCGCGTCACCGGAGGGCTTCGCGAGCCCCGGGCGTCCGTCGTCGCCGAGCGTCACCGTCGGGAAGCCGTCGGGCGCGGGCTGGGCGGCGCCGTTCGCGCGGGCCAGCGAGGCCTCGCGGACGTCCGCGACGAGCACAAGCGTGTCGTCCTCCGAGATGCCGAGCTGCGACGAGGACTGGCCGAAGCCGTCCTCGGGGGCGATCGCGATGGCGACGCGCGAGCCGACCTGCGTGCAGAGGAGGCCCTCGTTCAGGCCGACGAGCCCGGCTCCGCCGACGCCGAAGCGGGCGGTGCTCGACCCGTCGTAGGGCGAGGTCTCGAGGACCGTGCCGTCCGCTCCGTTGACCAGGGTGTAGTCGATGGTGACGAGCTGGCCCTTCTCGAGCGGTGCGCCCGAGCCCTCGATGAGGGTGCTGACCTGCGTGCCGTCCGCCTTCAGCGGCGTCGGGACGCTGACGTCCGGCTTCGCTCCGAAGTCGCCCGTGGCGCTGACCGCCGCCGAGGAGTCGCCGGAGGAGAACGGAGCGTCGCAGTCCGCCCGCGAGGAGGACGCGGTGCATCCGGTGAGAGCGGCGACGATGCCGATGCCGGCGATGAGCGCGGTGGTCCTGCGCACGGGTCCTCGATTCGAGTGAAGGGGAGCGGTGACGCCCGGGGTGGAGACGGCCCGGAGGCCGGGAACAGCTTAGAGGATGCCCTCGTCGTCGGGCTCCGCGGTCTCCTCGCCGAACCCGCGGGCCCGGGAGAGCTCGGCGCTGGTGGCGGACTCGCGGACCCGCTTGCGCAGGCTCTTGGGGCTCACGGCGCGCTCGCCGAGCGCGCCGGGGGTCCAGGCCTCCACGTCCTCGTCGCTGAAGTCCGTCTTCGACGGGCGACGCTTGAGCTCGGGGAGCAAGGTGTCCGGAGCGAGCCGGCGAGCGGTGATGAGGAAGCCGGTGTGGCCGATCATCCGGTGGTCCGGCCGGACCGCGAGGCCCTCGACGTGCCAGCCGCGGACCATGGTCTCGTTCGACGACGGGTTCGTGAACTGGCATGAGGCGCGGATCGCCTCCGCCGTCCGCGAGAGCTGCGTGACGGTGGCCACGTAGCAGAGGAGCACTCCCCCGGGCGTGAGAGCCTCGGCGGCGACGTCGAGGCACTCCCAGGGCGCGAGCATGTCGAGCACGACGCGGTCGGCCTCGCCGGACGGGACCGTGCCGGGCAGCGCCTCGACGAGGTCGCCGACGGTGACGCTCCAGTTGTCGGGCGTATAGCCGAGGAAGGTCTCGATGTTCGCCCGTGCGACATCCGCGAACTCCTCGCGCCGCTCGAACGACGACAGCCGGCCGGTCGGACCGACCGCCCGCAGCAGCCAGAGCGAGAGCGCGCCGGAGCCGACACCGGCCTCGACCACGCGGGCGCCGGGGAAGACGTCGGCGAGGGCGAGGATCTGGGCCGCGTCCTTCGGGTACACGATCGCCGCGCCGCGGGGCATCGACATCACGAAGTCGGCGAGGAGAGGTCGCAGCGCGAGGTGCTCGACGCCGACGGTGTTGGTCACCACCGAGCCGTCGGGCAGCCCGATCACCGTGTCGTGCTCGATGCCGCCCCGGTGCGTGTGGAACACCTTGCCGGGAACGAGCGTGATGGTGTTCATCCGCCCCTTGGGTCCCGTCAGCTGGACGCGGTCCCCCGCGCGGAAGGGTCCGGAATGCTGCAGTGCCTCACCGGTCATCGGCGGGCCTCCGTCTCGGTCGTGGCCGGGCCGGAGCCGCGGTGCTCGGAGGACACCGTCGCGAGGTCCGCGACGGTGCGGCCCGCGAGGGTGGGCCAGAGGGCGTAGGGGGCGGCGGGGTCGAGCTCCAGCTGGTGCGGGACGCCGATCGCCGCGGCTCCGGAGGCGACGGCCGCGCCGAGGCCCGTGAGGGAGTCCTCGATCGCGACGCAGGCGGCGATGTCGACACCGAGGGTGCTCGCGGCGAGGAGGTACGCCTCGGGGTGGGGCTTGCTGCGCTCGACCATGTCGCCGCTGACGACGGCGGCGAAGGCGGGGAACGGGATCCGGTCCACGACGGCCGCGGCCATCCGCGAGATCGACATCGTGACCAGCGCCTGCGGCACACCCGCCTCGGACACCGCGTGCAGCAGCTCGAGCGCGCCCGGTCGCCACGGGATGCTCACGGCCAGCTGGTCGACGACCTCGTCGGTCATCCGGTCGATGATCGCGTCGACGGAGAGGTCGACGCCCTTGCCCTGCAGGATGCGGGCGGCGGCGGGCAGGCCCGAGCCGACGAGTCCCATCGCGTCCTCGTGGGTCCACACTCCGCCGAAGGAGGAGACGAGCGCGTGCTCCGACGCCATCCAGTACGGCTCGGTGTCGACGAGCGTCCCGTCCATGTCCCAGAGGACGGCGGCGGGGGCGGACGCTCCTCCGAGCGGCTCGGAGGACAGCGGCCGGGCGGAGGTCTCGGGAGTCACGAGCGACCATGGTACCGGCAGTGCCGCGCCCCTCCCCGGCCGCGGGCCGAGAGCGAACAGCGCGGCCGATCCCGCCGGACGGGACGGGCGGGGCCGGGGGCGGTCCTATCCTGGACGGAGGGACAGGCGCGGTGTGCGCTCCCCGCACATCGAGCCGAACGCGGAGATCCTGCCTATGAACGTGATCACGGGGAACGTCCTGGTCGTGGCCTTCGAGGGCTGGAACGACGCCGGGGACGCCGCCAGCGGCGCGCTGCGGCTGGTCAAGGACGCCGGGGAGTACGTGCCCCTCTTCGCCGTCGACGCCGAGCAGTACTACGACTTCCAGTACACCCGCCCCATGCTCTCGATCGGCGAGGACGGCCGCCGCAGCCTCGCCTGGCCCGGCACCCAGATCTTCGGCCCGGCCGACACCTCGGTCGACGCCGAGAGCGCGCTGTACCTCATGATCGGCACCGAGCCCTCGCGCAGCTGGAAGAGCTTCGCCGCCGAGGTCGTCGACGCCATGCTCGCGATCGACATCTCCGCCGTCGTCTTCCTCGGCGCGATGCTCGCCGACGTCCCGCACACCCGGCCGATCTCGATCTTCGCCTCGAGCGAGAACGCGGAGCTGCGGAGCTCGTTCGAGCTCGAGCGCTCCAGCTACGAGGGGCCGGTCGGCATCCTCAGCGTGATCGGCGAGGCCGCGCAGAAGGTCGGCATCCCCGCCGTCTCGATCTGGGCCTCCGTCCCGCACTACGTGCACAACGCGCCCTCGCCCAAGGCGATGCTGGCGCTGCTCGAGAAGCTCGAGGAGGTCGTCGGCCTGGCGATCCCCCGCGGCGACCTCGTCGAGGAGGCGGAGGAGTGGGAGCGCGGCATCGACGCCCTCGCCGCCGAGGACGAGGAGATGGCGTCGTACATCGCCCAGCTCGAGCAGGCGCGCGACACCGTCGACTCGCCCGAGGCGAGCGGCGAGGCGATCGCCCAGGAGTTCGAGCGCTACCTGCGCCGCCGCGGCGACGGCCGCTCCGGCGAGGAGCCCTGGCGCCCGTAGCCTCCGCCGGCGCCCGCTCGTCCGAGACGGTCGTCGATCACGGGACCGCTCCCGGCCGCCCTGACGGGACTCGCCCACGACGGGACTCGAGCCTTGAGGGACTCGAGCCTGACGGGGTTCAGGCCGGGCGCACCCCGAGCAGGGCGTCGACCGCGTCGCGCAGGAGCGACGGGTCGTCCACGCCCTCGGTCAGTGCGGCGTCGACGACGGCGAGGGCGGCCGGAGTGCCGAGGTCGTCGGCCAGCGCCTCGCGCAGCTGCGCCAGCACCTCGAGCGCCGAGCGCGGTCCGACGGCGGCGAGGGCCGACTCCCAGCGCGCCAGGCGCGCCTCGGCCGACGGCAGGTCCTCGGGCAGCCACTCCCAGTCGGAGCGGTAGTGGTGCGCGAGGAGCGCGAGGCGGATCGCCCGCGGGTCCGCGCCCTCGCTCCGCAGACGGGAGACCAGCACCAGGTTCCCGAGCGACTTGCTCATCTTCTCGCCCTGGTAGGCGACCATCCCGGCGTGCGCGTAGGCACTGGCCAGAGGACGGCCGGACAGCGAAGCGGCGTGGCCGGCGCTGAACTCGTGGTGCGGGAAGACCAGGTCGCTGCCGCCGCCCTGCAGGGTGAACTCGGGTCCGAGCCGGTCGAGGGCGATCACCGAGCACTCGATGTGCCAGCCCGGACGGCCGCGACCGACCTCGGCGTCCCAGGCGGGCTCGCCGGCGCGCTCGGCCCGCCAGAGCAGCGGATCGAGGGGGTCGCGCTTGCCGGCGCGCTCCGGGTCGCCCCCGCGCAGCGCCGAGAAGCGGGCCATCGACTCCGCGTCGAGCCGGCTCTCGCTGCCCAGGTGCCAGACGGCGCTCTCGGCCGCGGCGATGTCGTAGTAGAGGTCGCTCGCGCCCTCCTCCGCCGCGTCCGGAGCAGCGACGCGGTAGGCGACGCCGTTGCGCTCCAGGAGGGCGACCGCCTCCGCGATGGGATCCACGGTCTCCGTGACTCCGACGTAGTGCTGCGGAGGCAGGACGCGCAGGGCGGCCATGTCGCCGCGGAACAGCTCGACCTGCTCCTCGGCGAGGTCGCGCCAGTCGACGCCGGTGGCCGTCGCACGCTCGAGCAGCGGGTCGTCGACGTCGGTCACGTTCTGGGCGTACTCGACCGTGTAGCCCGCGTCGAGCCAGACGCGCTGGACCGTGTCGAAGGCGAGGTAGGTCGACGCGTGCCCGAGGTGGGTGGCGTCGTAGGGCGTGATGCCGCAGACGTAGAGGCTCGCGACTCCGCTGGGCGCGTCGAGCTCGACGGGGCCGGCGGTCGCGGTGTCGTGCAGGCGCGGTGCGCTCCCCCGGCCGGGCAGGGCGGGGACGTCGGCGGCGGTCCAGGCGCGCATCTAGGCGGCGATCAGGCCGGTGGCGAGCGCGACCATGAGGACGACGCCGAGGACGATGCGGTACACGACGAACGGGAGGAAGCTGCGGCGGGAGATGTAGCTCATGAAGAACGCGATCACGACGAAGCCGACCACGAACGCGACGATGGTCGCCACGAGGGTCTCGAGGCCGCCGACCTGGACCTGGTTCGGGAGCACGACCGGGTCGCTGATGCTCTTGTACAGCTGGTAGAGACCGCTGCCGAACACCGCGGGGATCGCGAGGAGGAAGGAGTAGCGCGCCGCCGCCTTGCGCTCGTAACCGAGGAAGAGGCCGGCGGTGATGGTGCCTCCCGAGCGCGAGACGCCGGGGATCAGGGCGAGCGCCTGCGCGCCTCCGAAGATCAGGCCGTCGCGGACGCCCAGGTCGCGTAGGCGGCGCTTCTTCGCGCCGACCGCGTCGGCGATGCCGAGCAGGATGCCGAAGAGGATGAGGGTGGTGGCCACCACCCACAGAGAGCGGAGGGTCGTCTCGATCGCGTCCTGGAAGACGAGGCCGAGGACGATGATCGGAAGGCTGCCCAGGATGATGAGCCAGCCCATCCGTGCGTCCGGGTCCGAGCGCGGGATCCGGCCGACGAGGGAGCGCGCCCAGTGCGACACGATCCGCACGATGTCGCGCCAGAAGTAGATGATGACGGCGGTCTCGGTGCCCAGCTGCGTGATCGCGGTGAAAGCGGCTCCGGTGTCGCGGCCGCCGAGACCGGGCAGCAGCTCGCTGACGATCCGGAGGTGGGCGCTGGAGGAGATGGGGAGGAATTCGGTCAGACCCTGGACGAGTCCCAGGATCAGCGCGTCGAGCAGGCCCATGCGTCACTTTCGAGGAGGGCTGGGGCGTCGTCGGCCAGCAGTCGGTCGGGATCGGTCGGTGCTGACCCGGTCCGCGGCGCCGTCAGGAGCTCAGCAGGAGATCGGTCAGGACCTTCCTGCCAAACACTAGTGCGTCCAGTGGAACGCGCTCGTCGACCCCGTGGAACAGCGCCGGGAAGTCCAGAGACGACGGCAGCTGGAGCGGCGCGAACCCGTATCCGGTGATGCCGAGCGTCGAGAGCGCCTTGTTGTCGGTGCCTCCGGAGAGCAGGTACGGGAGGACCTCGGCGCCCGGATCGAACCGGCGGATCGAGGCGGCCATGCTCTCGACGAGGGGGCCGGCGAAGGGCACCTCGAGTCCGATGTCGCGGTGCTGGACGAGGATCTCGACGTGCTCGCCCGCGAGGACCTTCAGGCGCTCGAGCACCGCATCCTCCTCGCCGGGGAGGACGCGCACGTCGATGGTGGCGTCCGCGGTGTCCGGGATGACGTTGGCCTTGTAGCCGGCCGACAGCATCGACGGATTGGCGGTGGTGCGCAGCGTCGCGGCGATGAAGCGCGAGGCGGTGCCGGTGGCGAGTGCCAGCTCCTCCGGAGTGCTGCGCTGGGGGTCGTGGCCGAGCAGGCGGGCGACCTCGTCGAGCAGCTCGCGCGTGGTGTCGGTGAGGCGGGTGGGCCACTCCTCGCTTCCGATGCGGGCGATCGCCTGCGCCAGCCGGGTGACGGCGTTCTCGGAGTTGATCTGCGAGCCGTGCCCCGCCGTGCCGTGCGCGCGGAGGGTCAGCCACATCAGCGCCTTCTCGCCCGTCTGCACGAGATAGGCGCGCTTGCCGGCCAGCTCGATCGAGTAGCCGCCGACCTCGCTGATCGCCTCGGTCGCTCCGGCGAACAGCTCGGGCCGCTCACGGGCCAGGAATCCCGACCCCCGCACGCCGCCCGCCTCCTCGTCGGCGAAGAAGGCGATGACGAGGTCGCGGGAGGGGCGCCTCCCCTCGCGGAGGATGTCGCCGAGCGAGGCGAGGATCATCGCGTCCATGTTCTTCATGTCGACCGCGCCGCGGCCCCAGAGCATGCCGTCCTTGATCTCGCCGCCGAACGGGTCGACGCTCCAGTTGTCGGCGATGGCGGGCACCACGTCGAGGTGCCCGTGGACGACGAGGGCGCCGCGCTCGCGGTCCTCCCCCGCAACCCGCGCCACGACGCTCGTGCGTCCCGGGTCGGAGTCGATCAGCTCCGGCTCGAGGCCGAGGTCACGCAGCTTCGCCGCGACGTACTCCGCGGCCGGGCGCTCCGGCTCCGCCTTCCCGTCGCCGTAGTTGCTGGTGTCGAAGCGGATGAGATCGCGCGCGATGAGCGCCGTCTCGTCGAGGGTGCTGTCGGTCACTGGCGCGCTGTCGATGCTGTCGGACATGCGGGCAACGGTACCGGCGCGGGCTCGACGGCGCGCGGAGGCCGGTGGGCCACGAGGTGGCGTGAGAGGCTCCGGAACCGTGCTAATGTCTTCTTCGGCCGCGGAAACGCAGGTCGAAGGAAACACTCGTCCGGGTGGCGGAAATGGCAGACGCGCTAGCTTGAGGTGCTAGTGCCCGTATAGGGCGTGGGGGTTCAAGTCCCCCCTCGGACACACTGATCGGAACCCCTCGTCTCTCCTCGGAGAGGCGGGGGGTTCCGTCGTTCCCGGCACCGTCCGCTCCTCGCGCCGGCGGGAGGGATGCTGTGGGCGGAGAGTGCAGACGCCCCGGCTCCTCACGAGGAGACGGGGCGGCTGCTGCATCGGACGGCGCTTCTGCAGCGGACGGGCGCTCCTGCACCGCAGGGCCCTCCCGCACGGACCGAGCCTCGGTGTCAGACGCCCACTGCTGCCGGAGACCAGCCGAGAGCCGGAGCGATCGATTCCACGACAGTGCGCAGGAGCCGCGCGTTGTACTCGACCCCGAGCTGGTTGGGAACGGTGAGCAGCAGCGTGTCCGCCTCCTGCACGGCGGCGTCCGCAGCGAGCTCGGCGGCGACGGCGTCCGGCTCGCCCGTGTAGCTGCGGCCGAAGCGGGCGCGGACGCCCTCGAGGGTGGCGACCTGGTCCTGCTCACCGCGGCCGCCGAAGTACAGGCGGTCGAGATCGCTCGTGATCGGGAGGACGCTGCGCGAGACGGAGACGCGCGGGGTGCGCTCCCAGCCCGCCTCGCTCCACGCGGCGCGGTACTCGCGGATCTGGCGGGCCTGCAGCTCGTCGAAGGGCACGCCCTCCTCCTCCAGGAGCAGGGTCGACGACTGCAGGTTCATGCCCTGCTCGGCCGCCCAGCGCGCGGTCGCGAAGCTGCCGGCACCCCACCAGATCCGGTCCTCGAGGCCGGGCGAGCGCGGCTCGATCGAGAGCGGGAGCGACTGGCGCGTCATCGCCGGATCCGACTGCGCGACCGGCGCTCCGGCGAGCGCCTCCCGGAGGATGCGCACCTTCTGCCGGGCGAGGTCGGCCTCGGTCATCCCCTCCGGGGGGACGAAGCCGAACGCCTCGGACCCGCGCAGGGCGGTCTCGGGCGATCCCCGGCTGACCCCGAGCTCGAGCCGGCCGTCGGAGATCAGGTCGGTGGCGGCCGCCTCCTCCGCCATGTAGAGCGGGTTCTCGTAGCGCATGTCGATGACCCCGGTGCCGATCTCGATGCGGCGGGTGCGCGCGGCGATCGCCGCCAGCAGCGGGAACGGCGAGGCGAGCTGCGGCGCGAAGTGGTGCACGCGGACGTAGGCGCCGTCGATGCCGATCTCCTCCGCCGCCTCCGCGAGCTCGATCGTCTGGAGGAGGACGTCGCGAGCAGAGCGGGTCTGAGACCCGGGGACGGACTGGTAGTGGCCGAAGGAGAGGAAGCCGATGCGCGAGACCATGCCTGCCTCAGCGCCCGGGGGTCCCCCGCTATTCCCCGAGGGTGTGCACGGCGGTCGCCGAACCGCGACAGCGCTCCCGAGGAGTACTCAATACACGTATGGTGGTCGCGTGCCCGCTGATCGGGGCGGAGAGGGGTCGTCGTGGAGCCGATGGTCGGTCGCCTCGGGGCGACTCTCGGGGTTGCCATGCAGACGATAAGCGGGTCGCAGGTGCAGGCAGGCGCTCTCCGTCCGCAGCGGAAACGGTCGCCCGGTCGCGTCTCCGCGTCAGTGCGCCTCGAAGTCGGCGGAGACCGAGGCGGTGACCTCGATGTCCTCCGGCTTGAGGGCCAACGGCTCCTCAGGAGAGGAGAACGCCTTGGCGCGGCTCATCATCGCCGAGCCGCCCTCGATGCGCGTGTGCGGCCGCAGTCCCGGCTCGAAGAGGGTCAGCACCCGCACCTCGGTCAGGCCGAGGGCCGCAGCATAGGCCTCGGCCCGCTCGCGCGCGTCGCGGACGGCAGCGGTGCGGACCTCGCGCTCGATGCCCGCACGTCGTGCCGCCGTCACGTCCCAGTCGACCCCCGAGATCTGGATCCCCGGCACCTCCGAGATCGAGCCGACCCAGCGCCCGAGAGCCGCGAAGTCCCGGTACTTCACCCGGACCCCGGCGGCAGCGACATGGAACAGCTGCGTGACGTCCGAGTCCTTGATGTACCGGCGGATCGAGGAGACCGAGATCTGATCGGAGGACCACCAGGTGGCGGCGCCGGACGCCTGCTCGGCGGCCGCCTCCTCACGGACCCGCGCGTGCAGGGCGGTGACCTCGGCGAGCGCCTGGGGTCGGGATCGCGACTCGCGCCGGATCTCGAGGCGGACGGTGCCCCGCTCGGCGGGGTGGAAGTGCTGGGCGAGACCGGCGACGGTGATGGTGACCATGGCCCCATGGTGCCGTACGCACCCCGTCAGCTCCGAGCGGCGAGCATCTCCCGGATGCGGTCGGCGAGGGCCCGCTCCGTCGTCAGGTTGCTGACCAGCTGGGCTCGGTGCCCCCCGCAGGCGCCTGGGAGGGGATCTCCGGTGCTCGGGTCGACCCGGCCCAGCAGTGCCCGCTCCCCCTGGGCGATCGAGGCCTCGAGCAGGGCGAGCCGCCGCTCGAGCCGCTCGATCTCGAAGCTCTCGGGCGTGATGTCGGACTCGCGGAAGTGGCCGGCTGTGGAAGTGGGGACGCTCATCGATGATCCGTTCCGTCGGGGGCGCCCAGGAGCGGCGCCATCACCAGGAAGACACCGGAGAACGGCGATCATGACGCGAAGGCGCGAAATGCACTGAGACGTGGCGCGCCACCGGCGGTCAGGAGCGGAAGACGGCCAGGTTCTCGTTCTCCACGATGGCGAGGGTGCGGACGAGGCGGGTGTAGCGCTCGACGAGCTCGCCCTCCCCCGCGCCCTGCCCCAGCAGGGCCGAGATGCTCTCGGCGGGGAAGAGGGAGACGATCTCCATCGCGACGGCCCGCGCGTGCTCGGAGGAGAGAGTGCGCGCGTACTCCAGAGCGCGGGTCAGCTGCGGCCTCTCCTCCCCCTCCGGACTCGCCGACGGCGCCGTCGTGGCGGCATGGCCGAGGACCGCCACGAAGACGCGGGCGATCTCGTCGACCCGGAGTGCGCGGACCAGGGTCAGCAGACGCAAGGAGACGCGGGAGACGCCGCGCGCGAGGAGCTCTCCGCTGAGGGCGCGCACCTCGATCACGTCGCCGCCGCCGAACTCGCCGGAGACGCGCTTGATGCCCGAGGCGAACAGGCTCGAGCCGGCTCCGATGCTCCGCTCGGCCTCGAGGTTGATCTCGACGCGGCCGCGGCCGGTGGCCACTCCGGAGATCCAGCGCTGCTCCACGGGCGGATGCGCGTGCACGGCGCGGACGAGGGTGCCCGGGCCCGGCCCTCCCAGGGCGCCCAGGATGACCTCGGGGGTGCGCGCCCCGGCGATCCTGGTCGAGACGCCGTTGTGCGCGGCGAGCTCGGCGGCCCGCAGCTTGGAGCGGATGCCCCCTCGGCCGGTACCGCCCTTCTGCACGCCGATGCGGCGCAGCTCCGAGATGCCCAGCTCCTCGAGGTGCACGCCCTCGGCGATGCTGCCGGCGAAGACGCCGGGGACGTCGGTGAGCAGCAGCAGAAGGTCCGCCCCGAGGAGCATCGCCAGTCCGCCGGCGACGCCGTCGTTGTCCGAGCCGGCGGAGTCGATCGTGTCGTTGCCGTTGACCACGGGCACGACTCCGGCGTCGAGGGCGTGGCGGATCGCCTCGGCCACGTGCGCCATCTGCCGGGGAGAGGCGAGGTCGGACTCGCCGATGAGGATCTGCGCGACCAGGGCGCCCGAGAGCTCGGCCACCGAGCGGTAGAAGCCCATCAGGACGGTCTGGCCCACCGCTGCCGCCAGGCGGGCGCTGATCGGCTCCTCCTGCGAGCGGGCGAAGAGCGCCCGGCCCGAGGAGACGGCGCCGGAGGAGACCAGCACGACGTCCCAGCCCAGCGCGCGGGCGGCGAAGGCGCTCTCGAGCGCGCTGGCCAGGAGAACGGGATCCGGACCCGACTGCTTGGTGACCGAGCTGGACCCCATCTTGACCACGAGGGTCCTTCTGCGCGGGGCGGCCGGGGCGGTGGCGTCGGAGTCGGCGGGGTCGAGCAGGGCGTCGGACATGGCTCCCATGGTAGAGGCGCGGCAGGAGGCCCTCCCTCGCCGAGACCCGGTGGAGAACGCCCCCGGACGGGGATGTCGGAGGCGGATGCGAGACTGCCCGGGACGTCTGGAACCTCCTCCTCAGTGCGCCTCGCCGGGCGGTCGCGGAAGGGTCCGAGCGGCTCGCCGGTGGATGTCGGTGGCGATTGACATACTCGAACACATGTTCGAACATGGGCAGATGAGCCCCCCTTCACCCCTCGTCTCCGCGGAGACGGCCGAGGCCGCAGAGCCCCTTCTGCGGCAGCTCGCGTCGGTGAAGGAGCTGCAGTCCCGCATCCGGGACATGCAGGCGACCACTCTCGAGACCAGGAGCCTCGCCACCCTGCCGGCCTTCTCCTCCGTGCTCCCGGGCGGCTCGCTCAAGCAGGGTGCCGCCTACTCGGTGGAGGGCTCGATGAGTCTGGCGATGGGGCTGCTCGCCGGCCCGTCCGCCGAGGGCTCGTGGTGCGGCGTGGTGGGCGTCCCGGAGTTCGGGGCCGAGGCCGCGGCCGGCATGGGGATCGACCTCGAGCGCCTGGTGCTCGTGCCCGCACCGGCCGAGCACTGGCTCACCGTCACCGCCGCTCTGGTCGATGTGCTGACCGTCGTGCTCACCCGTCCGCCCGCCTCCGTCTCCTCGGCCGACGTCTCGCGTCTGGGAGCACGACTGCGCCAGCGGGGTGCCGCGCTCGTGGTCCTCGGCGAGTGGCCCCAGGCCGAGGCGCGGCTCAGCATCCGCAGCAGCCGCTGGGAGGGGCTCGGCGACGGCCACGGCTACCTGCGCTCCCGGGAGGCGATGGTCGATGTGGTCGGCCGGGCCGGCACCCGGGTGCGCACGGTGCGGATGAGCATGCCCGGCGTCGAGAGCGCCTTCGGCTCCCGGGTCGAGCACGGCCGCCTGCACGAGCGGGCGGTCTGAGATGGCGAGCGCACCCGAGCTGCGGCGGACGATCCTCGTCTGGTGCCCCGACTGGCCCCTCCTCGCGGCCGCCGCCGACGCCGGCCTCGGCGACGAGCACCCCCTGGCCCTCACGGAGAAGAGCCTGGTCTTCGCCTCCTCCCCCGCTGCCCGGGCGGAGGGGGTCCGGCGGGGCATGCGCGTGCGCGAGGCGCAGTCCCGTTGCACGGGTCTCGCCGTCCTCCCGTACGACCCGGTGCTCGACCACCGGGCGTTCGAGCCGATCATCCAGGCGCTCGAGGAGATCACCCCGGGCGTCCAGCTGATCAGGCCCGGTCTGTGCGCGATCCGCGCCCGCGGTCCGCGCCGCTACTACGGGAGCGAGCAGAGCGCGGCCGAGGCGATCCTGCAGCGGCTGGCCGAGCTGGGTCTCCCCGACGCCCGCATCGGGATCGCCGACGGGCTCTTCGCCTCCGAGCTCGCCGCGAAGCACTCCGGCCGCCTCGTCGCCGTCGTGCCCCCAGGAGCAGCGGCAGGCTTCCTCGCTCCTCTCCCGCTCGACGCCCTCGAGACCGAGTCCGTCGCAGCCCCTGCCCGTGCTCCCCGCCGGGGGGACGACCTGGTGGCGCTCCTGCTCAGACTCGGCGTCCGCACCCTCGGCGCCTTCGCCGCCCTCCCTCGCGAGGACGTCGCCGCCCGGTTCGGACCGGAGGGCGCCCACGCGCACCTCCTCGCCGCCGGTGCGGAGTCGGAGACGGTGGTGCCCCGGCTCCCCCCGGAGCGTCTCGACCGGGCGATGGAGTTCGAGCCCCCTCTGGACCGCATCGACCAGGCCGCCTTCGCCTTCCGCGTCCCCGCGGAGCAGTTCGTCGCCGGGCTCACCCGCGCACAGCTGGTCGCGACCGCTATCCGCATCGAGGTCGTCAGCGAGCGCGGTGAGGTCTCCTCCAGGAGCTGGCTGCACCCGAGATGGTTCACCCCGGGCGACGTGCTCGACCGGGTCCGCTGGCAGCTGCAGGGCAGCGGGGAGATCGACACCGGTCTCGGAGCTCCGATCTCGCGGCTGTGCGTCGAGCCCGAGGCGGTCGACGCGATCGGCAACCATGAGCAGGGTCTCTGGGGCACCGCTCCGGAGGAGCGCGTCCACCACGGGCTGAGCCGCGTGCAGAGCATGCTCGGGCACGAGGCCGTGATGACCGCGTCGATCGGAGGGGGTCGATCCCTCCGCGACCGCCAGCACCTGATCCCCTGGGGCGACCGGGAGCCGGGCGACGCACGGCCGAGGACCCTGCCCTGGCCCGGCTCCCTGCCGCCGCCCCTCCCGCCGACGGTCTTCGCGGAGCCCGCGGCCGTGCTGGTCCGCGGACCGAGGGGCGAACCCGTCGCGGTCGACAAGCGCGGCGCCCTCAGCTCCGTGCCCGCCTACTTCACCCCCGGGACCTCTCAGGCACGCCTGGAGCCCCTCGCCGGATGGGCGGGTCCCTGGCCGATCGACGAGCGCTGGTGGGATCCGAGCACCGCCGTCCGCTACGACCGCTTCCAGGTGGTCGACGCCGCCGGTGTCGCCTGGCTGCTGCTCTGCCTCGACGGGGTCTGGGCCGCAGAGGCCCGCTACGACTGAACCGGAGCATCCCTCCACCACCGCGAACGAGCACCGAAGGAGCCCCGATGGGCTGGAACAACCCGCCGATCCCCTGGTCGGAGTTCGAGCGCCGCCTCTCCAGCGGCAAGCGCGCCGACGGCACGGTCGTCCGGGGCGACGGCGGCGACAGTCCGGCCTGGTCGCACAAGCGCCCCGCCTACGTGGCAGGGGACGACGTCCGGCCGCCGGCTCATCCGGTGCCCTACGCCGAGCTGCACGCCCACTCCCACTTCAGCTTCCTCGACGGGGCGAGCAAGCCGGAGCAGCTGGTCGAGGAGGCGGTCCGGCTCGGCATCGACACTCTCGCGCTCACCGACCACGACGGCCTCTACGGCATCGTGAGGATGGCCGAGGCCGCGCAGGGGCACGCCGTCCGCACGGCCTTCGGAGCCGAGCTCTCGATCGGGCTCACCTCGCCTCAGAACGGGGTCGCCGATCCGGAGGGGACCCACCTGCTCGTCCTCGCGCGCCGCGAGGAGGGCTACCACCGCCTCGCCCGTGCGATCACCACTGCTCAGCTCGCCGGAGCCGAGAAGGGCAAGCCGAGCTACGACCTCGAGAAGCTCGCGCGCGCCGCCGACGGCCACTGGATCGTGCTGACGGGCTGCCGCAAGGGAGCGGTCCGTCAAGCGCTCGCCGCCGCAGGAGTGGCCGCGGCCGAGCAGGAGGTCCGCGAGCTCGTCCGGCTCTTCGGTCCCGCCAACGTCCTCGTGGAGCTGTACGACCACGGGGATCCCCTAGCCTCGCGCGCCAACGACCAGCTGGCGGCGATCGCCGAGAAGCTCCGGCTGCGGACGGTCGCCACCGGGAACGTGCACTACGCCCGGCCGGAGGAGCGCCCCCTCCAGACGGCCCTCGCCGCGGTCAGAGCACGCCGGAGCCTCGACGAGATGGACGGCTGGCTCCCCGCAGCGGGCGGCGCCCACCTGCGCTCCGGCGCCGAGATGGCCGAGCGCTTCGGCCGCTACCCCGGCTCCGTGGAGAACACGGTACGCGTCGCCGACGAGATCGCCTTCGAGCTCGGCCGAGTCCGGCCCCGGCTGCCGCGCCAGGAGGTCCCCGAGGGGCACACCCCGATGAGCTGGCTGCGCGAGCTCGTGCGCGAGGCCGTGCCGGCCAAGTACCCCCGCGCCGACGCCGACGTCCTCGCGCGCCTCGAGAAGGAGCTCGCGGTGATCGAGCAGAAGGACTTCCCGGGCTACTTCCTGATCGTCCACGACATCGTCCACTACGCCAAGCGGAACGGCATCCTCTGCCAGGGACGCGGCTCGGCCGCCAACTCGGCGGTCTGCTACGTCCTGGGCATCACGGCGGTCGACTCGATCTTCTACGACCTGCCGTTCGAGCGGTTCCTCTCCAGCATCCGCGACGAGGAGCCCGACATCGACGTCGACTTCGACTCGGAGCGACGCGAGGAGGTGATCCAGTACGTCTACCGGAAGTACGGACGTCTGAACGCGGCCCAGGTCGCCAACGTCATCACCTACCGGCCCAAGTTCGCCGTGCGCGACATGGCCAAGGCCCTCGGATACAGCGCCGGGCAGCAGGACGGCTGGTCGAAGCAGGTCGAGCGGTGGGGGTCCGTCACCGAGAGCACCGACCACGACATCCCCGAGGACGTGGTCGCCCTGACCACCCGAGTGCTGGGCACGCCCCGGCACCTGGGCATCCACTCCGGCGGCATGGTGCTGACAGACCGGCCCGTGGGCGAGGTCTGCCCGATCGAGCCCGCCCGGATGGAGGACCGCACCGTCCTGCAGTGGGACAAGGACGACTGCGCCTGGATGGGCCTGGTCAAGTTCGACCTCCTCGGGCTCGGGATGCTCGCTGCCCTGCAGTACACGTTCGACCTCGTCGCCGAGCACGTCGGCGAGCAGTGGGACCTCTCCACCCTCCCCCGGGAGGAGAAGGGCGTCTACGACCAGCTCTGCCGCGCCGATTCGATCGGGGTGTTCCAGGTCGAGAGCCGGGCGCAGATGGGCACCCTCCCCCGGCTGCAGCCGCGCCGCTTCTACGATCTGGTGATCGAGGTAGCGCTCATCCGCCCCGGCCCCATCCAGGGCGGTGCGGTCCACCCCTACATCCGCCGCAAGCTCGGCGAGGAGCCGGTGACGTACCAGCACCCCCTCCTCGTGACGCCGCTCAAGCGCACCCTCGGCGTGCCGCTCTTCCAGGAGCAGCTCATGCAGGTGGCCGTGGCCGTCGGCGACTGCAACGCGGAGGACGCCGACCTGCTGCGCCGGGCGATGGGGTCCAAGCGCGGGACCGAGAAGATCGAGACCCTCCGCGAGCGGCTCTACCAGGGGATGGCCCGCAACGGCATCACGGGCGAGGTCGCGGACGACATCTACCTCCGGATCCAGGCCTTCGCGAACTTCGGCTTCGCCGAGAGCCATGCGATCAGCTTCGCCCTGCTGGTCTACGCGAGCGCCTGGCTCCGCCTGCACTACCCCGCCGCGTTCACCGCCGCGCTGCTGAGGGCGCAGCCCATGGGCTTCTACGCCCCGCACACCCTGGTCGCCGATGCCCGGCGTCACGGAGTGGAGGTCGTCTCGCCCGACGTCAACCGCTCCCTGGCGCCTCCCGGGCTCGAGGCGAAGGAGGACGCCCCCGCACGCCGGAGGGGCGGCGCCGCCTACGGGAGCGACGACTGCCTCCGCGCCGATCAGCCGCCCACGGGACTGTTCGACCGCACGGAGCACTTCCACACGGACGACCACAGGCGCGACAGCGGCTTCCTGATCCGGCTCGGGCTGGCAGGGGTGAAGGGCATCGGCACCGCGCTCGCCGAGCACATCGTCGCCGAGCGCGAACGCGGCGGACCCTACGCGAGCATGGCCGACCTCTCGCGTCGGGTCGGCACGACCGCGGCTCAGCTGGAGGCCCTCGGCGCCGCGGGCGCCTTCGACTCGCTCGGTCTGCAGCGTCGGCAGGCGCTCTGGGAGGCCGGCACCGCCGCAGGCGACCGCGAGGAGTTCCTCGCCGGCTCCACGGTCGTCGTGCAGCCCCCGCTCCTGCCGATGCTCTCCCCTCAGGAGCGCGTGGTCTTCGACTTCTGGGCCACCGGCATCTCGCCCGACGACCATCCGCTGCGCCACCTCCGCGAGGGACTCGCTCGCCGCGGCGCCCGCTCCTCGGCCGATCTCCCCGCCATCCCCTCGGGGACCCGGATCGAGGTCGGCGGGGTCGTGATCCACCGCCAACGTCCCTCCACAGCCGGTGGAGTGACCTTCCTCAACCTCGAGGACGAGCACGGGATCCTCAACGTGATCTGCTCCGTCGGAGTATGGAACCGCTACCGCCGCGTGGCCCGCGAGGCACCCGCCCTGCTGGTCAGGGGGATCCTCGAGCGCTCCGACGAGGGGGTGACGAACCTCCTCGCCGACAGGTTCGAGACCCTCACGGTCGGCGCTCGCACCACCTCCCGCAACTTCCGATGACCCCTCAGCGGCACCGCCCGCTCGCCCCACGAGAAAGCGACACCATGACCACTCTCGACCACGCCGCTCCCGCTCCGCACCTCGATGCGCCGCTCCTGAACGACCGCGAGCTGCGCGAGCGCGTCTCCTCGCTGATCGGACCGGCCTACCGCCGGGCCCTGTGGCCGATCTTCCTCGACCGCGACGGCGTGCAGCTGCCGATCCTCTACCCGGTGGACGGGCTCCCCGTGCACCCCGACGAGGAGAAGACCGAGCGGATCGTCGCCACCCTCGCCAAGGCCGTGGCGCACCAGGACGTGGGCTCGCTCGCCTTCGCCCTGGAACGTCCCGGGCGCGCCTTCCTCGGCGAGACCGATCGGGTCCTCGCCCGTCACCTGGCGGCGGCGTGCCACAAGCGGGCCATCCCCCTCCGCGCGCTCCTGCTCGTCCACGACGAGGGAGTGCGGGTCGTGACGGCGACGGAGTACGCCGCGGTCGCGCTCTGAGCGCTCGGGCCCGAGGCGGCCGTTCAGGACAGCGGCGGCCGGCCACCTGAACAGCCGGCCGCCACGGAGCTCAGGCGCTCAGCGTCACCAGCAGCGAGGAGGCGCCGAGATCCACCTCGGTGTCCCCGGGCTGCACCGCGTACTCCCCGACGCCGAGCAGCGTCTCCGCCACCTCCGGCAGGGCGATGCGGGCGGCGGACTCGCCGACGTTGATCGCCACGGTCACCCGACCGCGGCCGAGAGTCAGCCAGCGGGCATCCTCGTCGAACTCCACGCGGAGCGAACCGAAGCGCGGGTCCGTCAGCTCGGGGTAGCGGCGGCGGATCGCCGCCAGCTCGCGGTACACCTCGAGGGTGCGGGCGTGACGCCCCTCCCCGACCTCGGACCAGTCGAGCCGCGAGCGCAGGAACGTCTCCGGGTCCTGCGGATCGGGCACGACCTCCGGGTCCCAGCCCATCTTCGCGAACTCATCGATGCGGCCCTTCGCCGTCGCCTCGCCCAGATCCTTCTCCGGGTGCGAGGTGAAGAACTGCCACGGGGTCGACGCCGCCCACTCCTCGCCCATGAACAGCATGGGAGTGAAAGGGCCCAGCAGCGTCAGAGCCGCGGCGATCGCGAGGCGCCCCTCGTCGAGGGTCGCCGTCAGACGGTCGCCGACCGCCCGGTTGCCGATCTGGTCGTGGTTCTGGCTGCAGACCACCAGGCGCCAGGTCGGCATGTGCTCGGTGTCCACCGGACGGCCGTGGTGGCGGGCGCGGAAAGTCGAGAGGGTGCCGTCGTGGAAGAAGCCCCGCGTCAGCACCTTCGCGAGGGCGCCGAGCGGCGCGAAGTCCTCGTAGTAGCCCGTGGTCTCCCCGGTCAGCGCGACGTGGACCGCGTGGTGGAAGTCGTCGCTCCACTGCGCGTCGAGCCCGTAGCCGTGCGCCTCCCGCGGAGTGATCAGCGTCGGGTCGTTGAGGTCGGACTCGGCGATCAGCGTCAGAGGGCGCCCGACGTGGGCCGACAGCACGGCCACCTCGCTCGCCATCTCCTCGAGCACGTGCACGGCCCGCTCGTCCGAGAGGGCGTGCACCGCGTCCAGGCGCAGGGCGTCGACGTGGTAGTCGCGCAGCCACATCAGAGCGTTGTCGATGATGTACCCGCGGACGGTGTCCGAACCCTCGCCGTCCAGGTTGATCGAGCTGCCCCAGGTGTTGGCCTTCTCGTTCTTGAGGTACGGGCCGAACTCCGGCAGGTAGTTGCCGCTCGGGCCGAGGTGGTTGTAGACGACGTCCTGGACCACGCCGAGGCCGGCACGGTGGGCGGCGTCCACGAAGCGCTGGTACGCCTCGGGTCCGCCGTACGGCTCGTGCACGGCGTACCAGAGGACGCCGTCGTAGCCCCAGTTGTGCGTTCCGTTCACCGCGTTGACCGGCAGCAGCTCGATGAAGTCCACGCCGATCGAGCGCAGGTGCTCGAAGCGCTCCGCCGCCGCGTCCAGGGTGCCCTCGGGTGTGAACGTGCCGAGGTGCAGCTCGTAGATGACGGCGCCGGCGAGCTCGCGCCCGGTCCAGGCGGAGTCGCCCCACTCGTGCGCCGAGGGGTCGAACGTGCGCGAGAGCTCGTGCACGCCCTTCGGCTGGCGGCGCGAGCGGGGATCCGGCAGCGGACCACTGCCGTCCACCCGGTACCCGTAGTCGACCCCGCCGGTGGCCGGGGCCGACGCGGGCGCCCGCCACCATCCGTCGTCTCCGTGGCGGGTCATCGTCAGCGACGAGTCGTCGCCGAGAAGGAGCTCGACCGTCGAGGCCTCGGGGGCCCAGACGTCGAACCGCTCGGGCCCGGTCGTCGGGAGTGCGTAGCGGTAGGGAGTCGTGCTGATCACTGCTGTCTCCAGGAGGGGTCGGATCGGTCTGCGGTGCGGTGCGGAACCGGTCAGGAGACCGGGGCGAGCAGTGCCACGGGGTAGTCGGCGAGGATCTCGGCGACCGGAGTCACTCCTCCCGCGAAGGTGCGGCCGGTGAGGACGTCCTCCATCGGGTGCCCGGGCAGGACCACGACCGTGCCGTTCCACCCGCCCGAAGCGGCGAGGCCCTCGGGGAGCCGGGTCGCGACGGTCAGCGCGCCGCCGCGGTCGAAGGCGATCGCGTGCTCGGCGGCGGGCCCGATCGCAGGGACGGCGGCGTAGCGGGTGAACAGCTCGGGGCGGTCGCGGCGGAGCCGGAGGGCGCGCGAGGTGACGAGGAGCTTCGCGGCTCCCTCGGCGTCGATCGCGGGCTTCCAGCCGCCGTCGATCCGCTCCAGCAGCGCTCGACGCTGCCCGAAGTCGACCTCGCGGCGGTTGTCCGGGTCGACGAGGGAGGTCTCCCAGAGCTCGCTGCCCTGGTAGACGTCCGGGATGCCCGGGGCGGTGATCTGCACGAGCTTCGCGGCGAGACCGTTCGACCAGCCGGCAACCGACACCCGCTCGACGGTCTGCTCGACCAGCCGGCGGACGGCGGGCTCGTCGAACGCCGCGTCGATCGCCGCGTGCATCCGCTTCTCGAACTGCTCGTCAGGAGCGGTCCAGTGCGTCGAGTCGTCGGCCTCGCGCGACGCCTTCTCGGCGTAGGCGTGCAGGCGCTCGCGGCTCGCGGGCCAGGTCCCCACGACGGCCTCCCAGAGCAGGTGCTCGATCGGGCCGTCGCCGAAGCCGACGAGGGCGTGGAGCTCGCGGAGCGTCGCCGCCCACGCCTCCGGGTCCTCGGCCAGTGCGGTGATGCGGGCACGGGTGTCCTCGCCGCGCTTCGTGTCGTGGGTCGAAAGCGTGGTGAGCGAGGCGGGGAACGAGGCCTGGCGCACGGCCTGGCGGCGGTGGAACTCGACCAGGTCGATCGCGAACTCGTCCGGGTCCGCTCCGACCTCGTTCAGCGAGGTGAGGCGGCTGAAGCGGTAGAACGCCGTGTCCTCGACGCCCTTCGCCATCACCATGCCGGAGGTCTGCTGGAAGCGCACGGACACCGGAGTGCCGGTCTCGCCGAGCGCCGCGGCGACCTCGTCGATGGTCGCGCGGATCTCGGGACGGCGGCGCACGGCGTCGACGCGGGCGTGCTCGAGGTGCTCCGCTCCGTAGGGGAGGTAGCTGCGGTAGACCGGGTAGGTCGCCAGGAGCTCCGCCAGCGCGTCGTCCGCTCCCTCGATACCGGGGATCAGGCGGGCCAGCCGCAGGACTTCGGAGCGGAGGATGCCGTCGGCGATGCCGCGCTTGGTGTCGTGGATGAGGTCGGCCCACTGCAGCGGGGAGCCCTTCCCCGTGAGCTCGGCGTCGAGGCCCTCCAACACGGGGCGGGCGTCGGGGTCGACCAGGATGCGGTCGACGTCGGCCAGGGCGTCGTAGCCCGTGGTGCCGACGGTCGCCCAGTGCGGCGGGAGCTCCTCGTCGCCCTCGAGGATCTTCTCGACCCAGACCGGGGCGCCGCCGATCGCGCGGGCCAGGTCGTCGAGGTATCCGCCCGGGTCGGCCAGGCCGTCCGGGTGGTCGACGCGCAGGCCGTCAGCGAGCCCCTCGGTGAACCAGCGGACGATCTCGGCGTGCGAGGCGTCGAACACCTCGGGCCGCTCGACCGTGATGGCGGCGAGGGTGTTCACCGCGAAGAAGCGGCGGTAGTTCAGCTCGGCGTCGGCGCGGCGCCAGTTCACGAGCTCGTAGCTCTGGCGCGCGTGCACCGTGCGGCCGGAGTCGCCGGGCTCGGCGGTGCCGGGCGCGATCGGCAGGCGGTTCTCGTAGTAGTGCAGCTCGTCGCCGACGACCTCGAGCGCGTCGAGTTCGCTGTCGCTGTCGCCCTCGCTCGCACCGTCGCCGAGGATCGGCACGCGCAGCTTCCCGCCCCCCGCCTCCCAGTCGATGTCGAAGGCGGTGGCGTAGCGGGAGGACTTCCCGTTCCTCAGCAGGTCCCACCACCACGAGTTCTCGCTCGGGGTCGCGACGCCCATGTGGTTGGGGACGATGTCGATGAGGACGCCGAGGCCCTCCGCCCGCGCCGCGGCCGAGGCGTTCGCCAGGCCGGCCGCGCCACCGCGGTCGGGATCGACCTCGGTGTGGTCCACCACGTCGTAGCCGTGGTCCGAGCCGGGCTCGGCCTTCAGCAGCGGCGAGAAGTACAGCCAGTCCGCTCCGAGCGCGCGCACGTAGTCGGCGACGCGGGCGGCGTCGTCGAGGTCGAACGCCGACCGGATCTGGAGGCGGTAGGTGGAGGCGGGCAGACGCACGTCAGGCTCCTGTCGAGGGTGCGGTCGCGGAGTCGGTCGACTCGGCGTGGGGGCTGGTGGGTCCCGTCGAGGAGACGATCGGGATGGCCGAGGTGGCGGCCAGGGACGCGAGCGAAGCGGCGACCGAGTGGTCGACCTCGGGCTCGGGCGTGCTGTGCTCCTGGAGGATGACGAGCGACTTCGCCTGGACGGTGAGCATCGCCCCCGCCGGACGCGGGATCGAGTCCGCCTCGGCGCCGGCGGTGTCGACGAGGACGCTCCACTCGAGCGCGTACTCGTCGCTCGGGATCGCGAACTCGACGTCGACGTCGTCGGCGTTGAAGTACAGGAGGAAGCTGTCGTCGGTGACGGGGCGCCCGCGCTGGTCGCGCTCGCGGATCCCGTTGCCGTTGAGGTAGATGCCCACCGATCGGCCGAGACCGGAGTCCCAGTCGGACGGGGACATCTCGGTGCCGGCAGCGGTGAACCAGACGATGTCGGGCAGGGGCTCGCCGTCGCCGCGCAGGACGGGGCGGCCGTCGAAGAAGCGCATGCGTCGGAAGGTCGGGTGCTCGGCGCGCAGGCGGATGAGCGCCGCGGTGAACTCGAGCAGCGGCCGGTCGGCGTGCGCCCAGTCGATCCAGGTCAGCTCGCTGTCCTGGGCGTAGGTGTTGTTGTTGCCGTTCTGGGTCCGGCCCAGCTCGTCGCCGTGGAGGATCATCGGGACGCCCTGGGAGATCAGCATCGTCGCGAGGAAGTTCCGCTGCTGGCGTGCCCGGAGCGCGAGCACCCGCGGGTCGTCCGTGGGCCCCTCCACGCCGTGGTTCCAGGAGCGGTTGTGCGACTCCCCGTCGTTGCCGTCCTCGCCGTTGGCGTCGTTGTGCTTCTCGTTGTACGAGACCAGGTCCCGGAGGGTGAAGCCGTCGTGCGCCGTGACGAAGTTGATCGAGGCGACCGGGTAGCGGCCCGAGTGCGCGTAGAGGTCGGCCGAGCCGGTGAGGCGCGAGGCGAACTCCCCCAGCGTCGACGGCTCGCCGCGCCAGAAGTCGCGGACCGTGTCGCGGTACTTGCCGTTCCACTCCGTCCACTGGGGCGGGAAGTTTCCCACCTGGTAGCCGCCGGGCCCGACGTCCCACGGCTCGGCGATCAGCTTCACCTGCGAGACCACCGGGTCCTGCTGGACGAGCTCGAAGAAGGTGGAGAGCCGGTCGACGTCGTAGAACTCGCGTGCCAGCGCCGAGGCGAGGTCGAAGCGGAAGCCGTCGACGCGCATCTCCGTCACCCAGTAGCGCAGCGAGTCCATGATCAGCTGGAGCGAGTGCGGGTGTCGCACGTTCAGGGTGTTCCCGGTGCCGGTGTAGTCCATGTAGTAGCGCTTGTCGTCGTCGACGAGGCGGTAGTACGCCTCGTTGTCGATGCCGCGGAACGACAGGGTGGGGCCGAGGTGGTTGCCCTCCGCCGTGTGGTTGTAGACCACGTCGAGGATGACCTCGATGCCGGCCGCGTGGAGCGCCTTCACCATGCTCTTGAACTCCTGGACCTGCTGGCCCTGGTCGCCCGTGGAGGAGTAGGTGTTCTGCGGTGCGAAGAAGCCGATCGTGTTGTAGCCCCAGTAGTTCGAGAGGCCCTTGTCCATCAGCGTCGAATCGTTCACGAACTGGTGCACGGGCATGAGCTCGATCGCCGAGACGCCCAGGTGCTTGAGGTGGTCGATCACCGCGGGGTGGGCGACTCCGGCGTAGGTGCCGCGGAGCTCCTCCGGCACGTCGGGATGCGTCTTGGTGAGCCCCTTCACGTGCGCCTCGTAGATCACGGTGCTGTCGTAGGAGGTGCGCGGGCGGCGGTCACCGGCCCAGTCGAAGAAGGGGTTGATGACGACGCCCATCATCATGTGCGGCGCCGAGTCCTCGTCGTTCGTCGAGTCCGGGTCGCCGAAGGTGTACGAGAAGAGGGACTGGTCCCAGTCGATCTCCCCCGAGATCGCCTTCGCGTAGGGGTCCAGCAGCAGCTTGTTCGGGTTGCAGCGGTGGCCGGCATCGGGGTCGTACGGTCCGTGGATGCGGAAGCCGTAGCGCTGGCCCGGCTGGACCTGCGGAAGGTAGCAGTGCCAGACGTAGGCGTCCGACTCCTGGATCTCGACGCGCGTCTCGGTGCCGTCCTCCTCGAAGAGGCACAGCTCGACGCGCTCGGCGATCTCACTGAACAGGGCGAAGTTCGTGCCGCTTCCGTCGAACGTCGCGCCCAACGGGTAGGCGGTTCCGGGCCAGGTCTCCACGAGACTCCTCAGGGGATTGTTCTCGGGCAGTCCGGGAGACGCCGATGTGCGGTCTGCGGATGCCCGACGTCGGGGGTGATGGTCCGTCACTTCCGCGACGGACCGACTGCTCAGCTTAGCGAGCGTGTCTCGAGCATTCCCCTGACGGTCAGCGCTCATCGCGCGGTCCTCCTCCGGTGGTCACGACCGGCGGCCGGAACCGCCGTCCGGTTCGTCCTGCGGGCGCGTGAGCGGGCAGGTCGTTCCGGTGGGTCACGCTCGAACAGTACGGTCGCGCCCGGTCCGCCGGGGAGGGCTGGCGCCGCGCCGGGTGCATCGGCTAGAACGCGCCGGAGGGGCTGTCCGGCCCACGCGGAGGGGCCGGCCGGGCTGGGCGGGAGCAGCGATCGGCCCCGTCGTCAGGGCCACGTCACCACGGACCGGGGCGCCGCACCGCGATCAGTGCGAGCCGAGCCTGCGCCGCAGGAGGTCGATCCGCGCCTGCAGCTGGGTCACGCTCGCCTGCGCCACCGCGGGTCCGCCGCAGAGCCGGCGCAGCTCGGTGTGCACCTGGCCGTGCGACTCGCCCGTCCCCCGTGCCCACAGGCCGACCAGGGAGTTGAGCAGGCTGCGCTGCTCCTTGAGCGTGCGGTAGAGCGGCGCCGGGATCTCGCTCGCCGGCTCGGCCGGGGCCGCCGCGCCCGCGCGGCTGCCGGCGCGCTTGGCCTGCCGCTGCTGCCGGTGCTGGAGCAGCTCCCGCACCTGGTCGGGCTCCAGGAGCCCCGGCAGTCCGATGAAGTCGAGCTCCTCCTCGCTCTCGACCTCGACCTCCATCCCGAACTCGGCGCCCTCGTAGACGACGCGGTCGAAGGTGGCGGCCGAGCCGATCGACTCGAAGCGGCCCTCCTCCAGGAGATCCGAGGACGCCTTCTCGCTGCGCTCGGCGTCGGCCATCAGATCGGCCTCGGGGTACTCCTCGTCGTCGGAGGTCCTGCGGTCGAGCGCGTGATCGCGCTGCAGCTCCATCGAGCCCGCCAGCGCGAGCAGGCCGGGCACGTTCGGGAGGAACACCGAGGCGGTCTCGCCGCGGCGCCGCGCGCGCACGAAGCGGCCGATCGCCTGGGCGAAGAACAGAGGAGTCGACGCCGATGTCGCGTACACGCCGACGGCGAGCCTCGGCACGTCGACGCCCTCGGAGACCATGCGGACCGCGACCATCCAGCGACTGGTGTCCTTCGCGAACTCCTCGATCCGGTCGCTCGCCTCCTTCTCGTCGGAGAGCACGACGGTGACGGTCTCGCCGCTGATCTCGCGGAGCATGGCGGCGTAGGCGCGCGCGGTGTAGTGGTCGGTCGCGATGACCAGGCCGCCGGCGTCGGGCACGGCGCGCCGCACCTCGGTGAGGCGGGTGTTGGCGGCGCGGAGGACCGAGGGGATCCAGTCGCCCTTCGGGTCCAGCGCGGTCCGCCAGGCCTGCGAGGTGATGTCCTTGGTGTTGCCCTCGCCGAGCCGCGCCTCCATCTCGTCGCCGGCCTTCGACTTCCAGCGCATCTGCCCGGCGTAGACCATGAACAGCACCGGCCGGACGACGCCGTCCGCGAGCGCGCGGCCGTAGCCGTAGGCGTAGTCGGTGAGCGAGGTGCGGATGCCCTCCTCGTCCGGCAGGTAGCTGACGAACGGGATCGCCGCCGTGTCCGAGCGGAACGGCGTCCCGGTCAGCGAGAGCCGGCGGACGGCGGGCTCGAAGGCCTCGCGCACCGCGTCGCCCCAGCTGAGGGCGTCGCCGGCGTGGTGCACCTCGTCGAGGATGACGAGGGTGCGGCCGGACAGGGTGAGCTCGCGGTGGAGCTCGGCGCGGACGGCGACCTGCGCGTAGGTGACGGCGACGCCGTGGTAGTGGCGGGCGTGGCGGCCCATGCGGTTGGTGAAGGTCGGGTCCAGGCGGATGCCGACGCGGTGCGCGGCCTCGGCCCACTGGCGCTTGAGGTGCTCCGTCGGTGCGACCACGGTGATCCGGTCGACCGTGCGGTTGTGCAGCAGCTCGGCGGCCAGCCGCAGCGCGAAGGTGGTCTTGCCCGCGCCCGGGGTCGCGGCGGCCAGGAAGTCGCGCGGCTCGTGCTGGAAGTAGGCCTCGAGCGCCTCCGCCTGCCAGGCGCGGAGCTTGTTCGCGGTACCCCACGGTGCCCTGCCCGGGAAGGACGGGGACAGGTGCTCAGCGGCGGAGGTGCCGACCTGATGACCGAAGCTCGAGGGACTGTTCACGTGGACCGAATCTAGCCGACGCCTCCGACAGCGGCTCGGTCTCCGCGGCCCGCCGGGAGGCGCACGGCGTGTCGCGCCGTGCCACCGACGGCCGGGTGCGGAGCATGATGGAGGGATGGTCGAGCAGCGTCATCCGTGGTCCCGCTACGTCGCCCTGGGCGACTCCTTCACCGAGGGGATCGGCGATCCGGAGCCCGGCAGCCCCGGCGGGCACCGCGGCTGGGCGGACCGCGTGGCGGAGGTCCTGGGCAGCCAGAACGAGGACTTCGCCTACGCCAACCTGGCGGTGCGCGGCCGCCTCCTGCAGCAGATCGTCGACGAGCAGGTCGAGCCCGCCCTGGAGCTGCGCCCCGATCTCATCACCATCTCCGCGGGCGGGAACGACGTCATCCGCCCGGGGACCGACCCCGACGACATCGCGTCCCGCTTCGAGTCGGGCCTCGCCCGGCTCCGCTCCGACGGGGCGACCGTCGTCCTCTTCACCGGAGTGGACGTGGGCTTCTCCCCCGTGTTCGGGCGGATCCGCGGGAAGGTCGCGATCTACAACGAGAACCTGCGGGCGCTGGCCAAGCGGTACGACTGCATCGTCGCCGACCAGTGGTCCCTCCAGGAGATCCAGGACGTGCGGATGTGGGCGCCGGACCGCCTGCACCTCAACCCGCACGGCCACCACGAGGTCGCGCGCATGGTCCTCGAGTCGCTGAACGTCGAGAACGACCTGCGCCCCCTCGCCCCGGAGCCGCTGCACGCCCGCACCTGGCGTGCCGCCCGCACGGAGGACATCCAGTGGGCGCGGGAGTACCTCGTGCCGTGGGTGCTGCGCCGAGTCCGCCACCAGTCCTCCGGCGACTTCATCACCGCCAAGCGGCCCTCCGCCGAGCGCTGGAGCACCGATCCCGGGGCCTCGGAGCCGGGCTCGGTCGTGCCGGGTAACGCGACGCCGGAGGAGGTCGCCGAGGACATCGCGACCGCCGGCGTGCGGATCGTCGGCGACCGGGCCGCGGATCCCCTGGCCTGATCCGCTCCCGGGAGGCGGCGGCTCGCCCCGCGCTCAGCCGAACAGCTCGGCCGGGTGGCCGAGGCGCCAGGCGAAGCCCGGGTCCTCGATCGACCCGTCGGCGACGAGGGGAAGCTCGTACGGGGTGCCGTTGACGTCGACGGTCGCGGTCCCCACGCGCTCGCCGTCGGCGACGGTCTCGAGCGGATCGAGGGCGACCGTGGTCGTCGTCGAGACCGCGCCCCACACCAGCACGGACCGCGCCTCCGCGGTCTCGGCCGTCGCCGTCTCCCCCCAGGCGCTCGTGAGGGTGCCGTAGTCCTGGCCCTCGACGGTCAGCGGGACGGTCCGGAAGCCCGCCTCGACGGTCGGGACGAGGGTCAGCACGTCCGCGGCGAGCTGCGGGTGCGTACGCGCGCCCACCACCACGCCGACCAGGGTGACCGGCCGGCCCTCGACGGTCGAGTCGAGCGAGAACAGCAGGCACGACCCCGCCTCGTCGGTCGTCCCCGTCTTGATCCCGTCCACTCCCGAGCGGCCGAGGAGCGAGTTGGTGTTGTCGACCTCGCCGACCCCCGGGATGACCGCGGTCGGCATCGCGACGATCGGAGCGAGCACCGGGTCCGCGATCAGCAGCTCGCCCAGGCGCACCATCTCGGCCGTCGTGCTGACCGTCGCCGGCGAGAGCCCGCTGGTGTCGGCGAGGGAGGTCCGCTCGAGCCCCTGCCCGTCGAGCCAGCCGCGCGCCGCGGCGAGGAAGGCGTCCTCCGAGCCGTACGCCCAGATCGCGAGGGACTTCGCATAGTTGTTCGCGGACGGGAGCATCATGGCGGTCAGCGCCTCCCGCTCGGTCAGCTGCAGACCCGCGGTGACCGGAGCGCTCGAGCCGTTCTCGGCCAGGGTGTCGTTGTAGTACTGCACGTCCGCGCTCGTGAAGGTGATGGTCTCCCCGTCCGTCCCCTCCGCGATCGGCTTCGCCGCGAGGACGACGAGAGCGGTGACGACCTTGGCGATGCTCCCCGTGGGCACGGTTCCGGTGGAGCCGTAGCGGGCGAGCAGCCCGTCCTCCTCCGTCCCGTCGATGCCCACGGCCGCCACGGCACCGGAGCCGTAGGCAGGCCAGGCCGGAGCGGGCGCGTCGACGGTGCTCGAGACGGGGTCCACCGCGACGGCGCTCGCCGTCGGCAGCTCCGCGGTCGCCGCGTTGGTCGCGTAGGCACCGCCTCCACCGACCAGCACGGTCGCAGCGACGAGACCGGCGACGACCGCCCCGCGCCGTCGACGCGGTCGCGGCTCCGGCGCGGCGGGCTCCCCGAACAGGTCGAGGGCGTCGTCGGATCGGGTCGGGGAGGTCACCCCGTCATCGTACGGGCGGGCCTCTCCCCCGTCCCGGACGCCGCCCCGTCGTCGGGCGCGGCGGGTGACGCGCGATACCGACCCCGATCCCGCGTCGCGAGCGTCAGCGGCAGGTCACCGCGGGGCCGCCGAGCGCCGGAGCCGGGCGGTCAGCGCCCGCGGGTCAGCGCCCACAGTGCGACGGCGCTCGCCGAGGCCACGTTGAGCGAGTCGACGCCGTGCAGCATCGGGATGGTGACGACGGTGTCCGAGGCGTCCAGCGCCGCGCGGCTGAGCCCGTCCCCCTCGGCGCCCAGGACGATCGCGACGCGCTCGGGGCGAGCCGCCGCGTACTCGTCGAGCGGCACCGCGTCCGGAGCGAGCGCCAGCGCGGCGACCGAGAACCCGGCCTCCTCCAGAGCGCGGCGGGCCGGTGCCCACTCGGGGGTGCGCGTCCACGGCACCTGCAGGACCGTGCCCATGCTCACCCGGACGCTGCGCCGGTACAGGGGGTCCGCACACCGCGGCGTCACGAGCACCGCGTCCGCGCCCATGCCGGCCGCGGCGCGGAAGACGGCGCCGACGTTGGTGTGGTCGACCAGGTCCTCCAGGATCACGACGAGGCGCGCGCCCTCCAGCAGCTCGGCCATCGGCCGCAGCGGCGGACGGTGCATCGAGGCGAGCGCTCCGCGGTGGAGGTGGAACCCGGTCAGCTCCTCGATCAGCAGATCCGGCGCCACGAAGACCGGCACCTCGGGATGACGCTCGAGCACCCCGGCCGCGTCCGGCAGCCGCTTCTCCTGCACCAGGACCGAGCGGGGACGGTGCCCGGCGTCGAGCGCCCGCTCGATCACCTTGGCGGACTCGGCGATGTACAGACCGCCCTCCGGCTCCAGCACCCGCCGCAGCGCCACGTCGGTGAGGCGGTGGTAGTCGGCGAGGAGCGGGTGGTCGAGGTCGGTGATGTGCACGATCGGCATCCCGGCAATCTAGGGCACGGCGCGGACTAAACTCGTCCAGGGGCCGCTCGAACGGCCCTCGAAGGAGGCGCGGATGGAGTCGAGTCCGACACCGGTCGCCGAGGGCCCCGAGGCGCTCGCGGTCGAGCAGGCCGTCGAACTCCTCAGCGGGCGCCGTATCGCCGCCGTCACCGGCGCGGGCATGAGCACCGACTCGGGCATCCCCGACTACCGCGGAGCCGGGGCACCGGTACGCAGCCCGATGACCTACTCCCAGTTCGTCGCCGATCCCGACTACCGCCGCCGGTACTGGGCCGGCAGCCAGCTCGGCTGGCGCCGCTTCACCAGCACGCTCCCCAACGACGGCCACCGGGCCCTGGCCCGGCTCGAGGGGCGCGGCCTGCTCACGGGCGTCGTCACGCAGAACGTCGACGGCCTGCACGTCCGAGCCGGCTCGCGCCGCGTGGTGGATCTGCACGGCTCGGCAGACCGTGTGCGCTGCATGACCTGCGGCCAGTACTTCGCCCGCGACGCGGTGGCCGAGCGGATCGAGGCGCTCAACCCCTGGCTCGACGACCCCGACGTCTCCTCCCTCAACCCCGACGGCGACGCCGAGGTCCACGACGTCTCGGCGATGACCGTCCCCGAGTGCACGGTCTGCGGCGGGATCCTGAAGCCGGACATCGTCTTCTTCGGCGAGTTCATCCCGACCGAGCGGTTCGAGGAGGCGCGCGCCATCGTCGCGGGCGCCGACGCCCTGCTCGTGGCCGGCTCGTCGCTCGTGGTCAACTCCGGCATCCGCTTCCTCGAGATCGCCCGGCGCGCCCGGATGCCGATCGTGATCGTCAACCGCGGCACCACCAAGGGCGACTCGCGCGCGAGCATCAAGATCGACGGAGGCACCAGCGAGGTGCTCCGCGAGCTCGCCGAGCGCCTGCCCGCGCGCCGCACCGCCGCCCTCTGAGCTCCCGCCCGCTCCGCACCCGACCTCCCGAGAGGCCCCTGTGACCCAGCTCACCCTCGTCCGCCACGGCCAGACCGACTGGAACGCAGCCCGGCGCATCCAGGGCAGGAGCGACATCCCGCTCAACGCGACCGGGCGCGCCCAGGCGCGGGCGGCGGCGCGGCTGCTCGCCGACCGGCGCTTCGACGCCGTGGTCGCCAGTCCGCTGCAGCGCGCCTTCGACACCGGAGCGATCATCGCGCGCGGTCTCGGCCTCGACGAGCCGCTGGCGGTGCCGGGCCTGGCCGAGCGCGCCTACGGCGAGGCGGAGGGGATGACCGGTCCCGAGCTCGCCGAGCGCTTCCCCGGAGGCATCGAGCGCGCGCCGATCCCCGGCTGCGAGACCCGCGCCGAGGTCGTCGAGCGGGCGACCGCCGCGCTGCTCAAGGTGGCCGAGCGCTTCCCCGACGCGTCCGTCGTCGTCGCCACGCACGGTGCGGTCATCGGCAGCCTGATCCGCGCGCTCAGCAGCGAGGACCTCCCCGTGCACGGCGTCTCGGTCGGCAACGGCTCCCGGCACGACTTCGCGATCGTCGACGGGGCACTGCGCATCGTCGGCGTCGACGACTCCGGCGACGTGGTCGTGGCGGACGTCGACCTCGACGACGTGCTCAGCCCGGCTCCGGGAGCCTGACGGCCCTCCTCCCGGCAGCGGTCCGATCGCCGGCCCCGCGTCAGCGCCGGCCGAGGTCGTGCAGGAGCCCGAAGAGCACCCGGGCGGAGTCGCGCCAGGAGAAGGCCGCGGCCCGCTCCCTCGCCCGGGCCGAGTGCGTCCGCCACACGGCGCCGTCCTCGAGCGATCGCACGCCGTCCGCGATGCCCTTCGCGCTCGACGGGTCGACGTACACGGCGGCGTCCTGGGCGATCTCGCGGAAGATCGGGATGTCGCTCACCACGACCGGCGTCCCGAGCGCCATCGCCTCGACCAGCGGGATCCCGAAGCCCTCGTCCCTGCTCGCCGTCACGAGAGCGGTCGCCCGCGCGAGCACCGCGCGGTACTCCGCGTCCGGCGCCCCCTGGTGGAACACCAGCTTCGCGGTCGGCGCCAGGGCCCGGAGCGTCTCGACGGTCTCGTCGCTCGCCCGGCTCATCAGGTGCAGCTCGTAGTCGGGCAGCAGCCGCATCGCGCGCGCGAGCGTCTCGACGTTCTTGTAGGGCATGAACGAGCCCATGTAGACGAGCGAGCGCCCGGCCGACCGGTCGGGCAGCGATCCCGCCAGAGCGGCGCTCGCCTCGTCGGGCTCGGTCGCCGCGTTCGGGACGACGACCACCGGCCGGGTGGTGAGGCGGTGGGAGCGGATCAGGTCGCGGGTGGTCTCCGAGACGGTGACGACCGCGTCGGCGCGCTGGAGGAGCCTCCGCTGCGGCCACCAGGCGAGGTGGTAGAGCCGCCAGAGCGCGCGCAGGGGAGCGGCCAGGTCGCGCGGCGGAGTGCGGTGGCGGTAGTAGATGAGGTCGTGCACGGTCAGGACGAGCCGGTAGCGGCGGCCGAGCGAGCCCATGGTCTGCATCGGCGAGAAGACCACGTCGGGCCGCAGCCGGTTCACCAGCAGCGCGACGAACGGCTCGAACGGGCTGGTCGGCCCGGTCACGCGCTCCCACGGGAGCGACGGGAGCATCGCGAGCTGGCGGCGGTCGCTGATCAGCATGGTCACGTCGTGCAGCTTCGCGAGCTCGCGGACGAGCTCCGCGGTGTAGCGGCTGATCCCGTCGTGCCGCTCGAGCCGGGTGTACCGGCAGTCGACGACGATCCTCATCGGTCGATCCCCTCCTCGAGGGCAGTCCGCAACACGGCGGCGGCCTCGTCCGGCGTCTCGTAGTGGATCAGGTGGCCGACTCCGTCGATGACGTGCAGGCGGGCGTGCGGCAGCCTCTCGAGCAGGCGGTACTGCGCCGGGAGCGGAGTGATGTCGTCCTGCGCCGCGGCGATCAGCTGCGTCGGCACGCCGATCCGGGAGGCGTACTCGCCGACGTCGTGCGAGACGGAGGCGCGGAACGCCTCGAGGACCGTGTCGCGGGAGGCGAAGGCGCTGAAGTAGCGGTCGTGCTGGTCGTGCACGAAGCGTCGCAGCGCCGGCTCCTTCGTCTTCACCATCGCCAGGCTCATCACCCGCACGATCAGCGGGTCGCTGAGCAGGCGGCGTCCGAGGGGCCCCGGCAGGAGCGCGCCGAGCCGGTAGTAGAGGACGGCGAGCCTGGTCAGGACGCCGCGGGGACCCTGCAGGGCGGGCGCGCCGATCGGGTTGACCAGCACCAGGAGCGGAGCGGGCAGCCCGTCGGCGACGGCCGCGGCCGCGACGATCGAGCCGAAGGAGTGGCCGAGGACGGCCGCCTCGCCGCGGAGCCCCAGCGCGTCGAGGAAGGAGCCGAGCCAGGAGGCGTAGCCGTCCACGTCGTGCGGCAGGCGCGTCATCGGGGTCGAGGCGCCGAAGCCGGGCAGGTCGGGAGCGACGACCCGCACGTCCGCTCCCCCGGCGAGCAGACGGGCGACGACGGGCTCGAGGCCGTGGTGCTCGCCGCGGAACCCGTGCACCAGCACGAGGACGGTCGAGGCGTCCGGAGCGCCGTAGGTCCAGTAGGCGGTGCGGGATCCGGCGACGTCCACCGCGGCCTCGCGGACGGGGACACGGCCGAGATCGGAGGCGTAGGGGGAGGGAGTGGTCATCGCGTTCCTTATCGTAGGGAAAGCCCGTCGAAGATCTGGCCGCAACGCCTTGCGTGGCCTCGATCCGAGCCGGGAGCATGATCACGCGCTCGCAACACGGCGCACCGCCCACCCGTCTCGCGAGACGGTCATCCGCTCAGGCAGCAGCAGAAGGAGCACCGTGAGCTTCACGTCGCCGATCCAACTCCCCGGACTCGCCCTCGACCCCCAGTGGTACCGCCGGGCGGTGTTCTACGAGGTGATGATCCGGTCGTACTACGACTCCAACGGCGACGGCGCCGGCGACATCAACGGGCTCGCCTCCAAGCTCGACTACCTGCAGTGGCTCGGGATCGACGCCCTCTGGCTCCCGCCGTTCTACATGTCGCCTCTGCGCGACGGCGGCTACGACGTCTCCGACTTCAAGGCGATCCTCCCCGAGTTCGGCACGATGGAGGACTTCCGCGACCTCGTGCGGAAGGCCCACGAGCGCAACATGCGCATCGTGATGGACTTCCCGCTCAACCACACCAGCGACCAGCACGAGTGGTTCCAGCAGTCCCGGTCCGACCCCGAGGGCCCCTACGGCGACTTCTACGTCTGGAACAACACCGACGACAAGTGGCCGGACATCCGCATCATCTTCGTCGACACCGAGGACTCGAACTGGGCCTTCGACGCCGAGCGCCGCCAGTTCTACTTCCACCGCTTCTTCTCGCACCAGCCGGACCTCAACTTCGAGAACCCCGCCGTGCACGAGGCGATCCACGACGTGGTCAAGTTCTGGCTCGACCTCGGCGTCGACGGCATCCGACTCGACGCGATCCCCTACCTCTACGAGTCCGACGAGGGCAACGGAGAGGGCGAGCCGCCCACCCACGAGTTCATCAAGAACCTCCGCACCATGGTCGACCGCGACTACCCCGGCCGCATCCTGATCGCCGAGGCGAACCAGTGGCCGCGAGAGGTCGCCGCGTTCTTCGGCACGGAGGAGGAGCCCGAGTGCCACATGGCGTTCGACTTCCCGGTCATGCCGCGCATCTTCTACTCCCTCCGCGCGCAGACGGCGAACGAGCTGAAGAAGGTGCTCTCCGAGACGTTCGACATCCCCAGCGGCGCCGCCTGGGGCGTGTTCCTCCGCAACCACGACGAGCTCACGCTCGAGATGGTGTCCGAGGAGTACCGCCAGGCCATGTACGGCTGGTACGCCTACGACCCGCGGATGCGCTCCAACATCGGCATCCGCCGCAGGCTCGCGCCGCTCCTGGACAACTCGCGCGCCGAGCTCGAGCTGATCAACGCCCTGCTCTTCTCCCTCGCCGGCAGCCCGTTCCTGTACTACGGCGACGAGATCGGCATGGGCGACAACATCTGGCTCAACGACCGCGACGCGTCGCGCACGCCGATGCAGTGGACGCCCGACCGCAACGCCGGCTTCTCGGCCGCCGACCCCGGCAAGCTCGTGCAGCCGATCGTCCAGTCGCTCGTCTACCACTACAACCAGGTCAACGTGGAGGCGCAGCTGGCGCAGTCCCGCTCCCTGCTGCACTGGATGCGGAACGTCCTGCACGTGCGCCGCGGCCACCCGGCGTTCGGCCTCGGGTCGATGCGCGTCCTCGAGACGGACCACGAGTCGGTGCTCGCCTTCGTGCGGGACTACGCCGGCTCGGGCTCCGAGATGGGCGACCAGCCCGAGGAGGTGCTCTGCGTCTTCAGCTTCAACCACAACCCGGTCTCGGTCACGATCACCGACCCGGAGAATCCCGGATCGACGCTGAGCGACCTGTTCGGCGGCGGCCGCTTCCCCGGATTCTCGGACGACGGCACGCTGACGATGACGCTCGGCACGCAGGGCTTCTTCTGGCTCCACGTCGCCAAGGCGCACGAGGCCCGCTGACCCGGCAGCACGCCGAGGGGCCTCCGGCCGATGTCGGAGGCCCCCTTTAGGCTGTCGGCGTGAGCACCACCGGAACGACCGAGACGCAGACCGAGCCGATGCTGTTCGACGACGCCGAGCGGGCGCTGGTCCCCTCCGAGGGGGCGCGGTGGTTCGACCTGCTGGCCGTGTTCGACCTCGAGACCACCGGCATCGACGTCCGCACGAGCCGCATCGTCACCGCGCACGTCGGCGTGATCGACGCGGCGGGCGAGCCGATCGAGGGCACGACCTGGCTCGCCGATCCCGGCGTGGAGATCCCGGCGGGCGCCTCCGCCGTCCACGGGATCAGCACCGAGCACGCCCGCGCGCACGGCCGCCCCGCCGGCGAGGTCGTGGCCGAGATCTCCGAGGCGCTGCGCTCGCTCCTCGCCCGCGGCATCCCGGTCGTCGTCTACAACGCCCCCTACGACCTCTCGCTCCTCGCCCACGAGGCGCGCCGCTGGGGCGTGCCCGTGCTGCTCGACCCGAGCCCCGTCGTCGATCCGCTCGTGATCGACAAGGCGTTGGACCGCTACCGCAAGGGCAAGCGCACCCTGACCCTCGCCGCCGAGCACTACGGCGTCGCCCTCACCGAGGCGCACGACGCGGGCGCGGACGCGATCGCGGCGGGTCGGGTCGCCCAGGCGCTGGGCCGCGCCTTCGCCGACGAGCTCGGAGTCGGCGCGGAGGCCCTGCACGCGCTCCAGGTCGACTGGTGCCGCACCCAGGCCGAGTCCTTCCAGGAGTACATGCGCCGCGTCCGCGACGAGTCCTTCGTCGCCGACGGGGGCTGGCCGGTCCGCCACTGACCCCTCAAGTCAGCGTGCGCCCCTCGCGCAGGAGCGCCACGTACTCCGCGATCCGCCGCTCCCGCGTCGCCGCCCGCTTCAGCTGCGAGAGGCGGAAGAGGAACGCGAAGCGCTTCTGCCCGCCGACGGTCGCGAAGAAGGCCAGGGCCTGCGGATCCGCGTCGAGCGCCCGCTGGAAGTCGTCCGGCACCTCCGCATCGCGCTGCCGGTAGGCCGCGTCCCAGCGCCCGTCGGCGCGTGCCCGCTCGACCTCGGCCAGCCCGCCCGGCAGCATCCGGCCCTCCGCCAGCAGCCGTGCGACGTGATCGCGATTGACCTTGGACCACGGGCTAGCGCGACGCCGCGGGGTGAAGGCCTGGAGCTTGAACTGCTCGTCGAAGGCTCCCGCCTGACCGTCGATCCAGCCGTGACAGAGCGCGATGTCGAGCGCCTCGGCGTAGGTGATCCCCGGATCCACGGCGGCCTTCTTGCGCAGCTTCAGGCGGACTCCGTCCGGGTCGGGCTCGCCGCGGAGGTAGGCGTCCCACTCCTCGGGAGTCGTGAACGGCAGGATCGGCTTGTCGGCGAAGGACACCATGCCGGGACGCTACCGCGCCGGCTCCCCGACGGCCACGGCCCGCCCGTCGGCGCAAGCCCTCGCTCCGCGGACCGCGGCGCTGTGGGATCGGGTGAGCACGTGTTCCCCCTCCCCCCCTCTCGCAAGGAGAAGTCATGCCCACGATCCGCACGATCACCGTCCTCGGCAGCGGAGTGCTCGGCTCCCAGATCGCCTTCCAGTCGGCCTTCCACGGCTTCGCCGTCACCGTCTACGACCTCTCCGACGACGTCCTCGAGTCGGCGCGCGAGCGGCTCCGCGGTCTCGCGGGCGTCTACGAGTCGGTGCCCGGCGGCGTCGCCGGCGGACCGCAGGAGGCGCTCGACTCGCTCCGCCTCACCTCCGACCTCGCGGAGGCCGTCGCGGACGCAGACCTCGTGATCGAGGCCGTCCCCGAGGACCTGGGCCTGAAGCAGGAGCTGTACGGCCGCCTGGGTGCGCTCGCTCCCGAGCGCACGGTCTTCGCGACCAACTCGTCCACGCTGCTCCCCAGCGACCTGAAGGCCTCGACGGGCCGGCCCGACCGGTTCCTCGCGTTGCACTACGCCAACCACGTCTGGGCGCAGAACACGGCCGAGATCATGGGAACGGCGGACACGGACCCCGCCGTGGTCGACGCCGTCGTGGAGTTCGCCGTCTCCAGCGGCCTCGAGCCCATCAGGCTGCAGAAGGAGAAGGCCGGCTACGTCCTGAACTCGCTGCTGGTGCCGCTCCTCAACGCCGCGTCGGGGCTGCTCATGGGCGGCTACGCCGACTACGAGACCATCGACAAGACCTGGAGGATCGGCACCGGCGCCCCGCTCGGACCCTTCCAGATCTTCGACGTCGTCGGTCTGCGGACCGCCTACAACATCGCCGCCGCGGCCCCGGACGAGGCCTCCCAGGCGTTCGCCGCCCACCTGAAGACGGAGTACCTCGATCGCGGCCGCCTCGGAACGGCCACCGGAGAGGGCTTCTACCGCTACTGAGGACCGCCCCGCGGGAACGACGAAGGGCCCCCGACCGTGAGGTCGAGGGCCCTTCGAGGAGTGCTACTTGCCGAAGTTCTTGTAGCGGCTGTTGAACTTCTCGACGCGGCCGGCCGAGTCCATGATGCGCTGCTTGCCCGTGTAGAACGGGTGCGAGGCGGAGGAGATCTCGACGTCGATGACGGGGTAGGTCACGCCGTCGAGCTCGATCGTCTTGCTGCTCTTCGCGGTCGAGCGCGTGAGGAAGGTCTCACCGGACGCGAGGTCGCGGAAGACGATCGCGGAGTACTCGGGGTGGATGTCGGTCTTCATGGTCGTGTCCTGTCGTCGATGGTCCTGAACCGCACCTGTCGTCGACGGGAACGGGTGGATGAGGGCGGGCGCACCGCGAACGGGCCCGAACCAGCTACCGAGAATACCAGACCGGCAGCGCGCGCAGAAGTCGCGCCGCGCCCGGACCCCGGAGCCGGGGTCAGCCGCGGGCGCGGGCCGAGAAGCGCCCGTTCTCGCGGGTGAGAGCGATGTCGAGCCCGAAGGTCTCGGCGAGCGTCGCCTCGGTCAGGGACTCGGCCAGCGGGCCCGCCGCAACCACCGCTCCGTCGCGGAGGAGCAGGGCGTGGGTGAAGCCGTCGGGGATCTCCTCGACGTGGTGGGTCACCATCACGATCGCGGGCGACGCCGGGTCCTTCGCGAAGCCGCCCAGCAGCTGGACGAGCTCCTCGCGGGCGCCGAGGTCGAGGCTCGCGGCCGGCTCGTCCAGCAGGAGCAGCTCGGGGTCGGTCATGATCGCGCGGGCGATCTGGACGCGCTTCTGCTCGCCGTCCGAGAGCGTCCCGAAGGTGCGCTCGGCGAGGTGCTCGAGCTTCCACTCGGACAGCACGCGGCGGGCGCGGCGCTCGTCGATCGCGTCATAGCCCTCGTTCCAGCGCCCGGTGACGGCGTAGGCGGCGGTCATCACGACGTCGAGCACGCTCTCGCCGGCCGGGAGGCGGCGCGCCATCGCGGTCGAGGCGTAGCCGATGCGCGGGCGCAGCTCGAACACGTCGACCCGGCCGAGGGTCTCCTCGAGCAGGTGCGCGGCACCGGTCGAGGGGTAGGTCTGCGCGGCGGCGATCTGCAGGATCGAGGTCTTGCCCGCCCCGTTGGGGCCGAGGATCACCCAGCGCTCGTCCTCGGCCACGTCCCACGACACGTGGTCGAGGATCCGCTTGCCGTTCCGGACGAAGGACACATCGACGAACGAGACAACGCTGGGCATGGGAGCCATTCTAAAGGAGGCGGCCGGGAGGCTCAGACGAGCGAGTCGTAGATCGCCCGGGTGTCCCGCGCGATCTGCGTCCAGCTGAAGTGGCTCTGCGCGCGCTCGCGGCCCGCGGCGCCCATCCGCTTCGCCGTCTCCGGGTCGGCGACGACCTCGGCGAGGGCGGCGGCCAGGTCGGCGACGTAGCGCTCCGGGTCCACGGGGGTGCCGGTGCCGTCGGTGACCTGCTCGATCGGGACGAGTCGCCCGGTCACGCCGTCGTCGACGACCTCCGGGATGCCGCCGGTCGCCGTCCCGACGACCGCCGCACCGCAGGCCATCGCCTCGAGGTTGACGATGCCGAGGGGCTCGTAGATCGAGGGGCAGACGAACGTGGTCGCGTTCGTCAGGACCGCGGAGAGCTGGTGGCGCGGCAGGTGCCGGTCGATCCAGACGACGCCGGTGCGCTCCTCCTGGAGGCTGCGGACGAGGGAGGTGACCTCGGCCATGATCTCGGGGGTGTCGGGGGCGCCCGCGCAGAGCACGAGCTGCACCTCGGGAGGCAGGGTCGCCGCGGCGCGGAGCAGGTAGGGCAGGCCCTTCTGCCGGGTGATGCGGCCGACGAAGACCACGGAGGGGCGCGAGGGGTCGATGCCCAGCTCGGCGAGGACGGCCTCGTCCTCGACCGGGTGCCAGGCGTCGAGGTCGATGCCGTTGTAGACCACGTGGACCTTCGCCGGGTCCAGGGCCGGGTAGGAGCGGAGGATGTCCTCGCGCATGCCGCCGGACACCGCGATCACGGCGTCGGCGTTCTCGTACGCCTCCCGCTCGATCCAGCTCGAGACGCGGTAGCCGCCGCCGAGCTGCTCGGCCTTCCACGGACGCAGCGGCTCGAGGCTGTGCGCCGAGACCACGTGCGGGATGCCGTGCAGGAGCTGGGCGAGACGCCCCGCGGCGTTGGCGTACCAGGTGTGGGAGTGGACCAGGTCGGCCCCCGCCGCGTCCTGCGCGATCTGCAGGTCGACCCCGAGGGTCTGCAGCGCGCCGTTCGCCTCGGCGAGCTCCGCGGGGACGGAGTACGCGAACGTGCCCTCCTCCTCGCGCGGCGCGCCGAAGCAGCGCACCACGACCTCCAGGTCGCTGCGCAGCGCCTTGGTGAGCTCGGCCACGTGGACACCGGCTCCCCCGTACACCTCGGGCGGGTATTCCTTGGTCAGCAGATCGACTCGCACCCCCGAACCGTAGTACAGGGCGCTCCCCCGGCGACAGCCGGGGTCCACGGGGAAGCCCGAGCCCCTACTGTGGTGCCATGCAGTCAAAGAAGATCTTCGGCATCGTCCTCGCCGGCGGCGAGGGAAAGCGCCTCATGCCCCTCACGGCGGACCGGGCCAAGCCCGCGGTGCCGTTCGGCGGGCAGTACCGGCTGATCGACTTCGCGCTGTCCAACCTGATCAACTCCGGTCTCACCCAGATCGTCGTGCTGACGCAGTACAAGTCGCACTCGCTCGACCGCCACGTCTCGCAGACCTGGCGCCTCTCCGGGCTCCTGAACTCCTACGTCGCCTCGGTCCCCGCGCAGCAGCGCCTGGGCAAGCGCTGGTTCAGCGGCTCGGCCGACGCGATCCTGCAGAGCCTCAACCTGATCCGCGACGAGAAGCCCGACATCGTCGTCGTGGTCGGCGCCGACCACGTCTACCGCATGGACTTCTCGCAGATGATCGACGCGCACATCACGTCCGGTGCGAAGGCGACCGTCGCGGCCATCCGCCAGCCGATCGAGCTCGCGGACCAGTTCGGCGTCATCCAGCTCGCCGGTGACGAGGCGGGCGACGGCATCGTCCCGACGATGATCTCCGAGTTCCTCGAGAAGCCCAAGGACGCCGTCGGCCTGGCCGACTCCCCGCACGAGGTCCTCGCCTCCATGGGCAACTACGTCTTCGACGCGGACGCCCTGATCGACGCGGTCATCCGCGACGGCGAGTCCTCCACGTCGGACCACGACATGGGCGGCGACATCATCCCCGACTTCGTCGCGCGCGGCGAGGCCGGCGTCTACGACCTCAAGCTCAACGACGTCCCCGGCTCGACCGACCGCGACCGCTACTACTGGCGGGACGTCGGCACCATCGACTCCTTCTTCGAGGCCCACCAGGACCTCATCTCGGCGCTGCCGGTCTTCAACCTCTACAACCAGCAGTGGCCGATCTTCTCGTCGCAGCTGAACTCCCCTCCGGCCAAGATCGTCCGCGACGGCAAGGGCAACATGGGATCGACGGTCGACTCGGTCGTCTCGCTCGGCACCGTGATCTCGGGCGCGCACATCGAGCGCAGCGTCGTCGGGCCCTGGACGGTCATCGAGTCGAACGCGACGGTCACCGATTCGGTGGTCTTCGACAAGGTCCGCATCGGCCCGGACGCGCTGGTCGTCCGCGCTATCCTCGACAAGGACGTCGTCGTCGAGCCCGGTGCTCGAGTCGGCGTGGACCACGACCGCGATCGCGAGCGCGGGTTCACCGTCACCGAGTCGGGCATCACCGTCGTCGGCAAGGGCGTCGTCGTCCACCCGTAGCACCCCCGCGGGTCGAGCTCTGCGCCCCGGCGCGCCCACCCGACCGATCGGACCGGCCCATGAGTGAGCGTCCTGCGACGCCTGCCCGCTTCCTCGTCGTCCTCGACGCGGACTCCACCCTCCTCCAGGACGAGGTGATCGAGCTCCTCGCGGTGCACGCCGGCTCCGAGGAGCGCGTCGCCGCCGTCACGGAGCGGGCGATGCGCGGCGAGCTCGACTTCGGCGAGAGCCTCCGCGAGCGGGTCGCCACTCTCGCCGGGGTCCCGGAGTCGGTGCTCCCCGGTGTGAGCTCGGGCGTCCGCGTCACGCCCGGCGCCGCCGAGCTCGTGGCCGGCGTCCACGCCGCCGGCGGCCGCGTCGGTGTGGTGTCCGGAGGGTTCCACGAGGTCCTCGACCCGGTCGCCGGTGCGCTCGGCCTCGACTTCGTCCGGGCCAACCGCCTCTCCTGCGGGGACGGCCTGCTGACCGGAGCGGTCGACGGGGCGGTCATCGACGCCGCGGCCAAGGCGGAGGCGCTCCGCGAGTGGGCGGCGGTCTCGGGCGTCCCGCCGCAGCGCACGATCGCCGTCGGCGACGGTGCGAACGACCTGGAGATGATGGCGGTCGCCTCCCTCGCGGTCGCCTTCAACGCCAAGCCCCTGGTGCGCGAGCGCGCCGACCTCGTCGTCGGCGGCCTCGACCTGTCGCAGCTGCTGCCTGTCCTCGGCCTCCGCGGCTGAGGCCCGCCTCCCCCGGCCTCAGGAAGGTCAGCGGCCCGCGATCGCGACGAGTCCGGCGCAGCCGAGCGCCAGCGCCCAGCTGACGAGCGAGCCCACCAGGAAGTACTCCGCCTTCTCGCCGCTGCCGCCGTCGCGGGAGATCTCGGGGAAGCGCACGATCCCCTTGGCCGCGAGCACGGCACCGGCGAGGCCGATCGCTCCGGCGAGCGTGAGACCGGCGATCAGCAGCCTCTCCAGCGGTCCGATCGTGCGCCCGCCCTGGAGGTCCGGCAGGCGGGCGTCGGCCGGCTCCCGACGCGCGAACCGCTCGCTCCAGCGCGGACGCGGCGCGGGCTCGGCCTGCGGGAGCTCGCGGAACAGCGCCGCCCGCACGATCACGTTGCCGCTCTCCAGCAGGAAGAGCCCGGCTCCGACCGCCAGAGCGAGCTGCTCGATCGGAGGGAGCGTGCTCGCGACGGTGGTCGGCGCGAGCGGCCCCGTCGGGACGCCGGCGGCGCGGTCGACAGCGGTCAGCACCAGGACCGCCGCGACGAGGGCGACGGCCGGACGCAGACCCCCGGGCGGCCGCGCGTTCTCGACGGTCGTGGTCGTCAGCAGCCAGGCTCCGGCCAGGACGACGACGATCGCCGCACCGAGCGGCGGGGCTCCGACGAGGAGCGCTGCGGTCACGGCTGCGGCGGCGAGCACGGGGATCGCGAGGAGGGCCGCACGGCGGCGGAGGTGCGTGCGCGCGAGGTCGCCGAGGCCGATCACGGCGAGCAGCAGCGCCGTCAGCACGTCTCCTCCAGCAGGCGCGCGCCGGCGAGGAGGGCGCCCGCTCCCGCGCGCCGCAGCGCCTGCGAGACGGCGGACTGCGAGATCGACTCCTGCTCGCCCAGCTCCTTCTGCGACGCTCCGCGCAGGCTCCCCAGCACGAGTCGGCGATCGCGCGCGCTGAGCGCTCCGACCAGCGCGTCGCGGGAGAGGAGGTAGGCGTTGACGGCCGCCTCGCCGGAGTCCCCGTCGGCGTCCCCGGCGACGAACCATCCGCGGGCCGTGGGCACGGCACCGTCCTCGAGCGCGTGGGCGCGATCGATGGCCTCGCGCGCGCGCCACCAGCCGGACCCGTCCTCGAGGTCCCCGGCGATCCCCGACCCGACCACCCGCACCTCGCCCAGGCCGATGCCCGCGCGGCAGTCGACGCCGGCCGGGAGCGAGAGGCGCGCCTGCAGCGTCGCCCGGAGCGCGGCGTGGACGGAGGGGTAGATCGCCTGGAACTCGTCGCCGACCGTCGGGTGCAGGGGCTGGATCGCCGGGACCGCGGCCTCCACCTCGGCGAAACCCCGCTCGATCTCGCGCTGAGCACCCGCGCGGTCGACGAGGGAGCGGGAGGTCACCAGGTCCAGGAGCACGGCGACGACATCGGAGGAGGTCATCGCATAAGCCTAGAGCTTATATCCGCCGGATATAAGCCCAGAGCTTATCGGTCAGTGGCCCATCCCGAGGCCGCCGTCGACCGGGATCACGGCACCCGAGATGTACGCGGCCTCGTCGCCGGCCAGCCAGCGCGTGACCTTCGCGACCTCGGCAGCGGTGCCGTAGCGGGCGAGCGGGATGCTCTTCCGGTACTCCGCCTGCTGCTCCGGGGAGAGCTCCGCGGTCATGTCGGTCTCGATGAAGCCGGGAGCGACGACGTTGGCGGTGATGTTGCGGGCGCCGAGCTCGCGGGTCAGCGAGCGGGCGAAGCCCACGAGGGCGGCCTTCGACGAGGAGTAGTTGATCTGGCCCGGCGACCCGTAGAGGCCGACCACGCTGGAGATGAGGACGACGCGGCCGAAGCGCTGCTTGAGCATCCCCTTCGATGCGCGCTTGACGACGCGGAACGCCCCGGTGAGGTTCGTGTCGACGACGGACGTGAAGTCCTCCTCCGTCATGCGCAGCAGCAGGGTGTCGCGGGTGATGCCCGCGTTCGCCACCAGGATCTCGACCGGGCCCAGCTCGGCCTCGACCTGCGTGAACGCGGCGTCGATGGAGGCGGAGTCGGTCACGTCCGCGACGACGGTGAGGGAGCCCTCCGGGCCGGAGCCCGAGCGCGCGGTCACGGCGACCCGGTGACCGGCGGCCACGAACTCCTGGGCGATGGCGAAGCCGATCCCCCGGTTGCCCCCGGTGACGAGGACGGTGCGCGGCGTGGTCATGGTGTCCCTCCTGCCGGCGCTCGTGCGGCGCCGGGCGACCCGTACATCCTAGAGGCGCGTCGCGCAACAGATTCCGGGATGAGGCCCTCCCGGCCTGCACCCGCCCGCCGCGACGTAGGCTTGCAGAGCTGTGAAACCACGCGAGACACTCACCTCCCTACCGCCGTCGCCGAGCGCCGAGCGGCGCTCCCGTGCGATCAAGTACTCGATCGCCATGGGCATCAGAATGCTCTGCGTCATCTGCCTGCTCTTCGCCCACGGCTGGTGGCTGCTGTTCTTCGCCATCGGCGCCGTGGTCCTGCCCTACTTCGCCGTCGTGCTGGCCAACGTCGGCAGTGCGGGCGAGCGCGGCAACGTCGAGCGGCCGGGTGCGATCGTCCTCTCCCGGCCGGTCCCACCGCCCCCCGCCCCCGACTCCGAGGCGCCGACCGGCCCCGAGGGCGGCGACCCGCGGGGAGACCGGCCGTGATCCCGCTCGGCCGGGTCCCCGACGCGCACGCCTGCTCCCGAGCGGGCTGCCCGCGGACGGCGACGTTCGCGATCGAGTGGCGGAACCCGAGGATCCACGCGGAGGACCGTCGGAAGACCTGGCTGGCCTGCGGCGAGCACCTGGAGTTCCTGCGCGAGTTCCTCCTCGCCCGCGACTTCCCGCTCGAGGTGAAGCCGCTCTACACGGTCGATCGCGGAGCGGAACGATGAGCGGCGACGCGCCCCGTCCCTCCTGGCGCTTCGTCTTCTCGCGACGCTGGTTCGGCTACCTCGCTCTCGCGATCGTCTTCGCCGTCGCCTGCGTGCTGCTCTCGCGCTGGCAGGTCGCGCGGCTCGACCAGGCCGCCTCGACCAACCGGCTGGTCACCGCGAACTGGACCGCCGACCCGGTGGCGCTCGACGGGCTGCTCCCCGCCGACTCCACGTGGGACGACGCCCTCGAGTACCGCCCGGTCGAGATCACCGGCGTCTACGAGACGCAGGGGCAGACCCTCGTCCGCAACCGGCCCTACAACGGCAACCCCGGCTTCGAGATCCTGACGCCGCTGCGGCTCGACGACGGCAGCGTGTTCGTCGTCGACCGCGGCTGGGTCCCCGTCGGCTCGACCCAGGACTCCCCCGACGCGATCCCCGCGCCGCCCGAGGGAGAGGTGACCATCGTCGCCCGCCTGAAGCCCGCGGAGGGACGGATCGACGGACGCTCCGCACCGGCCGGCCAGATCGCCACGATCCAGCTCGATGATCTGTCGACGCAGCTGGACGAGCCCCTGCGGACCTCGGCGTACGGCCTGCTGGTCGCCGAGGCGCCGGCGCCGGTCGACGCTCCCCCGCTGGCCGCGATCAAGCCGGTCGCCGACGAGGGCCTGCACATCAGCTACGCGATCCAGTGGGTGCTGTTCGCCGTCATGGGCTTCGGCGGGCTCGGCTGGGCGATCCGCCACGAGTACCGAATCCGCAACGCCGACGACCCCGAGGTCGTGGCGGCCGAGGAGCGGCGCGAGGAGCGCCGCCGACGCCGCGGCCGCAGCGACTCCGAGGTCGAGGACGAGCTGCTCGACGCCCGCTAGGCGAGCGTGATCAGGTCGAGGTAGTCGGCTGCCCAGTGGTCCTCGGTGCCCTCCGGCATGATCAGGACGCGCTCGGGGTTCAGCGCCTCGACGGCTCCCTCGTCGTGGCTGACCAGGACGACCGCGCCCTCGTAGTGCGCGAGCGCGTCGAGGATCTCCTCGCGGCTCGCGGGATCGAGGTTGTTGGTGGGCTCGTCGAGCAGGAGAACGTTCGCGCCCGAGACCACGATCATCGCCAGGGCGAGACGGGTCTTCTCCCCGCCGGAGAGGACCCCGGCCGGCTTGTGCGAGTCGTCCCCGGTGAACAGGAACGAGCCCAGGACCCGGCGCGCCTCGGTCTCGGTGAGGTTCGGGCTGGAGGAGACCATGTTCTCAAGCACTGAGCGCTTGACGTCGATCGTCTCGTGCTCCTGCGCGTAGTAGCCGATCCGGAGGCCGTGCCCGGCCTCGATCACTCCGGTGTCGGGCTGGTCGACGCCGCCCAGAATGCGCAGGAGCGTCGTCTTGCCCGCTCCGTTGAGCCCCAGGATGACGACCTTGGAGCCGCGGTCGATCGCGAGGTCGACGGCGGTGAAGATCTCGAGCGAGCCGTAGCTCTTCGACAGGTTCTGAGCCTGCAGAGGGGTGCGACCGCAGGCGGACGGGGTCGGGAACCGGAGCTTCGCGACGCGGTCGACCGCGCGGACCTCCTCGAGCCCGCTGAGCATGCGCTCGGCACGCGCGACCATCTGGTGCGCCGCTGCGGCCTTCGAGGCCTTCGCGCCGAACTTCGCGGCCTGCAGCTGGAGGGCGCCGGCCTTCTTCTCGACGTTGACCCGCTCCTTCTTGCGGCGCTCCTCGTCGGCGGCGCGCTGGCGCTGGTAGTTCTTCCAGTTCATGTTGTAGACGTCGATGACCTGGCGGTTGGCGTCGAGGTAGAAGACGCGGTTCACGGTCTCGCCGACCAGCTCGATGTCGTGGCTGATCACGATGAAGCCGCCGCGGTAGTTCTTGAGGAACTCGCGGAGCCAGACGACGGAGTCGGCGTCGAGGTGGTTCGTCGGCTCGTCGAGGATCAGCGTGCTCGCGTCGGAGAAGAGGATGCGCGCGAGCTCGATGCGGCGCCGCTGGCCACCGGAGAGCGTCTTGAGCGGCTGGTCGAGGATCCGGTCGGGGAGGTTGAGGTTGCTCGCGATCGACGCGGCCTCCGCCTCAGCCGCGTATCCGCCCAGGGAGAGGAAGCGATCCGTGAGGTTGCCGTACTTCTTCATGCCGGCCTCGCTCACGGAGGTGTCGCTGCTCGACATCGCGACCGTCGCCTCCTGCATGCCGAGCACCAGCTGCCCCAGCCCGCGGGCGTCGAGGATGCGGGTGCGCGCGAGCTCCTCCGGATCGCCGGAGCGCGGGTCCTGGGGGAGGTAGCCGATCTCGCCGCCGCGGTCGACCGTGCCCTTCGAGGCGATGAGGTCGCCCGCGAGGACCTTGGTCAGCGTCGTCTTCCCCGCCCCGTTGCGGCCGACGAGGCCGACCTTGTCGCCGTCGCCCACCCGGAAGGAGACGTTCTCCATCAGGAGTCGGGCGCCGACTCGGAGTTCGAGGTCGTGCACGCTGAGCACAGTGCTGTCCGTTCCCGCCAAGAAATGGCGTTCGGTTCGGGAGGAGTGGGGCAAGGGGCCGCGATGCGGCAGCCCCCTAGTATATTTCCTGAGCCGCGGGGCGGATCCACGTCCGCTCACCGCGGACGCGCTCGCTCCTCGCTCTCGGGCGACCAGGACTCTCGGAGATCACCCATGTCCCCTTCCTCTTCCGCCCTCCCGCGCCCGGTCCTCGCCGACCGGCTCGTCACCCGCTCCGTCGCGACCGACGCCCTGCTGGTGCTCGCGGGTGCAGGTCTCACCGCAGCGATGGCGCAGCTGTTCATCCCGATGTGGCCGGTCCCCTTCACGGGCCAGACCTTCGCGGTCCTCCTGGTCGGCACGACGCTCGGCGCACTCCGCGGCGCGCTCTCCATGCTCGTGTACGCGCTCGTCGGCGCTCTCGGCGCCCCGGTCTTCACCGAGGGCTCGCACGGCTGGGCGGTCCTCGCGGGTCCCACCGGCGGCTACATCGTCGGCTTCGTCCTCGCGTCGATCGTCACCGGGTGGCTCGCCCAGCGGCAGTGGGACCGTCGCGTCCTCGGCACGCTGGTGACCTTCCTCGCCGGCACCGCCACCATCTACCTCGTCGGCCTGCCCTGGCTGGCCGCCGCCCTCGCCTCGCTGGGGCTGCCCGCCGACCTCGGCTCCGTCCTCTCCGCGGGACTCGTGCCCTTCCTGGTCGGCGACGCGCTCAAGGCGCTGGTCGCCGCCGCGCTGCTCCCCACCACCTGGGCGATGCTCTCGCGCCGCTCGCGCTGAGCGGTCGCACGGACGCCGAAGGGCCGGGAGGACGATTCCTCCCGGCCCTTCGGGCGTCCGGCAGAGGTCGAGCCGCCCGGTCCTCCTGCTCGACCTCGGTGGGCACCTCCACCGACTCGACCGGCGGGGGCGACGACGGCCCCGGACTCCGGAGCCGTCCCGCCCGGCCGTTCCGACTCCACGACGGACTGCGACAGGCCGAAGACGACAGGAACGCCGAAGGGCCGGGAGGACGACTCCTCCCGGCCCTTCGGCGTCGGTGTCCAGCGGCTAGATCGAGAAGCCGAGTGCGCGCATCATGTCGCGCCCGTCCTCGGTGATCCGGTCGGGACCCCACGGCGGCATCCAGACCCAGTTGATCCGGAACGCCTCGACGATGCCGTCGAGCGACTCGGCGGTCTGCTCCTCGAGCACGTCGGTCAGCGGGCAGCCCGCCGAGGTGAGGGTCATATGGATGACGAGGGCGTCGTTCTCGTCGTCCCAGCCCAGGTCGTAGATGAGTCCCAGGTCGACCACGTTGACCCCAAGCTCGGGGTCCATGACGTCCTTGAGGGCTTCCTCGACCTGGTCGAAGAGCTTCGGCTCGAGAGTGGTGACCGCCATGATCAGACCGGCGCCGAGGTCAGGAAGCGGTCGTAGCCCTCGTCCTCGAGCCGGGTGGCGAGCTCCTTGCCGCCCTGCTCGGCGACGCGGCCGGCGACGAAGACGTGGACGAAGTCGGGCTGGATGTAGCGGAGGATCCGCGTGTAGTGCGTGATCAGCAGCACGCCGAGACCGGTGCTCTGGTGGGCGCGGTTGACGCCCTCCGACACGATCTTGAGCGCGTCGACGTCGAGGCCGGAGTCGGTCTCGTCGAGGACGGCGAACTGCGGGGCGAGCAGCTCGAGCTGGAGGATCTCGTTGCGCTTCTTCTCGCCGCCCGAGAAGCCCTCGTTGACGTTGCGCGCCGCGAAGGACGAGTCCATGCGGAGGTTCGCCATCGCCGACTTGACGTCCTTCGTCCACGTGCGGATGGCGGGCGCCTCGCCGGCGATCGCGGTCTTGGCAGTGCGGAGGAAGTTGGTGTTGGTCACACCGGGGATCTCGACCGGGTACTGCATGGCGAGGAAGAGGCCCGCGCGGGCGCGCTCGTCGACGGACATGTCGAGCACCTCGACGCCGTCGAGGGTGATCGAGCCGCCGTCGACGTGGTACTTGGGGTGTCCCGCGATCGTGTACGCGAGGGTGGACTTGCCGGACCCGTTGGGGCCCATGATCGCGTGGATCTCACCCTGGTTGATGGTGAGATCGACACCGCGGAGGATCTGCTTGGTCCCCTGCTCGGTCTCGACACTGACGTGGAGATCGCTGATCTGGAGAACGGACATTCAGACTTCCTTCGTGACGGTCGGGTCGATGTAGACGTCGCCGTCGATGATCTCGACGACGAAGACGGGGACCGGCTCGTAGGCCGGGAGGTTCAGGGGGGTGCCGGTGCGGAGGGAGAACTGGGAGCCGTGCGCCCAGCACTCGAGGCTGTCGCCCTCGACGAAGCCCTCGGAGAGCGAGATCTCGCCGTGGGTGCAGGTGTCGCCGATGGCGTGGATCTCGCCGGCGGAGTCCTGCACGACCGCGATCGCGACTCCGTCGACCTCGACCCGCATGGCCTGGTTGGGGATCAGCTCGGAGACCGAGCAGATCATCGCGGCGTTGCTCATGCGGTGACCGCCGCTCCGCGGGAGGAGCCGGTCTGGCCGGCGCTGCCGGCGAGCTCCGCCTCGATCGCGAGCTGCAGTCGGTCCTCGAGCTCGGCGACCTTGATCTGCTGCACGATCTCGCTGAGGAACCCGCGCACGACCAGGCGTCGCGCCTCGTCCTCACGGATGCCGCGGGACTGCAGGTAGAAGAGCTGCTCGTCGTCGAAGCGGCCGGTCGCCGAGGCGTGCCCCGCTCCGGCGATGTCACCGGTCTCGATCTCGAGGTTCGGGATGGAGTCGGCGCGCGTGCCGTCCGAGAGGACGAGGTTGCGGTTCTGCTCGTAGCTGTCGGTGCCGGTGGCGCTGTTGCGGATCAGGACGTCGCCGATCCAGACGGTGCGCGCGCCCTCGCCCTGCAGCGCGCCCTTGTAGGTCACGCGGCTGCGGGTGTCGGGGGCGTCGTGGTCGACGTACACCTGCTGCTCGAGGTGCTGGCCGCCGTCGGCGAAGTACAGGCCGAAGAGCTCGCCGTCCGCTCCGCGCTCGACGAGGTGCGCCGAGGGGTTCACCCGGACGATGGAGCCGCCGAGGGTGACCACGATGTGCTTCACCTTCGCGTCGCGTCCGACCCGCACGAAGTGGTTGGCCAGGTGCCGGGCGTCGTCCGCCCACTCCTGCACGGTGACGACGGTGAGCTGCGCGCCCTCGCCGACGAGGATCTCCACGTTCTCCGCGAGGGAGGCCTCCCCCTCGTTCTGCAGCACGACGACGGCGCGGGCGTAGGGCGCCGCCTCGATGATCGTGTGCGCGGCGCGGGGTGCGGAACCGAGGCCCGAGCGGACGAGGGTGGCGACCTTCTCGTCCTCTCCCGTCACGCGGACGGCGAGAGCCTTCTCGAAGCTCGACCAGGCGTTCGCGGCGGCGCGGTCCTCGGGGAGGCCGGCAGTGCCGATCCGCTGGTCGTCGCGGCCGACCCACGAGACGTCGACACCGTCCACCGCCGTGTGCTCGACCGGGGCGGGCGAGCCGTCGAGCGCGCCGTCGATGAGATCGCCCAGGCGGGCGACGGGCGTCAGCTTCCAGGCGATCTCGCGGCCGGTGACGGCCTCGAAGGCCTCGACGTCGACCGACGCTAAGCGCTCGGAGCGCGTCTGCACGGGCGTGAACGCCCCGTCGGAGTGGGCGCTGATGCCCAGGCGCTCAGCGGCGGCCGCGCCGTCGATCTCGGGGGTCGCGGCGCTCGTGGGGACCGTCATCTGGCGGTGGTTCCTTTCGATGGGTGCGGGGCGCCCCGTCCGGGCGCCCCTTCGAGGGGGGAGGCGGGCGTCAACCGACGCTGCCCTCCATCCCCATCTCGATGAGCTTGTTCAGCTCGAGGGCGTACTCCATGGGCAGCTCGCGCGCGATCGGCTCGATGAAGCCGCGGACGATCATGGCCATGGCCTCGTCCTCCGGCAGGCCGCGCGACATCAGGTAGAAGAGCTGCTCCTCGCTGACCTTCGACACCGTCGCCTCGTGGCCGAGCTGCACGTCGTCGACGCGGATGTCGATCGCCGGGTAGGTGTCGGAGCGCGAGATGCTGTCGACCAGGAGGGCGTCGCAGCGCACGGTGTTCGCCGAGTGGTGCGCGTTCGCGTCCACCCGGACCTCGCCGCGGTATCCGGCGCGACCGCCGCCGCGGGCGATCGACTTCGAGACGATCGACGACTGCGTGTACGGCGCCATGTGGACCATCTTCGCGCCGGCGTCCTGGTGCTGGCCGGGGCCCGCGAACGCGACGGAGAGGGTCTCGCCCTTGGCGTGCTCGCCGACCAGGAAGATCGACGGGTACTTCATCGTGACCTTGGAGCCGATGTTGCCGTCGATCCACTCCATCGTCGCGCCCTCGTGCGCGATCGCCCGCTTGGTGACGAGGTTGTAGACGTTGTTCGACCAGTTCTGGATCGTCGTGTAGCGCACGCGGGCGTTCTTCTTCACGATGATCTCGACCACGGCCGAGTGCAGCGAGTCCGACTTGTAGATCGGAGCCGTGCAGCCCTCGATGTAGTGGACGTAGCTGTCCTCGTCCGCGATGATCAGGGTCCGCTCGAACTGGCCCATGTTCTCGGTGTTGATCCGGAAGTAGGCCTGCAGCGGGATGTCGACGTGGACGCCCTTGGGGACGTACACGAAGGAGCCGCCGGACCAGACGGCGGTGTTCAGCGCCGCGAACTTGTTGTCGCCCGCGGGGATGACGGTGCCGAAGTACTCCTCGAAGATCTCGGGGTGCTCGCGCAGCGCCGTGTCGGTGTCCATGAAGATGACGCCCTGCTCCTCCAGGTCCTCGCGGATCTGGTGGTAGACGACCTCGGACTCGTACTGGGCCGCGACGCCGCCGACGAGGCGCTGGCGCTCCGCCTCCGGGATGCCGAGCTTCTCGTACGTGTTCTTGATGTCGTCCGGGAGGTCGTCCCAGGTCTGCGCCTGCTTCTCGGTGGAGCGGACGAAGTACTTGATGTTGTCGAAGTCGATGTCCGACAGGTCGGCGCCCCACGTCGGCATGGGCTTGCGCTCGAAGAGCTTCAGGGCCTTCATGCGGCGGTCGCGCATCCAGGCGGGCTCGTTCTTGAGCGCGGAGATGTCGGAGACGACCTCGGGCGAGATGCCGCGTCGTGCGGAGGCTCCGGCGGAGTCCGAGTCGGACCAGCCGAACTCGTAGACGCCCAGGCTCTCGAGCTCGGGGCGGTCGATCAGGATGTCTGACATGTGTACCTCGTTTCCTACCCACTGCTAACCGGTCGGGTCCCGGAGTCATTCCCCCGGGGGTGGCCCGCGGGTGCTCTCCGGCCGGTCGCGCGATCGATCTGATGCGCGGAGCGGATGATGTGCGTCCCTGGATTCCGGAGGTGTGCGTCGGCGCTCCATCGGGCCGTGTGCGGATCACGTGCGCAGGGTGCGTCGAACCGTGACCAGCTTCGCATTCTACCGGCGTCCGCCGTTCAGCGGAACCTCCGCACCTGGGTGTCGGCCGGGCACCGGTGACGTGCCTCCAGACGCGCATGGCCATACCGGTGTCGGTGGTCCGTGATTCGGTTCCGCCATGACGAACGACGCATCGACCCCGATCCCCGCACGACTCGTGACCGCACTGGTGGGCGCCGGCCTGCCGACCGGACCCGTACGGGCGTTCGGCCCTCTCGCCCGCGCGATCGCGGCCGACCTCCCGCTGCGGGCGCTCCCCCGCGTGCTCCTGCGCCTCCGGCGGCACCTGCTCTCCGCCGAGCCGGAGCCCGCGGTCAGGCGGCGGGCTGGAGCTCCTGGGCGGCGTCCCGGCGCTGGGCGCGCACGGTGAACAGCCTCGGGTTCACGTCGAGCAGCACGCGGACCGCGCCGACCCAGATGAGCGCCGAGCCGAGGAGGTGCACCGCGACGAGCGTCTCGGGCAGCGCGGTGAGCGACTGCGCCACCCCGACCAGCGCCTGCAGCACGACGACCACGAGGAAGGCGATCACGCGCCGCCGGGCGAGCTCCGAGCCCGCCGCCCGCGACAGGCGCAGGAGCAGCGCGGCGCCCACGACGAGCACCGCTGTGCCGAGCACGCCGTGCACGACGGTCACGCTCTCCCAGTGGAACTGCATGCGGGGCACCTCCGCGGAGTCGCCGGCGTGCGGGCCGGTCCCCGTCACGAGGGTCCCCACGAGGATGACGAGGAGCGTCAGGCCGACGAGCCCGATGCTGAGCGCCCGCGTCGCGCGGTCCGGCTCGAAGGCCACGGACTGCGAGCGGTGGGCGCGGTGCCACGTCAGTGCGGTGGTGGTGAGGAGGGCGATGGCGAGAACGAAGTGCCCGGCCACGATGTACGGGTTCAGGCCCGAGTGCACGGTCGCGCCGCCCGCGAGGGCGTTCGCGACGACGAGCCAGAACTGCGACCAGGCGAGCCGGGTCATGGTGCGGTCGCGCGGCTTCTGCAGGCGCGCGGCCGTGATCGCCCAGCCCACCGCGACCACGAGGACGCCGGTGAACGCGCGGTTCGTGAACTCGATGAAGCCGTGGATCCCGAGCTCGGGTGTCGAGGTGAGCGAGCCCGGCTCGCACGCCGGCCACGTGGGGCAGCCGAGGCCCGAGCCGGTCAGCCGGACGACGCCCCCGAAGAAGATGATCAGGATGCTCGCGACGAGCGCCGCGGTGGTCCCCCAGCGCAGTGCGCGCGGACCGAGGGTCACCCGCTCGGCGAGCAAGGAGAACGGCGTCACCATCAGAAGGGCAGCAGCGGGTCGATGCCGACGGCGAGGAAGAGCAGGGTGAGGTATCCGATGGACCCGTGGAACACCCGCATCGGCGAGACGTGCTCGTGACGGATCGCGAGGCTGTAGAGGCGGTGCGTCTCGGCGATGAACCAGACTCCGCTGCCGAGCGCGACCACCGTGTAGAGCACCCCCATTCCGGCGACGGGGATCAGCAGGAGCGAGCAGGCGACAGTGGCCCAGGCGTAGAGGATGACCTGGAGCCCGACGATCGTGCGCCCGCGCACGACGGCCAGCATCGGCACGCCGGCGGCCTGGTAGTCGTCCCGGTACTTCATCGACAACGGCCAGTAGTGCGGCGGCGTCCAGAGGAAGATGACGGAGAAGAGGATGACGGGGGCCCAGTCGAGCGAGCCGGTGACCGCCGCCCAGCCGATCAGCACCGGCATGCAGCCCGCGATGCCGCCCCACACGATGTTCTGCGGCGTCCGGCGCTTGAGGAAGAGCGTGTAGAACACGACGTAGATCAGGATCGCGGCGAGCGAGAGGCTCGCGGAGAGCCAGTTGGCCGTGAGGCCGAGCCAGACGATCGACAGGACGCCGATCGTGGTCGCGAAGACGAGCGCGGCCCGGTCCGAGATCTCCCCGGTCACGAGCGGCCGGTTCTTCGTCCGGTTCATGATCCGGTCGATGTCGCGGTCGAAGTAGCAGTTGAACGCGCCCGCGGACCCGGCGCTCAGGGCGCCGCCGATCAGGACGTTGAGGACCAGCAGCAGATTCGGGATCCCGCCCTGCGCCAGGATCATCGTCGGAGCAGTCACCACGAGGAGCAGCTCGATCACGCGCGGCTTCGTCAGAGCGACGAAGGCCTTCACCTTGCGCGAGAGGGTCGTCGGCGACGCCCCGTCCCGCTCGACGGCGGTGGTCTCCACGACTGCGTCCATTGCTCCTCTAACGATTCGATGATCCCGAACGAGTGTAATGCGCCCGTCCGGGAGCCGGGCCCGGCGTGCACGCTTGTCCAATCGGACGCAGACATATGCGACCACGCAACCCCCGGTCAGCGGCGCACCCCCCTCCGTATACTCGGGACTGCTCGCCAGAGCGCCCGGCACGCACCCGAGCCCGCCCGACGATCGTCGGCACGGGGCCGAGAGGGCCGTCGCCGGAGCATCGTGTCGAAGTCGTCATGCGGCGTGCTCCACCATGCGAGAGGGCGGACGGTCCCCGTCTGCCCCACGTCTCGAGAAGGGTCAGTACCAAGTGTCAGAACTGCAATGGGAATCCATTGACGAGAAGGCAGTCGACACGGCGAGGGTTCTCGCCGCGGATGCGGTCGAGAAGGTCGGCAACGGCCATCCCGGAACCGCCATGAGCCTCGCGCCCGCCGCCTACCTCCTGTTCCAGAAGGTCATGCGCCGCGATCCGTCCGACGCGACCTGGATCGGCCGCGACCGGTTCATCCTGTCGGTCGGCCACTCCTCGCTGACCCAGTACGTCCAGTTCTACCTGGGCGGCTACGGACTCGAGCTCGACGACCTCAAGGCGCTGCGCACCTGGGGCTCGAAGACCCCGGGCCACCCGGAGTACGGCCACACCGACGGCGTCGAGATCACCACCGGGCCGCTCGGCCAGGGCCTCGCCTCCGCCGTGGGCTTCGCCTACGCCTCGCGCTTCGAGCGCGAGCTGTTCGACCCGGAGGCCGCCGCGGGCACCTCCCCGTTCGACCACTTCGTCTACGTGATCGCCGGCGACGGCGACCTGCAGGAGGGCGTCACCAGCGAGGCCTCCTCGCTGGCCGGCCACCAGAAGCTCGGCAACCTGGTCGTCATCTACGACTCCAACCAGATCTCGATCGAGGACGACACCAACATCGCCTTCACCGAGGACGTCAAGGCGCGCTACGAGGCCTACGACTGGCAGGTCCAGGTCGTCGACTGGAAGAAGACCGGCGAGTACCACGAGGACGTCGCCGAGCTGCACGCCGCGATCGAGGCCGCGAAGGGCGAGACCGACAAGCCGTCGCTCATCATCCTGCGCACCATCATCGGCTGGCCGTCGCCGAAGAAGCAGAACACCGGCAAGATCCACGGCTCCGCCCTGGGCGCCGACGAGCTCCGCGGACTCAAGGAGGTGCTCGGCTTCGACCCCGAGAAGACCTTCGACGTCGCCGACGAGGTCATCGAGCACACCCGCAAGGCCGTCGAGCGCGGCCAGGCCCAGCACGCCGAGTGGGACGAGCAGCTCGCCGCCTGGGCGTCCGCGAACCCCGAGAAGAAGGAGCTGCTCGACCGGGTCCTCTCGGGCGAGCTGCCCGAGGGCGTCCAGGAGGCGCTCCCCGTCTTCGAGCCCGGCAAGGAGGTCTCGACCCGCGCCGCGTCCGGCAAGGTCATCAACGCCCTCGCCGGCGTGATCCCCGAGCTGTGGGGCGGCTCCGCCGACCTCGCCGAGTCGAACAACACGACGATCGAGGGAGCCGGCTCCTTCGTCCCGACGGAGTTCTCGACCCACGAGTGGACCGGGAAGAAGGGCGGCCGCGTGCTGCACTTCGGCATCCGCGAGCACGCCATGGGCGCGATCCTCAACGGGATCGTCCTGCACGGCAACACCCGCCCCTTCGGCGGCACCTTCCTGATCTTCTCCGACTACATGCGCCCGGCGGTCCGTCTCGCCGCGCTCATGAAGGCGCCGGCCATCTACGTCTGGACCCACGACTCCGTGGCGCTCGGCGAGGACGGCCCGACGCACCAGCCGGTCGAGCAGCTGTCGACCCTCCGCGCGATCCCGGGCCTGGACGTCGTCCGCCCCGGCGACGCGAACGAGGTCGCCTACGCCTGGAAGACCATCCTCGAGCGCCGCGAGGGCCCCGCCGGCCTCGCGCTCACCCGTCAGAACATCCCGGTGTTCGAGCGCGGCGAGGGCGACGCGGAGGGCGAGACCTTCGCCTCCGCCGCGAACGTCGCCCGCGGTGCCTACATCCTGGCCGAGGCGCCGGGCGGCACCCCGGACGTGATCTTCATCGCGACCGGCTCCGAGGTCCAGATCGCCGTCGAGGCGCGCGAGGCCCTGAGGAGCGAGGGCGTCAACGCCCGCGTCGTCTCGGCTCCGTCCCTCGAGTGGTTCGAGGAGCAGGACGCCGAGTACCGCGAGAAGGTCCTGCCCTCCTCGGTGAAGGCGCGCGTCTCGATCGAGGCCGGCCTGAGCCTGGGCTGGCAGAAGTACGTCGGCGACGCCGGCCGCTCCGTCTCGATCGAGCACTTCGGCGCCTCGGCCGACTACAAGACCCTGTTCCGCGAGTTCGGGATCACCACCGAGGCGGCACTGTCCGCCGCCAAGGAGTCGCTCGCAGCCTCCTGACCCGAAGGCCGCGTCCACCACGGACGCGGCCTTCGCCGTCGGAGCAGCGGCTCCCCCTCACACCACGCACCACCTACGCAGAAGAAGAAGAGACATGACCGAGAACACCCCCACCGCAGAGCTCTCCGCCGCCGGCGTCAGCATCTGGCTCGACGACCTCTCCCGCTCGCGCATCTCCACCGGAGGGCTGCAGAAGCTCATCGAGGAGAAGAACGTCGTCGGAGTCACCACGAACCCCACGATCTTCGCCGCGGCCCTGACCAACGGCGAGTCCTACGACGCCCAGGTGCGCGAGCTCGCCTCCGCCGGCACCTCGGTGACCGACGCCGTCTTCGAGATCACCACCGACGACGTCGCCGCGGCGTCCGACATCTTCCGCCCGATCTACGACGCGACCAACGGCTACGACGGCCGCGTGTCGATCGAGGTCGAGCCCGGCCTGGCGCACGACGCCCAGGGCACCATCGAGCAGGCCAAGGCCCTCTGGGCCAAGGTCGACCGCCCCAACGCGATGATCAAGATCCCCGCGACCGTCGAGGGCCTCGAGGCCATCACGGAGGTCATCGGCTCCGGCATCTCGGTGAACGTCACCCTGATCTTCTCGCTCGCCCGCTACCGCGCCGTCATCAACGCGTACCTGGCCGGCCTCGAGAAGGCCAAGGACGCCGGCATCGACCTGTCGACCATCCACTCCGTCGCCTCGTTCTTCGTCTCGCGCGTCGACACCGAGATCGACAAGCGCCTCGAGGCCATCGGCACCGACGAGGCCCGCGCCCTCAAGAGCAAGTCCGGCGTCGCCAACGCGCAGCTGGCCTACGAGGTCTTCGTCGAGGCGTTCGCCACCGAGCGCGCCCTGCTGCTCCAGGAGTCCGGCGCCAACCGCCAGCGCCCCCTCTGGGCCTCGACCGGCGTCAAGTCGACCGACCTCCCCGACACCCTCTACGTGACTGAGCTCGTCGCGGCCGGCGTGGTCAACACGATGCCCGAGAAGACCCTCGAGGCGACCTTCGACCACGGCGTCATCACCGGCGACACCGTCACGGGCTCGTACGCCGACGCGAACGCCGTCCTCGACGCCGTCGCGGCGCAGGGCGTCTCGTACGCCGACGTCACCGAGCTGCTCGAGAAGGAGGGCGTGGAGAAGTTCATCGTCTCCTGGAACGAGCTGCTCGACACCGTCACCGCGGCGCTCGAGGGCGCGAAGGCGCAGGCCTGATCATGGCCATCCAGATCCACGTCAGCGGAGACGCCGAGAAGGCCGTCGACCGCGTCGTCCCGGAGCTCGTCGCCGACGAGGTCGCCTCCGGCATCACCGCCCAGGTCCCCACCCTGTGGGGCGCCGCGGCGGAGGAGGAGGCGGCCAAGCGCCTCGGGTGGACCGAGTCGACCACCGTCTCCCGCCCCCTGATCCCCCAGATCCTCGCCCTGCGCGAGGAGTTCCAGGCCAAGGGCGTCGACCACATCGTCCTCGGCGGCATGGGCGGCTCCTCGCTCGCGCCCGAGGTCATCACCCGCACCGCCGGCGTCGAGCTCACCGTGCTCGACTCGACGGCGCCCGGCCAGGTGCTCGCGGCCCTGAACGACCGGCTCGCGTCGACCGCGGTCGTCATCTCCTCGAAGTCCGGCTCGACCGTCGAGACCGCGAGCCAGAAGAAGGCCTACGAGAAGGCGTTCACGGAGGCGGGCATCGATCCGCTCGACCGCATCGTCATCGTGACCGACCCGGGCTCGCCCCTGGACACCTCCTCCCGCGAGGCCGGCTACCGCGTGTTCAACGCCGACCCGAACATCGGCGGGCGCTTCTCGGCGCTCTCCGCGTTCGGCCTCGTGCCGTCCGGGCTCGCCGGCGCCGACATCGAGGCCCTCCTCGACGAGGCGGCCGAGGCCTCCCTCGGGCTCGCCGTGGACTCCCCCGAGAACCCGGGCCTGATCCTCGGAGCGGCGATCGCCGCGACCAGCCCGCGCCGCGACAAGCTCGCGATCGTCGCCGACGGGACCGACATCGTCGGCTTCGCCGACTGGGCGGAGCAGCTCATCGCCGAGTCCACCGGCAAGGACGGCACGGGCATCCTCCCCGTCGTCCTCGGCACGCTGGCCCCCGAGCTCTCGGAGGACCTGCCCGACGTGCAGGTCGTCCGCCTGGTCGAGGACGCCACGGCGCTGCACCTGTTCCCGCGCGACCGCCACGAGGGCGAGATCCTCCTCTCCGGCTCGCTCGGCGCTCAGATGCTGACGTGGGAGTACGGCGTCGCCGTCGCGGGTCGCCTCCTGGGCATCAACCCGTTCGACCAGCCCGACGTCGAGTCGGCGAAGGTCGCGACCCGGGCCCTGCTCGAGAAGCGCCCCGAGCCCGAGGCGCCCGCGTTCACCGACGCGGGCATCGAGGTCACCGGCAGCAGCAGCGTCACCGAGGGCGTCTCGACCGTCGCCGCCGCTGTCGACCGCCTCCTCGCGCAGCTGGGCGACGGCGGCTACGTCTCGATCCAGGCGTACGTCGACCGCCTCGCGCTCCCGCAGCTCGAGGGCGTGCGCGACCTCCTCGCCGCGCAGGCCCAGCGCCCCGTCACCTTCGGGTGGGGCCCGCGCTTCCTGCACTCGACCGGGCAGTACCACAAGGGCGGGGCGCCGACCGGCGTGTTCCTCCAGATCACCGAGCGCTCCGACGTGGACCTCGAGATCCCGGACAGCCCGTTCACCTTCGGCCAGCTCATCCTGGCGCAGGCCGCCGGCGACGCGAGCGTGCTCGCCGAGCACGGCCGGCCGGTGCTGACCCTCACGCTGACCGACCCCGAGGCCGACCTCGAGGCGCTCTTCGAGGCCCTCAACACCTGATCCGACGGGCACGCCGCCGCTGCGCTCTCGAGCGCGCGGCGGCGTGCCCGCGGTCGTCCCGCGACCACTTCCCGGGGCAGCAGCCGGGCCCGCCCGCTCCTCCCCCTCCCTCACCGATAGCAGTGCGCCGGTCCCACCGGCACACAGAAGGACACTGCACATGTCTGTGGACATCACCCCCGAGTTCAACCCGCTGAGGTTGAGCTTCGACCGCCGGTTGAACCGGATCGCCGGGCCCAGCGGCCTCGTCATCTTCGGCGTGACCGGCGACCTCTCCCGCAAGAAGCTCATGCCCGCGGTCTACGACCTCGCCAACCGCGGCCTCCTGCCTCCCGGCTTCGCCCTCGTCGGATTCGCCCGGCGCGACTGGGACGACCAGGACTTCGAGCAGGTCGTCCACGACTCCGTGAAGAAGCACGCCCGCACCGAGTTCCACGAGGAGGTCTGGGCGCAGCTCGCGCAGGGCATCCGGTTCGTGCAGGGCGAGTTCGACGACCCCGAGGCGTTCGCCCGCCTGAAGACGACCGTCGACGACCTCGACCGCGAGCGCGGCACGAACGGCAACTTCGCCTTCTACCTCTCGATCCCCCCGAAGTCCTTCCCGCAGGTCACCGAGCAGCTGCGCAGCTCCGGCCTCGCCGAGCAGAAGGACGGCCAGTGGCGCCGCGTCGTCATCGAGAAGCCGTTCGGCAGCGACCTGAAGACGGCCCGCGAGCTGAACGACGTCGTCGAGTCGGTCTTCCCGCCCGACTCCGTCTTCCGGATCGACCACTACCTCGGCAAGGAGACGGTCCAGAACATCCTGGCCCTCCGCTTCGCCAACATGATGTACGAGCCGCTCTGGAACTCGAACTACGTCGACCACGTGCAGATCACCATGGCCGAGGACATCGGCGTGGGCGGGCGCGCGGGCTACTACGACGGCATCGGAGCGGCGCGCGACGTCATCCAGAACCACCTGCTGCAGCTGCTCGCCCTGACCGCCATGGAGGAGCCGATCTCGTTCGACGCGGCCGACCTCCGTGCGGAGAAGGAGAAGGTCCTCGCGGCCGTCCGCCTCCCCGCCGACCTCTCCACTTCTACCGCCCGCGGACAGTACGCCGGCGGCTGGCAGGGCGGCGAGAAGGTGCTCGGCTTCCTCGAGGAGGACGGCATGAGCCCCACCTCGACCACCGAGACCTACGCCGCCATGCGCCTGGACATCGGCACCCGACGCTGGGCCGGCGTGCCGTTCTACCTGCGGGCCGGCAAGCGCCTCGGCCGCCGCGTCACCGAGATCGCGGTCGTGTTCAAGCGGGCACCGAAGCAGCTCTTCGCCGAGAGCCAGACCACGTCGCTGGGCCAGAACGCGCTCGTCATCCGGGTCCAGCCCGACGAGGGCGTCACCATGCGCTTCGGCTCGAAGGTGCCCGGCGCCGGCATGCAGGTGCGCGACGTGACGATGGACTTCGGCTACGGCCACGCGTTCACCGAGGCGAGCCCCGAGGCCTACGAGCGCCTCATCCTCGACGTCCTCCTGGGCGAGCCGCCGCTCTTCCCCCGGCACGAGGAGGTCGAGCTGTCCTGGAAGATCCTCGACCCGATCGAGGAGTTCTGGGCCACGCAGGGCCAGCCCGAGCAGTACCGCCCCGGAACCTGGGGCCCCGATTCCGCCGACGAGCTCCTCGCCCGCGACGGCCGCACCTGGAGGCGTCCATGATCGTCGATCTGCCCGACACCACGACGAGCGAGGTCTCGAAGACCCTCGTCAAGATCCGCGAGGAGGGCGGCGCCGTCGCCCTCGGCCGCGTCCTCACCCTCATCATCGCGACCTCGCGGGGTCACGAGGAGGAGGCCATCGAGGCCGCGAACGACGCGTCCCGCGAGCACCCGATGCGCGTCATCGTGGTCTCGAAGGACGACGGCACCACCACGGTCCCGGTCGACGCGACGGCGCGGGTCGACGCGCAGATCCGGGTCGGAGGCGACGCCGGCGCGAGCGAGGTCGTCGTGCTCCGTCCCTACGGAGACGCGGCCGAGGACGAGGAGAGCCTGGTCACGGGCCTGCTCCTCCCCGACGCCCCCGTCGTGGCCTGGTGGCCGAACAGCGCTCCGGACAACGCCTCCGCGTCCCCGATCGGCCGGATCGCCACTCGGCGGATCACCGACGCGTCGGCCCAGTCGAACCCGGCGGAGGCGCTGCACCACCTCGCCTCCACCTATGCCCCCGGCGACACCGACTTCGCCTGGACCCGCCTCACCCTCTGGCGCGCGCAGCTCGCAGCCGTGCTCGACCAGCCGCCCTACGAGCCGATCACGGCCGTCGAGGTCTCGGGCGCGCCCGACTCCCCCTCGACGATCCTGCTCGCCGCCTGGCTGCAGCTCGAGCTCGACATCCCCGTCGACCACGAGCTCACGATCAGCGCCACCGGGTCCAGCGGGATCCACGGCGTGCGGCTCATCCGCGACTCCGGAGTGATCGAGCTCGAGCGCTCGGTGCCCAACGTCGCGACGCTCACGCAGCCCGATCAGCCGGTCCACGACATCTCGCTCCCCCGCCGCAGCCTCCGGGACTGCCTGGCGGAGGAGCTGCGCCGGCTCGACCCGGATGACCTGTACGGTGAAGTGATCTCGCGCGGGGTCGACATGCTCACTGAGAAGGCCGAGGTCCGCAGCGCCTCCTGAGGCGTGGGCGCCCGTCCAGGGCGCCCACGCCTCAGAGCTTCCCGACACGGAGCCGAACCCCGCCGATCGGCACCCGAACCCGAAGGAGTCCCCTGAGATGACCACCGAACGCCGCGTGCTGGTCCACCGCGACAAGCAGACCCTCGCCGGCTCGGTCGCCGCCCGGTTCCTCACCAAGACGATCGACGTCCTCGACGACCTGGGTTCGGCGAACGTCGTGCTCACCGGAGGGACGATGGGAGCCGCCACGCTCAAGGAGATCGGCTCCTCCTCCGCCGCCGGCAACGTGGACTGGTCGCGCGTGCACTTCTGGTGGGGTGACGAGCGCTGGGTGCCCCGCGGCCACGAGGACCGCAACGACGTCCAGGCGGGGGACCTCTTCAGCGTCCTCGACGTGCCGGCGGCGAACGTGCACTCCTACCCCGCCTCGGACGAGGGCCTGGACCTCGACGGCGCCGCCGCTGCCTACGACGCGGAGTTGCGCGAGCACGCCTCCGAGGGGCGCGACTACCCGCGCTTCGACATCACCTTCCTCGGCGTCGGGCCGGACGGGCACATCGCGTCGCTGTTCCCCGAGCGCTCCGCGATCCGCTCCACGACGCCCGGCGTCCTCGCCGTCCGCAACTCTCCGAAGCCGCCGCCCGAGCGCCTCACCCTCACGCTGCCGCTGATCAACCAGTCGGACCGCATCTGGATGGTGCTCGCCGGCGCCGACAAGGCCTCGGCCCTGGGCCTCGCGCTCGCGGGTGCCAGCACGAACGAGGTGCCCGCGTCGGGCGCGTTCGGTCGCAAGCGCACGGTGTTCTTCGTCGACCAGGAGGCAGCGGCCGAGGTCCCCGAGTCGCTCATCGCTCCGAGCTACTGAGCACGGTCCGGAAACGACGGAAGGCCCGTCCCCCGAGGGGGCGGGCCTTCCGTCGTTCGTCGTCCGGTGAGGATCAGGACGGGGTCGCGGTGCCTCGTCGGGCGCGCAACTGCTGCAGCGCCTCCTCGAGGAGCTGAGCCGCCTCGGCCTCGGTGCGGCGCTCCTTCACGTAGGCGAGGTGCGTCTTGTAGGGCTCGGTCTTCGCGACCTGCGGCGGGTTTGCCCGGTCGCGGCCCGCGGGGAGACCGGACTGCGGCGAGTCGATCACCTCGGGGATCTCGTCCTCGGGGAGGGCCGCCGAGAAGTGGCGCACCGTCTCGTTGCCGAGAGCGTCCCAGTAGGAGACCGCGACGCGCTCCGCGTGGAAGCCCCGGTCCTGCTCGCCCATGGGTCCTGCGCCGACGCGCGAACCGCGGATTGCACTGCCGCCTGATGCCATTGCGAGTACCCCTATGCTCCGGTGGTGAACTTGGTGATGAGTCCGAGCACCACGATGCAGGCCAGCCAGACGACGCCCAGGATCACGGTGATGCGGTTCAGGTTGCGCTCGGCGACGCCCGACGCGCCGAGGTTGGAGGTGACTCCGCCCCCGAACATGTCGGACAGTCCGCCGCCGCGCCCCTTGTGGAGCAGGATCAGCATGGTGAGCAGGAGGCTCGTGATGCCCAGGATGACCTGGAGCACGACCTGGAGGATGTCCACGCGGTACCTTTCGAAGTTCTGGCGCGTTGCGCGCCCCGACGAGTATAACGGCGCCTGCGAATCCGCGAGGAATGCGTCGTCCCGTGTTCGGGGCGATGTATACGAGTGTCCGTCGAGGGGCGGAGCGGGTGGCCTCGTCGCGGTGCCCTCGACAACCTCTTCAGTCGCCGGACCGCGAGCCTGTGATCCACGCACTTTCGGATCGATCGAGCCGAACGCGCCGCGCTCTCGGACGACACCCCGCAACGAGCCGACAGCCCCGGACCGGCCAACGCGTGAAGCCGGTATGGGATCTCCGAGGCGAACCGGCGATCCGCGTCCCAGCGGATCGCCGTAGCCGAACGCATCCCGCTCTCGGAACCGCGCCCCGTCGCGGAGCCGACCGCGCCACGCCGCGCGGGGAGCGGCGTGGACGACGAGAGGGCGGGCCCGATGGGCCCGCCCTCTCGTCGCAGCAGCTCAGACCCCGACGTGGTTCCGGAATCGTGCGATCGCCGCGAACTCGTCGACCTGGAGGCTGGCGCCTCCGACGAGTGCTCCGTCGACGTCGGGCTCGCGCATGAAGCCGGCGATGTTGCCGGACTTCACGGAGCCGCCGTAGAGGATGCGGGTCTTCGCGGCGGTGTCGGCGCCGAGGACGTCGGCGACGACTCCGCGGAGCGCCTTGCAGACCTGCTGGGCCTGCTCGGGCGTCGCGGCCTGTCCGGAGCCGATGGCCCAGACCGGCTCATAGGCGACGACGAGGTCGGCGTCCGCGGGGAGGCCGGTGAGGGCCTCCTTCAGCTGGGCGACCGGCACGGCCGACGGGCCGTGCTTCTCGAGGTCCTCCGCGGTCTCGCCGACGCAGATGATCGGAGCGACGCCGTGATTGACGGCCGCGGCCGACTTGGCGGCGATGTCCGCGTCCGTCTCGCCGTGGAGCGTGCGACGCTCCGAGTGGCCGACGATCACGTAGTCGCAGTCGAGCTGCTTCAGGAACTGGCCCGAGATCTCGCCGGTGTAGGCGCCGCTGTCGAACTTCGAGACGTCCTGCGCACCGTACTTGAGCGGCAGCTTGTCCGAGTCGACGAGGATCTGCACGGGCCGGAGGTCCGTGAAGGGCGGGAACACCGCGACCTCGACGCCATCGAAGTCGTGGTCGGCGTCCGTGAGGCTCCACGCCAGCTTCTGCACGAAGGCGATGGCCTGGAGGTGGTCCAGGTTCATCTTCCAGTTGCCGGCGATGAGCGGGGTGCGGGCGGCGGTGTCTACCATCCGAGGACCTCCAGTCCGGGGAGGCGCTTGCCCTCGAGGAATTCGAGGCTCGCTCCGCCTCCCGTCGAGATGTGGCCGAACTGGTCGTCGCGGAACCCGAGGGCGCGGACGGCCGCGGCGGAGTCGCCTCCGCCGACGACGCTGAGACCGTCGACCTCGGTGAGCGCCTGCGCGACGGTCTTGGTGCCCGCCGCGAACGGCTCGAGCTCGAAGACGCCCATGGGGCCGTTCCAGAACACCGTCCTGGACGCCGCGATGATCTCGGCGAAGTGCGCGGCGGTGTCCGGTCCGATGTCCAGGCCGAGGCCCTTCTCACCGAAGGGCGTGCCCTCGATCGCGTCGGCCGAGGCGACCTGGTGCTCGGCGTCGGGGCCGAACTCCGACGCCACGACGACGTCCGTCGGCAGGACGATCTCCACACCCAGCTCCTTCGCCTTCGCGAGGTAGCCGAGCACGGTGTCGACCTGGTCGGCCTCCAGCAGGCTGGCGCCGACCTCGTGGCCCTGGGCCTTGAGGAAGGTGAAGAGCATTCCACCGCCGATGAGGATCGAGTCGACCTTCGGCAGCAGGTGCTCGATCACGCCGAGCTTGTCCGAGACCTTCGAGCCGCCGAGGACGACCGCGTAGGGGCGCTCGGGCTTCTCGGTGAGCCGCTCCAGCACCTCGAGCTCGGCCGCGATCAGCGTGCCGGCCGCGCTGGGGAGAAGCTCGGCGAGCTCGTAGACGCTCGCCTGCTTGCGGTGCACGACGCCGAACCCGTCGGAGACGAAGGCGTCGCCGTAGGCGGCCAGCTTCTCGGCGAAGGTGCGGCGCTCGGCCTCGTCCTTGCTCGTCTCGCCGGCGTTGAACCGGAGGTTCTCGAGGACGACGACCTGGCCGTCCTCGAGGGCGTCGACGGCGGCCGAGGCCGCCTCCCCGACGGTGTCCTCGGCGAAGGCCACCGGAGCGTCAAGCAGCTCGCCGAGGCGGGCGGCGACGGGAGCGAGGCTGTACTTCGCCTCGGGCTTCCCCTCGGGGCGCCCGAGGTGGCTCACGACCACGACTCGGGCGCCCTCGGAGACCAGACGCTGGAGTGTGGGCACCGACGCGCGCACGCGTCCGTCGTCCGTGATCGTTCCGTCCTTCAGGGGGACGTTCAGATCGCAGCGGACGACGACGCGCTTGCCTGCGAGGGAGCCCAGTGAGTCCAGAGTGCGGAGCGTCACTGCGCGCAACCCTTAGAGCTTGCCGGCGACGAACTCGGTGACGTCGACGAGGCGGTTGGAGTAGCCCCACTCGTTGTCGTACCAGGAGGCGACCTTGACCTGGCTGCCGATGACCTTCGTGAGGCCCGCGTCGAAGATCGACGAGTGCGGGTCGGTCACGATGTCGCTCGAGACGATCGGGTCCTCGGTGTACTTGAGGATGCCCTTGAGGTCTCCCTCGGAGGCGGCCTTGTACGCCGCGTTGATCTCCTCGACGGTGGCGGGCTTGGTCAGCTCGACGGTGAGGTCGGTGATCGAGCCGGTCGGGACCGGGACGCGGAGGGCGTAGCCGTCGAGCTTGCCGACGAGCTCCGGGATGACCAGGCCGAGCGCCTTGGCGGCACCGGTCGAGGTCGGGATGATGTTGACGGCGGCGGCGCGGGCGCGACGCAGGTCGCTGTGCGGGCCGTCCTGGAGGTTCTGGTCGGCGGTGTACGCGTGGACCGTGGTCATCAGGCCGCGCTCGATGCCGAAGTTGTCGAGCAGCACCTTGGCGAGCGGCGCGAGGCAGTTCGTGGTGCAGGACGCGTTCGAGATGATGTCGTGCGTCGCGGGGTCGTAGGTGTTCTCGTTCACGCCGAGGACCAGGGTCGCGACGTCGCTGCCGGTGGCGGGAGCGGAGACGATGACCTTCTTGGCACCCGCGGTGATGTGCTTGCGCGCGTCCTCCGACTTGGTGAAGCGGCCGGTCGACTCGATGACGACGTCGACTCCCAGCTCGCCCCAGGGGAGGTTCGCGGGGTCGCGCTCCTCGAGGACGATGATCGGCTTGCCGTTGACGACGATGCGGTCGCCGTCGAGCTCGACGGTCGCGTCGAGGCGGCCCGTGATGGAGTCGTACTTCAGGAGGTGCGCGAGGGCCTTGTTGTCGGTGAGGTCGTTGACCGCGACGATCTCGAGGTCGCTGCCCTTGGCGAGGGCTGCACGGAAGAAGTTACGGCCGATACGGCCGAAGCCGTTGATGCCGATCTTGACGGACACAGATATCTCCTGGTGAGGAAAGGCACCTCGACGGTGCAGTGGAGGGGTGGAAGCCGACGACAGGGCGTCCCGGACACGGGGCCCGGGACGCCGAGATCGCTACGACAGTAGCAGCAGGCCCGAAGTCTTCTCGCGGGCCTTCTCGAAGCGCGCGGAGACGTCGGCCCAGTTCACGATGTTCCAGAACGCCTTGACGTAGTCGGCCTTCACGTTGACGTAGTCGAGGTAGAAGGCGTGCTCCCACATGTCGAGGAGGAGGACCGGGACGGTCGCCGCGGCGAGGTTGCCCTGGTGGTCGTAGAGCTGCTCGATGATGAGCTTCTCGCCGAGCGAGTCCCAGGCGAGGATCGACCAGCCGGAGCCCTGGATGCCGAGGGCCGAGGCGGTGAAGTGGGCGCGGAACTTGTCGAACGACCCGAAGTTGTCGTCGATGGCCGCGGCGAGCTCGCCGACGGGCTTGTCGCCGCCGTCCGGCGAGAGGTTGTTCCAGAACACGGTGTGGTTCACGTGACCGGCGAGGTTGAAGGCGAGGTCCTTCTGGAGCTTGTTCACGTTCGCGAGGTTCTCGCTGTCGCGAGCCTCCTGCAGCGAGGCGAGGGCGGTGTTCGCCCCGGCCACGTACGTCGCGTGGTGCTTGTCGTGGTGGAGCTCCATGATCCGCCCACTGATGTTCGGCTCGAGGGCCGAGTAGTCGTAGGGCAGTTCGGCGAGCGTGTAGTCAGCCATGTGCGATCTCCTGTTCGTGGTCGTCGCTCCCGTGCGACCCGCCGGCGTCTCGGCGTCCTCCGCGAGGCGGAGGAGGAGGGCCGGGAGTGTCCTGAGCGACCCGATCAGTCTAGCGAGGGGGCCCCTCCGCGTTCGGAGGGCTTGCGTTGTTCGACCAGGAGACACTGAGCGTTCGCCGGGCGGGGCGCGCCGTGCGGCCGGGCCTACAGGTCCTGCAGCTCTGCCGGGAGGTTCGCGTCGGTGCCCGGGATGTCGAGGTCGGACGCGCGCTTGTCGGCCATCGCGAGGAGGCGGCGGATGCGGCCGGCGACGGCGTCCTTCGTCATCGGCGGATCGGCGTGGTGGCCGAGCTCGTCGAGGCTCGCGTCGCGGTGCGCGAGGCGCAGGCGCCCGGCGTAGCGGAGGTGCTCGGGGATGTCGTCGCCCAGGATCTCCATCGCGCGCTCGACGCGGGCGCACGCCGCGACGGCGGCCTGGGCGGAGCGGCGGAGGTTCGCGTCGTCGAAGTTGACGAGGCGGTTCGCGGTCGCCCGCACCTCGCGGCGCTGGCGCAGCTCCTCCCAGCTCGCGACGGTCGCGGTCGCGCCCATCAGGGTGAGCATCGCGCTGATGCTCTCGCCGTCGCGGATGACGACCCGGTGGACGCCGCGCACCTCGCGGGACTTGGCCTGGACTCCCAGGCGTCCGGCGGCTCCGACGATCGCCATGGCCGCCTCGTTGCCGGGGCAGATGATCTCGAGCGCCGCGGAGCGGCCCGGGTCGGTCAGCGAGCCCTGGGCGAGGAAGGCGCCGCGCCACAGGGCGGCGAGCTCCTCGCGGGAGCCGGTCGTGAGGCGGTTGGGCAGGCCGCGGACGGGCCGGCCCCGCTGGTCGAGGAGGCCGGTCTGCCGGGCGAGGGTGTCCCCGCCCTCGACGACGCGCACCAGCCAGCTCGTGGTCCTCCGGGATCCGCCGGCCGAGACGATGCTGCCCTCGCTGCGGACGCCGTACAGCTCGGCGAGGTCGCGGCGCACGCGGGTCGCGAGCGGGGCGGAGTCGAGCTCGACCTCGACCGCGAGGCGGTTGGAGATGATGTGCAGTCCTCCGGAGAAGCGGAGGATGGTCGCCAGTTCGGCGGCACGGACGGTGTTCTTGCGCGAGACGATCGCGACCAGTTCGCCCTTGACGTCTGCGGTGAGGGCCACGGAGTCTTCCTTACGTCGGGTGCGCGGCTGAGCGCGCGGGGATCATTCTCGGCCGAGGTCGCGGTGCGCCACGTTGACGGCGACGCCCGGCAGCTCGGCCAGACGGGCCGCGACACGGCCCGCGACCGCGACGGAGCGGTGCTTGCCTCCCGTGCAGCCGATCGCGATGGTCGCGTGGCGCTTGTTCTCGCGCTGGTAGCCGTCGAGCACGGGGCGCAGGGCCCGGGAGTAGGAGTCGATGAACTCCTCGGCGCCCTGCTGGGCCAGCACGTAGTCTCTCACCTCTTCGTCGAGACCCGTGTGAGGACGCAGCTCCGGGATCCAGTACGGGTTCGGCAGGAACCGCGCGTCGGCCACCATGTCGGCGTCCGTCGGCAGCCCGTACTTGAAGCCGAAGCTCATCACCGTGACCTGGAGGCCCGCGCGGCCGGCCTCGGCGAAGCGCTCGGTGATGCTGGTGGCCAGCTGGTGGATGTTGAGATCCGAGGTGTCGATGACGATGTCGGCCGACTCCCGCAGCTGAGCGAGGCGCGTCCGCTCGGCGGAGATGCCGTCGAGGAGGGTCCCCCGGCCCTGCAGCGGGTGCGGACGGCGCACCTGCTCGAAGCGACGGACGAGCGCGGCGTCGGTGGCCTCGAGGAACACCACTCGGAGGTCGACCCCGGCGCGCAGCTCGCGGACGATGTCGCCGAGGTCCTCGAAGAAGTCGCGTCCGCGGACGTCGACGACCGCCGCGATCTTCGGCAGCGTGTCCCCTGCACGCTGCGCCAGGTCGACCAGCGGGCGCAGCATCTGCGGCGGCAGGTTGTCGACGACGTACCAGCCGAGGTCCTCCAGCGCGTTCGCGGCCGTGGACCGGCCCGCTCCGGACATCCCCGTGACGATCAGCACGTCCTGCTGCTCGCTCTCCGTGCTCATGCGCTCTCCGTGCTCGTGTCTGCTCGTGTCCTCGGTGCCGGGCACCGGCCGCTCTCCCCCGGAGCGCGGGCCTCCAGCCTAGGGCGTGCCCCCGACGGCGGACCCGTCCGGATGCAGGTGCGCGTGGATCGCGCCCGCCAGCGTCGGGCCGATCCCCTTGACCTCGGCGATCTCGGCCTCGCCCGCCTCGCGGAGCCGGGCGACGGATCCGAAGTGCTTCAGCAGGTCGCGAACTCGCGTGCCTCCGAGCCCGGGCACCTCGGCCAGCTGCGACGAGATGTCGCGCTTGCGACGCGTCCTCTGGTGGGTGATCGCGAAGCGGTGCGCCTCGTCGCGGATGCGCTGGAAGAGGAAGAGCGCATCGCTGTTGCGCGGCAGGATGACGGGGAAGTCGGAGTCCGGCAGCCAGATCTCCTCGAGGCGCTTGGCGATCCCGCAGAGGGTGATGCCGGTCACCCCGGACTCGTCGAGCGCGCGCTGCGCCGCCGCGACCTGCGGCTGGCCGCCGTCGACGATCAGCAGCTGCGGGGGGTACGAGAACTTGCGCCGCTTGGCCTCGCCGGTCTCGGGGTCGACCGCCGCGGGCTCGACCGGCTCGCGGAGGTAGGCGAGGCGGCGGGTGAGCACCTGGTACAGCGACTCGGTGTCGTCCGTCGACTCCGCGATGGAGAACCGCCGGTACTGGTCCTTCCGCGCGAGCCCGTCCTCGAAGACCACCATCGAGGCGACGATGTTGGTGCCGCTGAGGTGGGAGACGTCGTAGCACTCCATCCGGAGCGGCGCCTCGCTCATGCCGAGGGCGTCGCGGATGTCCTCCAGAGCCTGCGTCCGAGCGGTGAAGTCGGCGGAGCGGCGGGTCTTGTAGAGCATCAGCGAGTGCTTCGCGTTCTGCGTCGCCGTCTCGAGGAGGGCGGCCTTGTCTCCGCGCTGGGCCGCTCGGAGGCGCACGTTCGTGCCGCGCAGTCCGCTCAGCCACTCCTCGAGCGCCTCGGTGTCCTCGGGCAGCTCCGGCACGACGACCTCCCGGGGCGGGACGTCGCCGGTCTCGTAGGCGGCCTGGAGGGCCGTGTCGACGAGCTCCGCCGTGCTCATGTCGAGCTCCTTGTCGACGACCCAGCCCCGCTCGCCGCGGATGCGCCCGCCGCGGACCCGGAACTGCTGCACGGAGGCGGCGAGCTCGTCGTGGACGATCGCGTAGAGGTCGACGTCCACGTTGTCCTTGAGCACGACCGCGCTCTTGGCGAGGACCGCGTCGAGGGCGGCGGCCTGATCGCGAAGCTTGCCGGCGCGCTCGTACTCCATCGCCGCGGCGGCCTCGCGCATCTCCTTCTCGAGCTCGCCGATCATCCGGCGGTCGTGGCTGCCCATGAAGGCGACGAAGCGGTCGACCATCTCGCGGTGCTCGGCGAAGGTGACGCGGTGGGAGCAGGGCCCGCCGCAGCGGCCGATCTGCGACGCGAAGCAGGGCTTGCCGCTCTGCATGGCGCGCTTGTAGTTGGAGTCGTTGCAGGTCCTGATTGGGAACGCCTTGATCATCAGGTCGATCGTCTCGTGGATCGCCCAGATCTTCGGGTAGGGCCCGAAGTAGCGGGCCTTCCTGATCTTGGCGTTCCGCGTGACCATCACCCGCGGGGCCTCGTCGCCGAGCGTCACCGCCATGTAGGGGTAGGACTTGTCGTCGCGGAACTTGACGTTGAAGGGGGGATCGAACTCGTTGATCCAGGTGAACTCGAGCTGCAGGGCCTCGACGTCGGTGCCGACGACGGTCCACTCGACGCCGGAGGCCGAGGTGACCATCCGCCGGGTGCGCTCGTGCAGGCTCGGCAGCGGGGCGAAGTAGTTGCTCAGCCGCGCGCGGAGGTTCTTGGCCTTGCCCACGTAGAGCACCCGCCCCCGGGCGTCCGTGAAGCGGTACACGCCCGGGAGGGTCGGGATCTCACCCGGCTTCGGCCGGAAGTCGACTGTCTGCGCCATGCCTCTCGCTCGCGTCAGCCGAGGATCTCGGCGAGGAACATGCCGGTGTGGCTGCCCTCGACCTTCGCCACGTGCTCGGGGGTGCCCACCGCGACCACCTGTCCGCCGCCGGCGCCGCCCTCGGGACCCATGTCGATCAGCCAGTCGGCCGACTTGATGACGTCGAGGTTGTGCTCGATGGTGATCACCGTGTTGCCCTTGTCGACCAGGCCGTTGAGGACGAGGAGGAGCTTGCGGACGTCCTCGAAGTGCAGGCCCGTCGTCGGCTCGTCGAGCACGTAGACGCTGCGGCCGTTGGAGCGGCGCTGGAGCTCGGTCGCCAGCTTGACGCGCTGCGCCTCGCCGCCGGAGAGCGTGGTCGCGCTCTGCCCGAGGCGGACGTAGCCGAGGCCCACCTCCACCAGCGTGCGGAGGAAGCGGTGGATCGCCGTGATCGGCTCGAAGAAGTCGGCCGCCTCGGCGATCGGCATGTCGAGCACCTCGGCGATGTTCTTGCCCTTGTAGTGCACGGTCAGGGTGTCGCGGTTGTAGCGCGCTCCCCCGCAGACCTCGCACGCGACGTAGACGTCGGGCAGGAAGTTCATCTCGATCTTGATGGTGCCGTCGCCCGAGCAGGCCTCGCAGCGGCCGCCCTTGACGTTGAAGCTGAAGCGGCCGGGCAGGTACCCCCGCGCCTTCGCCTCGGTGGTCTCGGCGAAAAGGTTGCGGATGCGGTCGAACACGCCCGTGTAGGTGGCGGGGTTCGAGCGCGGCGTGCGGCCGATCGGGTTCTGGTCGACGTGCACGACCTTGTCGAGGTTCTCGAGGCCGGTGACGCGCGTGTGCTTGCCCGGCACCTTGCGGGCGCCGTTGAGCTGGTTGGCGAGCACGCGGTAGAGGATGTCGTTCACGAGGGTGCTCTTGCCGGAGCCGGAGACCCCGGTGACCGCGACGAACGTGCCGAGCGGGAACTCCGCGTCGACCTTGCGGAGGTTGTTGGCGTTCGCCCCGACGACCTTGATCATCCGCTTGCGGTCGATCTTCCGCCGCTTCTTCGGGACCTCGATCGCCTTGCGGCCCGAGACGTAGTCGCCGGTCAGCGAGTGGGTGTTCTCGAGCAGCGACTCGTAGGAGCCGGAGTGAACGACCTTGCCGCCGTTGACCCCGGCGCCCGGGCCGATGTCGACGATCCAGTCGGCGGTGCGGATGGTGTCCTCGTCGTGCTCGACCACGATCAGCGTGTTGCCCAGGTCGCGCAGCTTGATGAGGGTGTCGATCAGGCGGCGGTTGTCGCGCTGGTGCAGGCCGATGCTCGGCTCGTCGAGCACGTAGAGCACGCCGGTCAGCCCGGAGCCGATCTGGGTCGCCAGGCGGATGCGCTGCGCCTCGCCGCCCGACAGGGAGGCGGCGGCGCGCGAGAGGTTGAGGTAGTTGAGCCCGACCTCGATGAGGAAGTCGATGCGCGCGCGGATCTCGCGCAGCACCTGCGCGGCGATGTGCGCCTCGCGGTCGGTCAGCTCGAGCCGGCTCATGAAGTCCTGGGCGTCGCCGAGGCTGAGGTCGGCCACGTCCGCGATGCTCGCCCCGTGCACGAGCACGGCGAGCACCTCGGGCTTGAGGCGCGAGCCCTTGCACACGGGGCAGGGCACCTCGCGGAGGAACTCGGACCAGCGGGTGCGCTGGACGTCGGTCTCGGCCTGGACGAACTGGCGCTCGATGTAGGGCACGACGCCCTCGAAGCCCGAGGTGTAGCTCATCTCGCGGCCGTAGCGGTTCTTCCACTTGACCTTGACCTCGAAGTTGTCGCCGTGGAGGACGGCCTGCTGCACCTCGGTGCTGAGGCGCTTCCACGGGGTGGTGAGCGTGAAGCCGAGGTCGCGGGAGAGGCCGTCGAGCAGCTTCTCGTAGTACTGGAACAAGCCCTTGCCCTGGGTGGTCCAGGGGATGATGACGCCCTCGGCGATGCTCAGGTCGGGGTCGCCGAGCAGCAGCTCGTCGTCGACCGACATGCGCGTGCCGAGGCCCGAGCACTCCGGGCAGGCGCCGAAGGGCGCGTTGAAGGAGAAGGTCCGCGGCTCGATCTCGGTCAGCGAGATCGGGTGGTTGTTGGGGCAGGACAGCTTCTCGGAGTAGGTGGTCCAGGCGCCGTCGCCCTCGCCGTCGACGTAGTTGATCTGCACGATGCCGTCGGTGAGCCGCAGGGCCGTCTCGAGCGAGTCGGTGAGGCGCCCGAGGATGTCGGGGCCGGCCACGAGCCGGTCGACCACGACGGAGATGTCGTGCTTGTACTGCTTCTTGAGCACCGGCGGCTCGCTCAGCTGGACGAGCTTCCCGTCCACCATGGCGCGGGAGTAGCCGCCCGCGGTCAGCTCCTTGAAGAGGTCGACGAACTCGCCCTTCTTCTGCGAGACGACGGGGCTGAGGATCTGGTAGCGGGTACCGGTCTCGAGCTCCATCAGCTGGTCGGCGATCTGCTGCACGGTCTGCGCGGAGATCCGCTCGCTGCAGATGGGGCAGTGCGGGACGCCGATGCGCGCCCACAGCAGACGCATGTAGTCGAAGATCTCGGTGATCGTGCCGACGGTCGAGCGCGGGTTGCGGTTCGTCGACTTCTGGTCGATCGAGACCGCGGGGCTGAGGCCCTCGATGAAGTCGACGTCCGGCCGGTCCACCTGCCCGAGGAACTGGCGGGCGTACGCGGAGAGGGACTCGACGTAGCGCCGCTGGCCCTCCGCGAAGATCGTGTCGAAGGCCAGAGAGGACTTGCCCGAGCCCGAGAGACCGGTGAACACCACCATCGAGTCGCGCGGGATCTCGAGGTCGACGTTCTGCAGGTTGTGCACCCGCGCGCCGCTCACCACCAGCTTCGCGGACGACTCGTCGAGCGAGGAGACGAAGCGGTGGAAGGAGGGAGAGGGGGTGGAGGAGGGGTCCGTAACGGCGTTCAGGATCGACACTCCGAAAGTGTATGCGGAGCTACCGACATCGCCCGTGGCGTTCGCTGGGCGCTGATCCGCGGGCCCCTCCCCTTGCGGATCAGCGCCCCCGATCAGGACAGGTGCCCGGCCTTCTCCATCTGGCGGAGCTCGCGCTTGAGCTCCTGGACCTCGTCCCGCAGCCGGGCCGCGAGCTCGAACTTGAGCTCGCCCGCCGCCTGGAGCATCTGCCCGTTGAGGTCGGAGATGATCGCCTCGAGGTCGTTGCCGCCGTTCGCGGCGAGACCCTGGCGGCGCAGGTTCGGCGTCGGACTCTTCTTCTTGGCGTCGCGCCCGGCGAGCAGCTTGGCGGTGTCGGCCCCCTCGCGGGCGAGGGCGTCGGTGATGTCGGCGATCTTCTTCCGCAGCGGTGTCGGGTCGATGCCGTGGTCGAGGTTGTAGGCGACCTGCTTCTCGCGTCGGCGGTCGGTCTCGTCGATCGCGAGCCGCATCGAGTCCGTCACCTTGTCGGCGTACATGTGGACCTCGCCCGAGACGTTGCGCGCCGCACGGCCGATCGTCTGGATGAGCGACGTGGACGAGCGGAGGAAGCCCTCCTTGTCGGCGTCGAGGATCGCCACGAGCGAGACCTCGGGCAGGTCGAGCCCCTCGCGCAGCAGGTTGATGCCGACCAGGACGTCGTAGACGCCCGCCCGCAGCTCCGAGAGGAGCTCGACGCGGCGCAGGGTGTCGACATCGGAGTGCAGGTAGCGGACGCGGACGCCCGCCTCCGTGAGGAAGTCGGTGAGCTCCTCGGCCATGCGCTTCGTCAGCGTCGTGACGAGCACGCGCTCGTCGCGCTCGGTGCGGCGCTTGATCTCCTCGAGCAGGTCGTCGATCTGGCCCTTCGTCGGCTTGACGACGATCTCGGGGTCGATCAGGCCGGTCGGGCGGATGATCTGCTCAACGATGCCGTCGGCGATGCCCATCTCGTAGCGGCCCGGGGTCGCCGAGAGGTAGACGGTCTGACCGACGCGCGACTTGAACTCCTCCCACTTCAGGGGCCGGTTGTCCATCGCCGAGGGCAGGCGGAAGCCGTGCTCGACCAGCGTGCGCTTGCGGGAGGCGTCGCCCTCGTACATCGCACCGATCTGCGGCACAGTCACGTGCGACTCGTCGATCACGACGAGGAAGTCGTCCGGGAAGTAGTCGAGCAGGCAGTGCGGGGCCTCGCCCGACTCGCGGCCGTCGATGTGGCGGGAGTAGTTCTCGATGCCGGAGCAGAATCCGATCTGCTGCATCATCTCGAGATCGAAGGTCGTGCGCATCCGCAGGCGCTGCGCCTCGAGGAGCTTGTTCTGCTTCTCGAGGTCGGCCAGGCGCACCTCGAGCTCCTGCTGGATGGTGTCGATCGCACGGTGCATGACGTCCTGGCTGGCGACGTAGTGCGAGCCGGGGAAGACCGACACGGAGTCGAGCTTCCGGACGATGTCGCCGGTGAGCGGGTGGAGCGTGTAGAGCGCCTCGATCTCGTCGCCGAACATCTCGATCCGGATCGCGAGCTCTTCGTACATCGGGATGATCTCGATCGTGTCGCCCCGCACCCGGAAGGTGCCGCGGGCGAAGTCGACGTCGTTGCGCGCGTACTGCATCGACACGAACTTGCGGATGAGGCGGTCCCGATCGACCCGCTGGCCGACCTGGAGCGCCACCATCGCCTCGAGGTACTGCTCGGGCTGGCCGAGGCCGTAGATGCACGAGACGGTCGACACCACGATCACGTCGCGGCGGCTCAGGAGCGAGTTCGTGGTGGAGTGGCGCAGCCGCTCGACCTCGGCGTTGACCGAGCTGTCCTTCTCGATGAAGGTGTCCGTCTGCGGGACGTAGGCCTCGGGCTGGTAGTAGTCGTAGTACGAGACGAAGTACTCGACGGCGTTGTTGGGGAACAGCTCGCGGAACTCGTTGGCGAGCTGCGCGGCGAGGGTCTTGTTGTGCGCGAGCACGAGCGTGGGGCGCTGCACGGCCTCGACGAGCCAGGCCGTGGTCGCGGACTTGCCGGTTCCGGTGGCGCCCAGCAGGACGACATCGGTCTCGCCGGCGTTGATGCGGGCGCTCAGATCGGCGATCGCGCCGGGCTGGTCACCGCTCGGCTTGTACTCGCTGATGACCTCGAACGGGTGCACGGCACGGGTTGGCTCCATGGTTCGAAGCGTAGCCGCGACCACCGACACCGGACGGCGCGTGCGCTGGCGGCGAACGGGGGTGCGCTCTCCGGCCGGGCCGCTCGGTCACGAGGGCGGGTGTCGGGGAGGGACCGTCAGCGGGCGAGCCGCTCCCACAGCGCGTCGGTCCGAGCGAGCGTGTCCTCCAGCGTGCCGGAGGAGTCGATCACGACGTCGGCGAGGGCGAGGCGCTCCTCGTCGCTCGCCTGCGACGAGACCCGCGCCCGCGCCTCCTCCTCGGTCAATCCCCGGCGGGCGACGAGACGCTCGATGCGGAGGTGCTGCGGCGCGTGCACGACGACCACCTCGTCGAACTCCCCCGCTCCTCGGCCCTCGGCCAGGAGGGGGACGTCGTAGACGACCACCGCGTCCGGGTCCGCCTCGGCGGCCTCCGCGAACAGCCGCTGCGAGCGGAGCGTCACCGCCGGATGGGTGATCGCATTGAGGTCGGCGCGGGCCGCCGCGTCCGAGAAGACGATCGCGCCGAGCGCCGGGCGGTCCAGCGCGCCGTCCGCGCGGATCACGGACGGGCCGAAGCGCTCGGCGATCGCCGCCAGCGCCGGCTCCCCCGGCTCGACGACCTCGCGCGCGAGGACGTCGGCGTCGACCACCACCGCTCCGTGCTCGGCGAGACGGCGGGCGACAGTGGACTTGCCCGAGGCGATGCCTCCGGTGAGGGCGACGAGATGCACCCGGCCACCCTACCCAGCGCCGTCGCCCGGAACGCCGAACGGCCGGCCCCCGAGGGGACCGGCCGTTCGATGCGATGTGCTCGCGATCAGTTGTTCGAGGACAGCTTCTCGCGGAGCGCGGCGAGCGACTCGTCGTCGGCGAGGGTGCCGCCGGTGGTCGACTCGCTGGTGAAGCCGGCGCCGACCGAGACGCCCTCGGAGACGGTGGCCGCCTCCTCCTGCGACTTGGCCACCTGGGCCTTGTGGGCCTCCCAGCGCGCCTGAGCAGCGGCGTACTCCTGCTCCCAGGCCTCGCGCTGCGACTCGAAGCCCTCGCGCCACTCGTTGGTCTCGGGGTCGAAGCCCTCGGGGTACTTGTAGTTCCCCTGGTCGTCGTACTCCGTGGCCATGCCGTAGAGCGCCGGGTCGAACTCGGTGCCCTCGGGGTCGACGTTCTCGTTCGCCTGCTTGAGCGAGAGGGAGATGCGGCGACGGTCGAGGTCGATGTCGATGACCTTGACGAACACCTCTTCGCCGACCGACACGACCTGCTCGGCGAGCTCGACGTGCTTGCCCGACAGCTCGGAGATGTGGACGAGGCCCTCGATGCCGTCCGCGACGCGGACGAAGGCACCGAACGGGACCAGCTTCGTGACCTTGCCCGGCGCGACCTGTCCGATCGCGTGGGTGCGGGCGAAGACCTGCCACGGGTCCTCCTGGGTCGCCTTGAGCGAGAGCGACACGCGCTCGCGGTCGAGGTCGACCTCGAGGATCTCGACGGTGACCTCCTGGCCCACCTCGACGACCTCGGAGGCGTGCTCGATGTGCTTCCAGGAGAGCTCGGAGACGTGGACGAGACCGTCGACGCCGCCGAGGTCGACGAACGCACCGAAGTTGACGATCGACGACACGACGCCCTTGCGGACCTGACCCTTGTGCAGGTTGTTCAGGAACGTGGTGCGGCTCTCGGACTGGGTCTGCTCGAGGAGCGCGCGACGCGACAGGACCACGTTGTTGCGGTTCTTGTCGAGCTCGAGGATCTTCGCCTCGATCTCCTGGCCGAGGTACGGCGTGAGGTCGCGGACGCGGCGCAGCTCGATGAGCGAGGCCGGGAGGAAGCCGCGGAGGCCGATGTCGACGATGAGACCGCCCTTGACGACCTCGATGACCGAGCCGGTGACGACGCCGTCCGACTCCTTGATCTTCTCGACGTCGCCCCACGCGCGCTCGTACTGCGCACGCTTCTTGGACAGGATCAGGCGACCCTCCTTGTCCTCCTTCTGGAGGACGAGGGCCTCGACGCTGTCGCCCACGTTGACGACCTCGGAGGGGTCGACGTCGTGCTTGATGGAGAGCTCGCGCGAGGGGATGACGCCCTCGGTCTTGTAGCCGACGTCGAGGAGGACCTCGTCGCGGTCGATCTTCACGACGGTGCCTTCGATGAGGTCTCCGTCGTTGAAGAACTTCAGAGTCTTTTCGACCGCGGCAAGAAAGTCTTCAGCAGACCCGATGTCGTTGATCGCGACCTGCTTGGTTGCCTTGTCGGTCGTTGCGGTTGTCATTAAGGGATGCTCCAGGATGGATGGGTCTCGGGCGGCGGCCGCCTGCGGGCCTCGCGGCTCGGCGGAGTGGTGACCACTGCGGTGGTGAGGGATGTGCCTCCGGCCCGGGAGCCGCGCTCGGCCGGCCGGAGGACCGGCCTTCCTCGCGCGCCGCGGGCACGGCGGCGCCACAGATGTGACACCCCAGCTTAGACGCCCCGGGAGGCGCACGGCAATCTCGCCGCGCCCGTCCAGGCGCGGGTTCCGGAGTCAGCCGGCGAGGGAGGAGCGGAGGATGTCGAGACCGACGCCGCCGAGGTCGAGCGCCCTCCGGTGGAAGGCCGCGAGCGAGAACGCGGCGCCCTCGCGCGCCTCCGCCTCGTCGCGCAGCTGCTCCCAGATCCGCTGCCCGATCTTGTAGGACGGAGCCTGCCCCGGCCAGCCGAGGTACCGGTTCACCTCGAAGCGCACGAACGCGTCGTCCATGTTCACGTTGGCCCGCAGGAAGTCGAGGGCCGAGTCGGCGGTCCAGACGGTGTCGGAGCCCGGCATCGGCTTCTGGAGGTGCACGCCGATGTCCAGCACGACGCGCGCCGCGCGCATCCGCTGTCCGTCGAGCATGCCCAGGCGGTCGGCCGGGTCGTCGAGGTAGCCGAAGCGCTCCATCAGCCGCTCCGCGTAGAGCGCCCAGCCCTCGGCGTGGCCGGAGGTCCCGGCGAGCTGACGGCGCCAGGTGTTGAGGCGGGCGCGGTTGTGGACGGCCTGGCCGATCTGCAGGTGGTGGCCCGGGACGCCCTCGTGGTAGACCGTGGTCAGCTCCCGCCAGGTGGCGAACTCGGTGACTCCGGCCGGGACCGACCACCACATCCGCCCCGGGCGCGAGAAGTCGTCGCTCGGACCGGTGTAGTAGATGCCGCCCTCCTGGGTCGGCGCGATCCTGCACTCGAGGCGGCGCACCTCCTCCGGGATGTCGAAGGCGGTGCCGGCGAGCTCGCGGACGGAGCGGTCGCTGGTCTCCTGCATCCAGGCCTGCAGAGCGTCGACGCCGTGCAGAGTGCGGGCCGGGTCCGCCTCGAGGTGGGCGATCGCCTCGGCGACGGAGGCGCCGGGCAGGATCTCGCGCGCGATCGCCTCCTGCTCGGACGTCATGCGGGCCAGCTCCTCGATCCCCCACTCGTAGGTCTCGTCGAGGTCGACGACAGCGCCGAGGAAGCGGCGGGAGTGCAGCGCGTACAGCTCCCGGCCGACGGCGTCCTGCTCGGTCGCGGCGGGGGCGAGCTCGCCCCGGAGGAACTGCGCGAGCGACCCGTAGGCGGCCGAGGCACGGCGGGCGCCGTCCTCCAGTCGCTGGGCGAGCGACGCGGGCAGGGATCCGGCGGCGGGGGCGGCCTCCGCGGCCAGCTCGGCGAAGAACCCGCGGGGAGCGGCGATCTTCCGCGCCTGCTCGGCGACGAGCTCGACCTGGCGGCGGGCGGGGACCACGCCGGTGCGGATCCCCTCGCGCAGGGTCTCCGCGTAGCCCTCGAGGGCGGCCGGCACGGCCAGCAGCCGCTCGGCGACCGCCTCCCAGTCGGCGACCTCGTCCGTCGGCATCAGGTCGAAGACGTCGCGCAGCTCCTGCGCCGGGGACGCGATCACGTTGAGGTCCCGCAGCGGCAGACCGGCGTCGTGCCCCTCCAGGGAGAGCCGGAGCTCGGCGCCGAGGTCGGCGGCCGTGACGCGGTCGACGTCGTCCACTGGGTCGGCGGCCTCGAGCTCGGCGAGGGCCGAGGCGGTCGCCGCCCGGGCCTGCTCGAGACCGGCCGGCGAGTAGTCGCCCAGACGGCCGTTCGCGCCGCTGCGTCCGATCGCGGTGCCGAGGGTGGGGTCGAGGTCGACGAGCGTGTCGACCCAGCGCTCGGCGACGGCGTCGACGGCGGTGGGCTCGCGGGGGGTGTCGGTGCTCATGCCTCCGAGCCTAGCCAGGCCCTGCGGCCGGCTCAGTGCGCGGCGACGTCCCAGTCGGACCCGTGGCCCACCTGCACCTCGAGCGGGACGCTCAGGTCGGCGGCACCCGCCATCCGGCCGCGTACGACCGCCTCGAGCGGCTCCTCCTCGCCGGGGGCGACGTCGAAGATCAGCTCGTCGTGCACCTGGAGGAGCATCCGCGAGCCGAGCCCCTGCTCGTCGAGGTCGGCCTGCACGCCGATCATCGCGCGCTTCATGATGTCGGCGGCCGAGCCCTGGATCGGCGAGTTGAGTGCCGCCCTCTCGGCGTTGTCGCGGAGGACGCGGTTCGCGCTCTGCAGGTCGGGGAACGGACGCCGGCGTCCGAAGATCGTCTCGGTGTAGCCGGTCTCGCGGGCCTGCTCGACGACGCTGCGGAGGTAGTCGCGCACCGCGCCGAAGCGGACGAAGTAGTCGGTCATCAGCTGCTTGGCCTCGGCGCTCGAGATGCGCAGCTGCTTCGACAGGCCGAAGGCGCTCAGGCCGTAGGCGAGACCGTACGACATCGCCTTGACCTTGTTGCGCATGGCCGAGGTGACGTCGCCCGGATCGACGCCGAAGATCCGCGATCCGACGAAGCGGTGCAGGTCCTCGCCGGAGTGGAAGGCCTCGATCAGCCCGGCGTCCCCGGAGAGGTGCGCCATGATCCGCATCTCGATCTGCGAGTAGTCGGCAGTGAGGAGGGTGCTCGCGTCCGCTCCGTGGACGAAGGCGGTGCGGATGCGGCGGCCCACCTCGCTGCGGACGGGGATGTTCTGCAGGTTCGGGTCGTTGGAGGAGATCCGGCCGGTGGCCGTGCCGGTCTGGTCGTAGCTGGTGTGGATCCGGCCGTCGGCGGTGACCGACTTCTCGAGCGTCTCGATGATCTGCTTGAGCTTGGTCGCGTCGCGGTGCTCGAGGAGCAGCCCGAGGAACGGGTGCGGGTGGGACTCCTGCAGGTCGGCGAGGGCGGAGGCGTCGGTGGTGTAGCCCGTCTTCGTGGCCCGGGTGCGCGGCATGTCGAGCTCCTCGAAGAGGACCTGCTGCAGCTGCTTGGGCGAGCCGAGGTTCATCTCGTGGCCGATCTCGGCGAACGCGCGGCTCGCGAGGTCGGCGGCCGAGACGGTCAGCTCGGCGCGGAGGCGCGCCAGCACGTCGGCGTCGATCGCGACGCCGGTGAGCTCCATCGTCGCGAGGACCTGGACGATCGGCAGCTCGATGTCGACGAGCACCGAGAGCATCCCCTCGCCCAGCCGCTCGCGCAGCGGAGCGACGAGCCGGTACGCGTACCAGGCCTCGGTGGCGGGCCCCATCGGCTCGACGGTGGGGACCAGCTGGTTCGGGTCGCCCTGCGCCATGGTCTCGTCGAGGTGCTGCGCGACCTGCGCCGCGAGCGTGGCCGGATGCCCGGTGGGCTGCACCAGCCAGGAGGCGACGCGGGTGTCGAACGCGAGCCCCGCGACGGGGAGTCCGGCCCTCCGCAGCGCCTTGATCTGGGGCTTCGCGTCGGCGAAGTACTTGGGGGCGGGCCCGGCCAGCCACTGCTCGAGCGCGGTGTAGTCGGGCCGCTCAGCGGCCCACGGGACGAACGCCGTCTCCTTCTCGACCGCGAGACCCACACCCTCGAGCCCGCCGGCTCCGAGCAGGACCTGCACGGCGACGGGCGCGGTGCCCTTCGCCGACACGCGGTCGAGCCAGTGCGCGAGTTCCTCGTCGACCAGGGTGCGGACGGCGGGTGCGGAGGTCGTGACCACGTCGCCCGCCAGGGCCGCGGCAGCGCCGTCGACGCCCTCCTCCGCGGCGATCGTGAGGACCCGCTCCTGCAGGGTCTTGAACTCGAGGCGGCTGAAGATCTCGCGGACCGCGTCGGGATCGATCGGACGGCGCGTCAGATCGTGCGGCCCGAGGGGGAGCTCGACGTCCGTCACCAGCCGGTTGAGGCGGCGGTTGCGGAGCGCGTTCTCCTTCTGCTCGCGCAGCTTCTCGCCGACCACGCCCTTGATCTCGTCGGCGTGGGCGATGATGTCGGCGACCGTGCCGTACTGGTTGACCCACTTCGCGGCCGTCTTGGGGCCGACCTTGTCGACGCCGGGCAGGTTGTCGCTGGTCTCGCCGACGAGGGCGGCGATCTCGGGGTACTGGTGCGGCTCGACGCCGTACTTCTCGAACACCTTGTCGCGGTCGTAGCGGGTGAGCTGCGAGACGCCCTGGGTGGAGGGGTAGAGCAGGGTGACGTCCGGGGTCACCAGCTGGATGGTGTCGCGATCGCCCGAGACGACCAGCACGCGGAAGCCGGCCTCGGCCCCCTGGCGGGCGAGCGTCGCGAGGATGTCGTCGGCCTCGAAGTCCTCCTTCGAGACGGTCCGGATGTTCATGGCGTGCAGCGCCTCCTCGAGGAGGGGGACCTGGCCCTTGAACTCGGGCGGCGTCTCGCCGCGGGTGCCCTTGTACTCCGGGTACTCGCGCGTGCGGAACGAGTAGCGGGAGATGTCGAACGCGACGCCGAGGTGGGTCGGCTTCTCGTTCTTCAGCAGCAGGATCAGCATCGAGAGGAAGCCGTGGATGGCGTTCGTGTGCTGGCCCTCGCGGGTCTGGAAGCTGTCGACCGGGAGCGCGTAGAACGCCCGGAACGCCAGGGAATGGCCGTCGACGAGCAGGAGGGTAGGCTGTTCCGGATCTGACACAGGGCCAGACTACACAGCGCCTCCGACACCGGATCGGCCCGCTCGCGCCCGCCGGTCAGGGCCGCTCCGAGGCTCCAGCGCGAGGAGCGACGTGACCGAGCCGACCCCCACCACGACCGCCTGGATCCGCCCGCCCGCGCTCGACCTGGTCGCCGGGATCGGCCGCGGCATGGGCGAGCTCGCCGAGCGGATGGGGATCCTCTGGCACGAGCTCACCCCGCAGCACTCGGTGGCCTCGATGCCCGTCGAGGGCAACCGGCAGCCGGTCGGCATCCTGCACGGCGGCGCGCACGTCGTTCTCGCCGAGTCGATGGGCTCGATCGCGGCGAACGTGCACGCCGGCGCGGGCCGCCTGGCGATGGGCATCGAGCTGAACGCGAGCCACAGCCGGTCGGTCCACTCGGGCTTCGTGATCGCCACCTGCGACGCGATCCACCTGGGCTCCACCCTCACCACCCACGAGATCGTCGTGCGCGACCAGGAGGGGCGCCGCCTCTCCACCGTGCGGATCACCAACATCATCCGAGACGCCCGCTGACGGGAGCGGACGGGTCCCCCTCGCGGGAGCGGAGGGCGACGACCACGCCCAGGACCGCGACCGCCGTCGGGACCGCCGTCGGGACCGCCCGCGCCTGCGCGCGACTGGGGATCGACCGGTCGGCCGCGCCGCTCGGGGACCCGGCACCGCGGCGAGCAGCACTGTCAAGCGACGGCGCGCGACTGTGCCCGGTGGTGCCCGAAGGGCGACACTGAGCGGATGAGCCTTCGCCATCTCCTCAAGAGCCTCCCGTCCATGCCCTCCGAGCTGCCCTCGTTCGATGCGGAGGCGGCTCCGGCCGATCCTCTCGAGCTGTTCGCGCAGTGGCTCGAGGAGGCGAAGGACGCGGGCCAGCTCCTCCCCCACGGCGCCACGCTCTCCACCGCCTCCGACGACGGCACCGTCTCGGCGCGCGTGCTCGTGCTGCGCGAGATCGACGAGGCGGGCTGGGCGTTCTCCACCCATGCCACCAGCCCCAAGGGACGCGCCATGGAGGAGAACCCGCACGCCGCGCTGACCTTCTTCTGGCCGGTCCAGGGCCGTCAGGTCCGGGTCGAGGGCCGGGTCGACCGCGCCTCCGCGCAGGAGTCGGCCGACGACTTCCGCCGCCGCTCCGAGGCCGCTCGCACCGCCCTGCTCGTCGGACGCCAGAGCGAGCCGATGCGCAGCGCGCAGGACTTCGGCCTCGTCACGCTCCAGACCAGCGTCGCCGTGGGCTGCTCGCCCGCGACGCTCGACCGGGAGTGGGCCGTCTACCGCGTCGTGCCCGAGCGCATCGAGTTCTGGCAGGGCTCGACCGCGCCGGAGCAGGATCACACCCGTCTCGAGTACCGCCCGGGAACGACGGAGGCGGGCGGCTCCCCGTGGGAGCGCACCCGCCTCTGGCCCTGAGGCCGTGGGCCCTCGGGCCCGGCCTCGCGCTAGGCCTTCTTCGTGCTCAGCTGCTCGATGATCGCCTGCGCGACGTCGTGCATGGTGAGCCGGCGGTCCATGGAGGCCTTCTGGATCCAGCGGAACGCCTCGGGCTCGGTGAGCCCCATCTTCTCGTTGAGCAGGCCCTTGGCGCGGTCGACGAGCTTGCGGGTCTCGAAGCGCTCGACCATGTCGGCGACCTCGGCCTCGAGGGTGAGGATCTGGGCGTACCGCGAGAGGGCGATCTCGATCGCGGGCAGCAGGTCGTTGGGCGTGAAGGGCTTCACGACGTAGGCGAGCGCTCCGGCCTCGCTGGCGCGCTCGACGAGCTCCTTCTGGCTGAAGGCGGTGAGCAGGACGACGGGCGCGATGTGCGCCTTAGAGAGGCGCTCGGCCGCCGAGATGCCGTCGAGCTGGGGCATCTTGACGTCCATGATGACGAGATCGGGGCGCAGCTCGGTGGCGAGGGCCACAGCGGTCTCTCCGTCGCCGGCCTCGCCGACGACCTCGAAGCCGTTGTCGCGGAGGATCTCCACGATGTCGAGGCGGATGAGGGATTCGTCTTCGGCGACGACGACCCGACGGGGTGCGGTCGACGAGGGTTCCTGGTCAGTCACGCCGATGAGCCTACGGTATTCTCGACGGGCTGGTGATGAGCCGGTGTGGCGGAATGGCAGACGCGGGGCACTCAAAATGCTCTGTCCGAGAGGGCTTGTGGGTTCGAGTCCCACCACCGGTACCCGCCTGGTCGCGCGGTGCGCGCCTCCGCTCGCTAGCGTCGTCGGATGAGCACCGACCCCTGGCCCCTGTTCTCGCTGGAGCTGCGCACGCCGCGGCTCGAGCTGCATCCGGTCCGCGACGCCGACCTCGGCCCTCTCGCCGAGGCAGCCCTCGCGGGCGTGCACGAGAGCGGCCGCTCGCCGTTCCCCTCCCCCTGGGCCGAGGCGCCGGCGGAGCGCCTGCCCGGCGAGCTCGCCCGCTTCCACTGGTCGCAGCGCGCGCAGACGACGCGGGAGTCGTGGCGCATCGCGTTCGCCGTGGTCGAGGACGGCCGCGTCGTCGGCTGCCAGGACGTGGTCGCCGAGTCCTTCGCCGCCACCCGCACCCTGACCTCGGGCTCGTGGCTCACCCGCTCGGCGCAGGGCCGCGGCCTCGGGCAGGAGATGCGCGCCGCCGTCCTCCTCCTCGCCTTCGACCACCTCGGAGCCGAGGTCGCCGAGAGCGCCGCTCTCGCCTGGAACACCCGCTCGATCCGGGTCTCGGAGACCCTCGGCTACCGGCCGAACGGGACGCACCGGATCGTCGGTCCGGACGGTAGGTCGGTCGAGGAGCTGCGGTTCCGCGTCACGCCGGAGACTTTGGTGCGGCCGGAATGGACGCTGGAGGCCTCGGGGATCGACGCCGCACGAGCGGTCCTCGTCCAGGACCCGCTCGGTCCGCCCTCCCCCGTCTGATTCACCAGAACATCGTGCCCGGCGAGCCCTTGAACGGACCGACCACGCGCGAGGTGATCCAGCCGCCGTAGAAGTCGCCCGGCTGCGGCTGGACCGCCTCGCCGTCGACCGTGCAGGAGTCCATCCGGCCGGGGTAGAGGGCGACGGTGTCGACGAGGGCCTCGAAGCCGGCCATCGGCTCGGGGTACGTCCAGCCCGCCGCCTCCGCGACCGCTCCTCCTCCCCCGCGCACGGTCAGGTAGGAGGCCGCGCCCTTGAACTCGCAGATGCTGCGGCCGGGCGCGGGCTCGAGCGCCCCGGGCGCGAACGAGGACACGGGGAGGTAGTAGACGGGAGGGTGGCTCGTCTCGAGGACGCGGAGAGCGTCGCGGGACTCGGCGACGACGACGCCGCCCAGCCGCACGACCACGTGCTCGGTGGTGGTCTCGACCCTCGGGGGTCGCGGGTAGTCCCAGACGGATTCCTGGCCCTCGGCGGGCGGCACGCGCTTCATCCCGCTCACGCTACGCGGCGGGGAGCGGTGCTCCGGCGCCTCCCAGAGGATGCCCGGGCGGACGCCGCGGCTCCGCAGATCCCCGCCGCCGGGACGCGCGGGGGCCCCGGTCGCGTAACGTCGTCCCTGCGGCGGAACCCCGAGCCCGCGCGCAGAAGGAATCCAGAGTGCCCACCGAATGCATCCACGGCCTCGACATCGCGCTCTGCGACGTCTGCACCCCGAAGAAGCTCCCCGAGCAGGTCGGCCGTGCCACCCGCGCCCCCGCGCGCGTGCCCGGGACCTCCCGTGCGGCCACCGCCCGCGCCGCCGCCCGCGGCACGGCGCGCGAGAAGCCCCTGCCGAAGGTCGACATCGCCGCGCAGCGGATCTACCACGTCACCCACCTCGACAACCTCGAGGCGATCGTCGCCGCCGGCGCGATCCTGGCGGACCAGCAGCTCCAGGAGCGCCCCGCGATCGACGTCAGCGCCGAGACCACCCGCGAGCACCGCCGTGCCGTGCAGGTGAAGGACGGCGTCAGCGTCGCCGGCTTCGTGCCCTTCTTCCTCTCCCCCGACGCCGCCCTCTGGGCCGACCTGCGCGGCGAGCGTGTCGCTCCGCACTGGTCGCCGAGCGCCCACGAGACCACCGCCTCGCAGTACGTCGTCCTGGTGGGCTCGCTCGCCTCCGCCCCGGTGCTGAGCGACGGCGACGCCTCCCACGTCCTCACGCGCTTCACCGAGGGCGACGCGCTCGTGCGCACCTTCGCGCGCCTCCTGGTCGACGAGCCGGCCCTGCGCAGCGCGGAGGCGCTCGTGCCCGAGCGCTTCCCGCTCGAGGGCGTCGCGACGGTCGGCGTGGCGTCGGTCGCCGCCCGCAACCGCGTCAAGGCTCTCTTCGAGGGCATCGACGCCTCTCCCCGCGTCGCCGTCTATCCGCCGTGGTTCCACCCGGTGGCCGAGGAGGAGTGACCCGGCGCTAGTCGGCCTCGAGGAGGTCGAGGCGGTCGGCCAGGTACCGGCGCAGCGGCATCAGTCCCTGCTCGCCCAGACCGGGCGCCCAGCGCACGAGCACCTCGGAGCCGCGCAGGGCCAGCGGCTCCTGGCCCGACTCGAGCGCTGCGGCGTCCAGTGCGAGGCGCCGCCAGCCGTAGTTGACGATCTCGCCCTCCTGGAACGGACCGTCGAAGGCGGCGCGCCGGATCTCGCGGCGCGCCTCCTGCGACTCGGACTGGTTGTTGGCGTGCAGCGGAGCGACGGCACGAGTGACCGATCCCGTCGCGAGGAGCTCGCCCTCGCGTCCGAGGAGCACCACGCCGAGGCGCCACGCGCGGGTCACCGGCGCCATCACCGGCTTGCGGCGGAAGCCGAGGATCGCGCGCGGCGTCCGCAGCTCGGCGACGGCCTGGTCGGCGATGCCGCGGGCGTCGAGCTCTCCGGAGACCTCGCGCAGGAGCGCGGCCAGATCCGCGGCGGCCTGCTCGGCCCCGGGTGCTGCGGGCATCGCTCCTCCTCGGCTCGTCCCGCCAGCCTACGGGCGCGGTGTGCACCGGCCACCCCGCTCCGCACCGCTAGCATCGCCTGACGACACCGAGGAGGACGAGCGATGCGCGTCATCATGATGGGCCCGCCCGGCGTGGGCAAGGGCACCCAGGCGGCCGTGCTGTCGCGCGAGCTGGGGGTGCCGGCGATCTCCACCGGCGATCTGTTCCGCGCGCACGTCGCCGACGGCACCGACCTCGGACGGCGTCTGCGGGCGCTCGTGGAGGCCGGCGAGTACGTGCCGGACGAGCTGACGAACGCCCTGGTCGCCGAGCGCATCGCCGAGGAGGACGCCCGGGACGGGTTCATCCTCGACGGCTACCCGCGCACGCTCGCCCAGGTGGACGCGCTGGCGGAGCTCCTCGAGGAGCGGGGCACGCCGCTCTCGTGCGTCGTGCTGCTGACGGCCGACGCGGACGTGGTCCTCGAACGGCTGCACGTGCGGGCGCAGGAGCAGGACCGCGCCGACGACGACCCCGAGGTGGTGCGGAACCGGATCGAGGTCTACGAGCGCGAGACGGCTCCTCTGGCGGAGGTCTACGACGAGCGCGAGCTCCTGGTGCGGATCGACGGCTCCGCCTCGCAGGACGAGGTCGCCGCGAGGATCATCGCGGCGTGCCGGCCCGAGTGAGCCGACCCGCCGCGACGCGGGGTCAGATCGCCGAGGCGAGGACCTCGTCGAGCTTGGCCGAGGCCTCCTCGTCGGTGCCCTTCAGGGCGAGCGAGAGCTCCGACACGAGGATCTGACGCGCCTTGAGGAGCATCCGCTTCTCGCCGGCCGAGACGCCGCCCGCCTGCTCGCGGCGCCACAGGTCGCGGACGACCTCGCTGACGCGATACACGCTGCCGCTGGCCATCTTCTCCTGGTTGGCCTTGAAGCGGCGGGACCAGTTGCTGGCCTCCTCCGCGACGTCGCTGCGCAGGACGTCGTAGACCGCCTGGACTCCGGCGTCGTCGATGATCTCGCGGACGCCGACGAGCTCGGCGTTCTCGACGGGGAGGGTGATGGTGAGCTCGCTGGTGTGCACGTTCATCGTCATGAACGTCTTCTCGACGCCCTTGACCGAGCGCTTCTCGAGCCCGGTGATCGTCACCGCTCCGTGGTGCGGGTAGACCAGGGTCTCGCCGACCTCGAATGTCATCATGTCGTGCCTTTCGTCGTGGGGCGTGGTGGGAGTGAGGAGTCCAGGGGGCGCAGCGGCGCCGCGGCGAGCCAGGCCGGGAGCAGCGCGACGAGGTGCTCGACCAGCTCCTCGTCGGTGCCGTCGAGGGAGCCGGCGAGCCAGGCGCCGACCACGGAGAGGACCCCGCCGGCCGCGAAGACCGCGGTGAGCTCGGGGTCGACCGCTGCGGGGACGTCGACCCGGGCGAGCACCTCGCGGTGCAGGGCGAGCGCCGTGTCGAGCACGGCGTCGTCGGAGGCGACCCGGGCGGAGGCCCGCGCGCGGAGCCGGGCATGGAAGGCGTGGCGGTCGACCAGCCGCTCGACGAGCCGCGAGTAGCCGCGCTGCAGGGCGTCGGCTCCGGAGCGGTCGGCGGGATCGCCCTCGGCGACGTCGGCGACCACGAGGTCCTGTCGGAGCAGCGCGGAGGCGACTCCCGCCGCGTCGTCGAAGTGGGCGTAGAACGAGCTGCGGCTGATTCCGGCCTCGCGCACGATGTCGCTCACCGCGATGCCCTCGGCCCTCTCGCCGTCGCTCTGCATGACGAGCCGCTCGACCGCGTCGAACACGCGGCGGCGGGTGCGCCGGGCTCGCGGATCGGCGGAGCCGAGCGCCGAGGGGGACTCCGCCGCGGGCACGGAGGCGAGGCGGGCGGGAGTCATCGACGACAGTCTACCACTTCCCGGACAGGTGTACGGGAAGAGCGTCAGGCGCCGGTGCGAACCTGGTCGAGGCCGGCGATGCGGTCGATCGCGGCCTGCTCGCTCGGCGAGACCCGGCCCAGATACCGGCCCAGGAACACGAACAGCAGGCGGTTCGCCGTGATCGCGGGCCACCACGGGCGCCGGAGGCCCAGGAGCCTCCGCACCTCGGGGCTGAGCGAGGCGACCGCGCCGGCGAACAGCAGCGGGTAGACCACGCCCGCCTCGCCCGGCAGCCGGATGTCGCGGAGGAACCCGACCGCCTCGTGCACGCGTGCGTCGGGCTTGAGCTCGCCCGCGAATCCGGCGAGCTGCGCGCGGAGCTCCGCGACGCTCTCGGGCGGATCCTGCACTCCGAGCAGCCGGCCGGAGGCGGCCCACTCGCGCACGTAGGCGTCGGGGCCGCCGGGGATCCGTCCGCCCCAGATCTCGTGGGCGCCGAGGAACGCGTCGGTGAAGGCGTCGTGCACCCAGAGCAGCAGGCGGGGGTCCTGCGCCGAGTAGGAGCGCTCGCGCCCGCCGGCGTCCTCGTAGGAGCCGACGATCCGCTCGTGCACGCCGGTCACCCAGCGCGCCGCTCCGCTCGCCGCGGCGGTGTCGCCGAAGCTGGTGGTCAGGACCCAGCGGACCGTGTTGTCGAGGCGGCCCATCGGGTCCTCGCGGTAGCGGGAGTGGTCGTGCACACCGGCCATCGCTCCGGCGTGGAGGGTCTGCATGAGCAGAGCCCGCACTCCGGCGATCATCGTGGGCAGGCCGCCGTTGACCGCCCAGACCGCGCTGCCCGGTCCGAAGAGCCCGGCGTCGTCGCCCTTCTCGAGGGCGACGATCCAGTCGGCGCGGGGGCGGGGGCGGCGGCGTCTCATCCGCTCAGTGTGCGCTCGGATCCTGGGCCGCGCCTGGCCGTTCTGTCACCCTTCGTGGGGCCGTGGTCACTCGGCCAGCAGTTCGCGGACGTCGTCGGCCGACAGCGCCCGGGCGAAGAGCTCGCCCTCGTCGAGCACCGCCGTGCTGAGGCGGCCCTTGCGCTCCTGGAGGCGCACGATCTTCTCCTCGATCGTGTCCGTCGCCACCAGCCGGTACACGTTCACCCGCCGCTCCTGGCCGATGCGGTGCGCGCGGTCGACGGCCTGCGCCTCGGCCGCCGGGTTCCACCACGGGTCGAGGATGAAGACGTGGTCGGCCTCGGTGAGGGTGAGCCCGGTGCCGCCCGCCTTCAGGCTGATCAGGAAGACGGGCACGGCTCCGGAGCGGAACTCCTCGATCACTCCCGCGCGGTCCCGCGTGGAGCCGTCGAGCTGCACGAACGGGATGCCGCGCCGGCGCAGCCGCTCCCCCGCCCGCTCCAGGTACGAGGTGAAGGTGCTGAAGACGAGGGCCCGACGGCCCTCCGCGATCACGTCGTCGAGCTGCTCGACGAGCACGTCGAGCTTCGCGGACGGGACGTGCCGGTAGGCCGGGTCGACCAGGGACGCGTCGAGCGCGAGCAGGCGCAGGAGGGTGAGCGATCGGAACACCGTGAAGCGCTGCCGGTCGAGGTCGTCGACCAGACCCAGGAGCTTCCGCCGCTCGCGCTGGAGGTAGCCGTCGTAGAGCACCCGGTGGGCGGGGGTCAGCGCGACCTCGATCGTCTGCTCCTGCTTCTCGGGGAGCTCCGGCGCCACTGCCTCCTTGGTGCGGCGGAGCAGGAACGGACGCAGTCGTCGGCGCAGTCTCTCGAGGCGGCGGCGCGCACCCTCGGTGTGGCTGACGGTCCGTCCCTCGGACAGATCGGGCGAGGCGATTCCGACGGGCGCCTCCGCGTGCAGGATCGGCCGGGTGTACTCCTCGCGGAAGCGGCGCAGCGGCGGCAGGAGCCCGGGCGCCACCAGGGCGAGGACCGCCCAGAGCTCGTCGAGCGAGTTCTCCAGCGGTGTGCCGGTGAGCGCGAGCGTGACGGGCGCGCCGACCCCGCGGGCGGCCCGGTGCGTCTGCGAGGCGGGGTTCTTGACGAACTGGGCCTCGTCGAGGATCAGCGCCGACCACGTCCTCGACGCCCAGCGCTCGCCGCCGAGGCGCAGGACCGCGTAGCTGGTGAGGACCACGTCCGCGTCGGCCGGGATCGCGTCGAGCGCGCCCTCCCGCGAGCTCGCGACGACGTGGACGCGCAGGGCGGGCGCGAAGCGCTCGGCCTCCGAGCGCCAGCCCGGCACGACCGAGGTGGGGGCGACCACGAGGAACGGCGCGCGGCGGATCCCGGCGCGGCCCGCCTCCTCGACCGCGTCGAGCATCATGGCCAGCGCCTGCAGGGTCTTGCCGAGGCCCATGTCGTCGGCCAGGATCCCGCCGAGCCCGTGACGGAGGCGGTGGACGAGCCAGGCGTAGCCCGCCCGCTGGTACGGGCGCAGCCGGGCGGTCAGTCCCTCCGGCGGGTCCACGTCCTCCGGCGACCCGGCGGCCAGCGCGGAGTCGAGCACGGCGCGCCACGCGTCGGAGGGGACGCTCTCGTCGGCGAGCTCCTCCAGCTCGTTCCACAGCCCGGTCTGGTGCCGGCCGAGCCGCGGTCCCGTCTCCCACTCCTCGAGCTCGTCCGCCCGGGTCAGCAGCTCCCGGAGCCGGTCGAGGCCGGGGTGCGCGAGCGAGAGGTAGGAGTGGTCGACCAGGCGGATGCGGTCGCCGCCCGCGGCCAGAGCGCGGAAGAGGGGCAGGAACGGCACGGTCGCGTCGCCGATGGTCACGACGACGCCGAGGTCGAACCAGTCGGCGCTCTCGGTGTCGACCGCGGTGATGGTGAGCGTGAGCGGTCCGGTCAGCAGGCGGTAGTCCGGGGCCGCGCCCTCGCGCTCGATCCGGACCCCGCCGATCCCCTCCAGCTGCGGGAGCTGCTCCACCACGAACACCGCCGCCTCGGCCCCGCGCAGGACCGCGCTCGTCCCCGGCCCCGGCACGAGAGCGGACCCGGCCTCGCCGAGCACCGAGCGCACCCGGCGGAGCACCGCGCGCTCGAGAGCCGCGTCGGCCGTGCCGTCGAGCTCGCCCGCGCGATCGGGCGCGCGGCGCCAGTGCCAGCCCACCCTGACGGCGCGCCGCGGCTCGAACGAGACCGTGCAGACCAGGCGCGGGGGCTCCGGATCGTCCAGGACGAGGTCGACGCCCTCCTCGCGCACCGCGATGCGGCCGCGGAGGGCGGGGAGGTGCTCGCCGACGAACTCGGGCACGTCCTCCGCCGGGACCTCCGTCTCCTCGGGGTGGTCGAGGAGCAGCAGCTCCTCGTCGTCGAAGGGCAGGGACGCGGGCGCGAGCAGGAGTGAGGACGGATCGCCGCCCTCGACCGCGTAGACGCCGTGCCGGGCGACCGGACGCGCCGACTCGGGCGCGTGCTCCGCGCCGTCGATCCGCAGGACGGGCCGCAGCCGGAGCGCTCCCTCCTCCGCCGAGACCGTCACCGCCACATGCGCGGGACCGGCGAGACGGACCGCGCCCTTCTCCGGGGCGAGCAGCGGGATCCCGGCGGCCTGCGCCTGCTCGAGCAGCCGCCAGAGCAGTGGGCTCTCGTAGTCGTCGAGGTGGATCCAGTCGGGGTCCTGCCCGAGGTGGACGGTGCGCGTGGCGCGGTGCAGAGCCGCGAACTCGGCGAACCAGCGCTGGTGAGCGGGGTCGAGCGAGAGCCGGTGGGTCTGGAAGTTCAGCGACTTCCAGGTGAGGGTGGTGCGGTTCCAGGCGCCCCCGCGCCCACGGACGGCGGGGCGGGTGGCCAGACGGTGGTCGCGGCGCTCGTCGGGGTCGTAGGTCTTCGCCGTGACGCGCTCGCTCGCCGGCGCCCGCCACGGATCGTCGGCCCGGCGCACCAGCCGGCGCAGCTCGAACTGCAGCCCGATCGGAGTGAGGACGGTCGGCGACTCGGCCTCGGGGGGTCCGCTGAGCTCGCCGACGCGGGCGCGCCAGGAGGAGGGGGTCGACTCGGGAGGCACCGCCCCATGCTGCCACGCGCCGCCGACACCCCCGCCCGCACCGCGTGACGGGCAGAATCGGAGGATGACCAGCAGCGACTCCCCCGCGCCCACCGTCCTCACCCTCGGCAGCGAGAGCCTGCGCCTCGCCCTGACGACCGCCGGGGCCGAGATGACGTCCCTCCGCGACGACGAGGGCCGCGAGTACCTGTGGCAGGCCGGCCCGGAGTGGCGCCGGCACGCTCCCGTCCTGTTCCCGATCATCGGGCGCCTCCCCGGCGACACGCTGCACCACGACGGCGCGGACCACCGGATGGGGCAGCACGGCTTCGCGCGGGACCGGGTCTTCGAGCTCGCGGGCGTCTCGGCGGACGAGGCGGTGTTCCGGCTCCGGAGCGACGACGCCACGCGCGCGGTGTTCCCCTTCGACTGGACGCTCCTCATCGCCTACGCCGTGACCGGCGCCTCGCTCCGGATCACCCAGACCGTCGAGAACAGGGGTCCCTCTCCGCTGGGCTTCTCGCTCGGCAACCACCCGGCCTTCGCGCTGCCGTTGCCCGAGGGCCGCGGCGAGCACCGCATCCGCTTCGCGCAGCCCGAGCCGGAGGGGTACCGCCGCGCTCCGGAGAACCTGCTGCTCGAGGCGCGCCACCCGGCGCCGCTCGAGGACGGGGTCCTGACAGTGGACGACGCGCACTTCGAGGAGGGCGTGATGATCTTCGACGAGCCGCGCCGGCGGACCCTCCGGCTCGAGGCCGACGGCGCCGCCCGCGCGATCGTCGTCGACACCGGGGACTTCGACGTGGTCGGCGTGTGGAAGCCCGTCGGGGCCCCGTTCGTCTGCCTCGAGCCCTGGCGGAGCGTCCCGACCCCCGAGGGCTGGGACGGCGACATCGTCGACAAGCCGCGCCAGATCGTCCTCGAGCCGGGCGGCCGGCGGTCGCTGTCCTACAGCATCGCGCTGAGCTGAACGTCGCGCTGGATCTGCGCGTCGAGCAGCTCGAAGCGGCGGATGATCAGCCCCTCGCGGGTGGCCCAGGGGCAGATCACCAGCGTCTCGATGCCGAGGGCGTCCATGGCCGCCTCCGCGACGAGAGCGCCCGCGAGCAGCTGCGGCGCCCGCAGAGCGGAGACGCCGGGCAGCGCTGAGCGGTCGGCCGCGCTGATCGCGGCGAGGCGGGCGGACCACAGCCGGAGGTCGACCAGGTGCAGCTCGCGGCGCACCAGCGGACCGGCGGCGCTCGGAGCGGCGCCGGTGATCCGCGCCAGAGACCGGAAGGTCTTCGACGTGCCTGCGACCAGGTCGGGGCGCCCCAGGGCGAGGAAGCCGCGGACGGGCTCCGCGAGCACCTCGCGGGCGTGACGCCGGGCGGCCTTCACGCTCGTGGCCGAGGCGGGATCGCCGACCAGCAGGTCCCGCGTCACCCGCCCCGCTCCGAGCGGGACCGACACGGCGAGCTCAGGCACCTCGTCCACGCCCATCGAGAGCTCGAACGAGCCGCCGCCGATGTCGAGGTCCAGGATCGAGCCCGCGCCCCAGCCGAACCAGCGGCGCACGGCGAGGAAGGTGGCCGACGCCTCCGCCTCGCCGCCGAGCTCCTGGAGGTGCACGCCCGTCTCGGCGCGGACCCGGTCGAGGACCGCCGCGCCGTTGCCGGCCTCGCGGATCGCCGAGGTCGCGAACGCCAGCAGGTCCTCCGCGCGGTGCTCGCGGGCGACCTCCGCGGCCTCGGTCACGAACGCGATCAGCTCGCGCTGGCCCCGCTCGGTGATCTCCCCCGCCTCGTCGAGGTGCGCCACGAGAGCGAGGCTCCGCTTGTGCGAGCGGTAGGGCACCGGGCGGGCGCCGGGGTGCGCGTCGACGAGGAGCAGGTGGACCGTGTTGGAGCCGATGTCGAGCACGCCGAGTCGCATGGGTCCACGGTATCCGCCCGCGGAGGCACGTCCCGCCACGCGGGCCGCCGGGGAACGCCGGAGGGCCCGGCCGCTCGCGCGACCGGGCCCTCCGGAGGGTGCTGGACTCAGTGGTCCCAGTTCTCGGCCCTGTCGGCCGAGCTGGACGAGCCGACGATGTGCACCCGCATGTCGTTCGTCGTGCCGGCGCGCCCGGGGGGCGATCCGGAGACGACGACCACGGTCTCGCCCGCCTGGGCGAGGCCCTCGCGGAGCAGCACCGCGTCCACCTGCGCGAACATCGCGTCGGTGTGGTTGACGCGCGGCGTGACGAAGGACTGGACGCCCCAGTTCAGCGCCATGCGGCGGCGGACGGCCGGCTCGGGGGTGAAGCCGATGATCGGGATGCCGTGGCGCAGGCGCGTCATGCGGCGGACCGAGTCGCCCGACTCCGTGAACACGCAGAGGAACTTCGCCTCGACGAACTCCGCGACCTCGGCGGCGGCCAGCGTGACGGATCCGCCCTGGGTGCGGGGCTTGCTGCCCAGCGGGGGAATGCGCTCCAGGCCGTGCTCCTCGGTGGACTCGACGATGCGGGCCATGGTCTGCACGGTGACGACGGGCCAGGCTCCGACGCTGGTCTCGCCCGAGAGCATGACCGCGTCCGCGCCGTCGAGGATGGCGTTCGCGACGTCCGAGGCCTCGGCCCGCGTGGGGCGGGGGCTCTCGATCATCGACTCGAGCATCTGGGTCGCGACGATGACCGGCTTCGCCCAGCGGCGGGCGAGCTCGACGGCGTGCTTCTGCACGATCGGCACCGCCTCGAGGGGCAGCTCGACGCCGAGGTCGCCGCGGGCGACCATGATGCCGTCGAAGACGTCGATGATCTCCTGCAGGTTGTCGACCGCCTGCGGCTTCTCGATCTTGGCGATGACGGGAGCCTTGCGGCCCTCCTCCGCCATGATCTCGTGCACGCGCTCGATGTCGCTGGCGTTGCGCACGAAGGAGAGGGCGATGATGTCGGCGCCGAGACGGATCGCCCAGCGGAGGTCATCCTCGTCCTTCTGGGAGAGGGCGGGGACGTTGACCGCGACACCGGGCAGGTTGATGCCCTTGTTGTTCGAGACGTTGCCGGGGACGACGACCTCGGTGACGACCCGGGGGCCCTCGACGGCGGTGACGCGGACAGCGACCTTGCCGTCGTCGATGAGGAGCATGTCGCCCGGGTTCACGTCGTCCGGGAGGCCCTTGAACGTGGTGCCCGAGAGCTCGCGCGTGCCGAGGACGTCCTCGGTGGTGATGGTGAAGACGTCGCCCTCGGCGAGGGCGTACGGGCCGCCCTCGAACTTGCCGAGGCGGATCTTCGGACCCTGCAGGTCGACGAGGATCGCGACCGCGCGCCCGGCGTCGTCCGCGGCCTTCCGCACGATGCGGTAGATGCCTTCGTGGACGTCGTAGCTTCCGTGACTGAGGTTCATGCGGGCCACGTCCACGCCGGCGTCGATGATCGCACGAATGGTCTCGTACGACGACGTTGCCGGGCCGAGGGTGGCGACGATTTTCGCTCGTCTCATTGAGGGGGTGCTCCGTTGTTCTGCGCCCGGAGGCGCGTCGTTAGCGGGGAGGGTGAGCTGATTGCTGGCGGGCCGAGACTATCGCGTCCCGAGGACTAGAGCGTGAAGCCCCGGTCGTTGGGGCCGACCGGCGCCGGCAGCTGGGTCGTGCCCTCGAGGTAGCGGTCGACCTCGGCCGCGACGGAGCGGCCCTCCGCGATCGCCCAGACGATCAGGGACTGGCCGCGCCCGGCGTCGCCGGCCACGAAGACGCCGGGGACGGTGGTCTCGAAGGCGTCGCCGCGCGCGACGTTGCCGCGCTCGGTGAAGGGGACGTCGAGCTGGCGGCCGAGGTGGTCCGCCTCCGGGCCGGTGAAGCCGAGGGCGAGCAGGACCAGGTCGGCCTGGATCTCGCGCTCGGTGCCCGCCTTGGGGACGCGGCGCCCGTCGAGGTACTCGGTCTCGGCCACGCGCACCGCGCGGACCTCGCCGCCCTCGTTCGCGAGGAACTCCACGGTCGACGCGAGGAACATCCGCTCCCCGCCCTCCTCGTGGGCGCTCGAGACCTCGAACACGGTCGGGTCCATCGGCCAGGGCTGGCTGTCCGGGCGCTGCGACGGCGGCTGCTGCCCGATCGCCAGGTTCGTGACCGACGCGGCCTTCTGGCGGTGGGCGGTGCCGATGCAGTCCGCTCCGGTGTCGCCTCCGCCCAGGACGACGACGTGCTTGCCCTCGGCCGAGATCTGCTCGAAGACGCGGTCGCCCGCGATCGCGCGGTTCGACTGCACGAGGTACTCCATGGCGAAGTGCACGCCGTCGAGGTCGCGACCCGGGATCGGCAGGTCGCGCGGCACGAGAGCACCGGTGGCGACCACGACCGCGTCGTAGCGCGCCCGCAGGTCGTCCCAGGTGATGTCGGAGCCGATGTCGACGCCCGCGCGGAACCGGGTGCCCTCGGCCTTCATCTGGTTCAGGCGGAGCTCGAGGTGCTTCTTCTCCATCTTGAAGTCCGGGATCCCGTAGCGCAGGAGGCCGCCGATGCGGTCGTCGCGCTCGTAGACCGCGACGGTGTGCCCGGCGCGGGTGAGCTGCTGAGCGGCGGCGAGCCCCGCCGGGCCGGAGCCGACGACCGCGACGGTCTTGCCGGTCAGGCGCTCCGGCGGGTGCGGCTGCACCCAGTCGTTGCCGAAGGCCTGATCGATGATCGAGACCTCGATCTGCTTGATCGTGACGGCGGGCTGATTGATGCCGAGCACGCAGGACGACTCGCACGGCGCCGGGCAGAGCCGGCCCGTGAACTCCGGGAAGTTGTTCGTCGCGTGCAGGCGCTCGATCGCCTGGCGGCCCTCGCCGCGCCACATCAGGTCGTTCCACTCGGGGATCAGGTTCCCCAGCGGGCAGCCCTTGTGGCAGAACGGGATGCCGCAGTCCATGCAGCGGCCCGCCTGCCGGCGCAGCACGGCGGAGTCGCCCTGCTCGTAGACCTCTTTCCAGTCCATCAGGCGGACGGACACGGGACGCCGCTTGGGCAGCTCCCGGTCCTGCACCTTCAGGAACCCCTTGGGATCAGCCACCGGTCACCTCCAGAATCCGTCCCCAGACGACGTCGCCGTCGGGATCGAGCCCCTCCTCCACAGCGGATGCGCGCGTCGCGAGCACCGCGGCGAAGTCGCGGGGCAGTACCTTGACGAAACGCGAGACCGTTCCGTCGAAATCGTCGAGCATCCCCTGGGCCAGGGTCGACTCGGTCTCCGCGACGTGCCGCTCGAGCAGGTCGCGCAGGATCTCCACGTCGGCGCTGCCGAGCTCGGAGAGGGTCAGCTCGCCGGAGGCGATCGCGTCGCGGTTCACGAGCTCGCGGCGCAGGCCGTGGATGTAGGCCGTGCCGCCCGACATGCCGGCGCCGAGGTTCCGCCCGGTCTCGCCGAGGATCACCGCCAGGCCGCCGGTCATGTACTCGAGCGCGTGGTCGCCCACTCCCTCGACCACCGCGGTGGCGCCGGAGTTGCGGACCAGGAAGCGCTCGCCGACCATCCCGCGGATGAACATCGTGCCCTGGGTCGCCCCGTAGCCGATCACGTTGCCCGCGATCACGTTCGTCGAGGCGTCGAAGGTGCTGCGGCGGTCCGGCCGCACCACGATCTGGCCGCCCGAGAGGCCCTTGCCGACGTAGTCGTTGGAGTCTCCCTCGAGCCGCAGCGTGATGCCGGCGGGGAGGAACGCTCCGAGCGACTGCCCGGCCGAGCCGCGGAGCGACACGACGATGGAGTCGGCCGGCAGGCCGTTCTCGCCGAATCGGACGGTGACCTCGTGGCCCAGCATGGTGCCGACGGCGCGCTCGGTGTTCTTGATCTCGCGCTCGATCCGCACGGTGCCGCGGTGGTCGAGCACGTTCGCCGCGAGGCGGATCAGCTCGTTGTCGAAGTGGTGCTCGAGCTCGTGCTCCTGCGCGCGGCCGTGGCGGCGCGGCTCCTCCGCCGTGAAGACCGGTCCGACGAGGATCGGCGTCAGGTCGAGCCCGCTCGCCTTCCAGTGCTCGATCGCCTGGTCGATGTCGAGCAGCTCGCGGTGGCCGACGATCTCGTCGACGCTCCGGAAGCCGAGCTGCGCGAGGTACTCGCGCACCTCCTGGGCGATGAACTCGAAGAAGTTGACGACGAACTCCGGCTTTCCGGAGAACCGCTGGCGCAGCTCCGGGTTCTGCGTCGCGACGCCCACCGGGCAGGTGTCGAGGTGGCAGACGCGCATCATGATGCAGCCCTCGACGATCAGCGGGGCCGTCGCGAAGCCGAACTCCTCGGCCCCGAGCAGCGCGCCGATGACGACGTCGCGACCGGTCTTCATCTGGCCGTCGACCTGCACGACCACGCGATCGCGCATGCCGTTGAGCATCAGCGTCTGCTGGGTCTCGGCCAGGCCGAGCTCCCAGGGCGTGCCCGCGTGCTTGAGCGAGTTCACCGGGCTCGCGCCGGTGCCGCCGTCGTGACCCGAGACGAGGATCACGTCGGCGAGGGCCTTCGCGGTGCCGGCGGCGACCGCTCCGATGCCCGACTGGCTGACCAGCTTCGCGTGGATGCGCGCCGACGGGTTCGCCCGCTTGAGGTCGAAGATCAGCTGCTTGAGGTCCTCGATCGAGTAGATGTCGTGGTGCGGCGGCGGCGAGATCAGGCCGACGCCGGCGGTCGCGTGCCGGGTGCGCGCGATCCACGGGTACACCTTCGTCGGCGGCAGCTGACCGCCCTCGCCGGGCTTGGCGCCCTGGGCGAGCTTGATCTGGATGTCGTCGGCGTGGGTGAGGTACATGCTCGTAACGCCGAAGCGGCCCGAGGCGACCTGCTTGATCGCGGAGCGGCGCTCCGGGTCGAGCAGCCGCTCGGTGTCCTCGCCGCCCTCGCCCGTGTTCGACTTGGCGCCGAGGCGGTTCATCGCGATGGCGAGCGTCTCGTGCGCCTCCGGCGAGATGGAGCCGTAGCTCATCGCGCCCGTCGAGAAGCGCTTGACGATCGCCTCGACCGGCTCGACCTCGTCGATCGGGATCGGCGTGCGCCCCGCGGTGTCGAGCTTGAACATGCCGCGGAGGGTCATCAGCGAGCTCGCCTGGTCGTCGACCATCTTCGTGTACTCGCGGAAGACGTCGTAGCGGCGGTTGCGCGTCGAGTGCTGCAGGCGGAACACCGTGTCCGGGTTGAACAGGTGCGGGGCGCCGTCGCGGCGCCACTGGTACTCGCCGCCGACCGCCAGGCGCTCATGCGCGACGATCGCGCCGTCCTCGGGATAGGCGGCGCGATGACGCGCGGCGTTCTCCTCGGCGACGACGTCGATGCCGATGCCGCCGAGCTTCGAGACGGTGCCGGTGAAGTACTGGTCGACGAACGCCTGGCTGAGGCCGACGGCCTCGAAGGTCTGCGCCCCGGCGTAGCTCGACACGGTGGAGATGCCCATCTTGGACATGATCTTCAGCACGCCCTTGCCGAGCGCCTTGATCACGTTCTTCACGGCCTTCTCCGGCGAGACGTCCGACAGCATGCCGCTGCGGACGAGGTCCTCGCAGGTCTCCATCGCCAGGTACGGGTTGACCGCGGAGGCGCCGTAGCCGATGAGCGTCGCCACGTGGTGCACCTCGCGGACGTCGCCCGCCTCGACCACGAGCCCCACTCGCATCCGGTTCTCGGTGCGGATGAGGTGGTGGTGCACGGCGGCGAGCATCAGCAGCGAGGGGATCGGCGCGAGGTCCTTGGTGGAGTCGCGGTCCGAGAGCACCAGGAACTGCGCTCCCGCGGCGATGGCCTCGTCGGCCTCGTCGCACATCTCGTCGATGCGGTCCTGCATCGCGCGGGGTCCCGCGTCGACGCGGTAGAGGCCGCGGATCGTCGTGGTGATGTGGCTCAGCGGGCGCGGCGCGATGTGCTGGATCTTCGCGAGCTCGTCGTTGTCGATGACCGGGAAGTCGAGGACGACCTGGCGCGCGTGCTCGGCACCGGCGGTCAGCAGGTTGCGCTCGGGGCCGAGGCCCAGGCGGAGCGAGGTCACGACCTCCTCGCGGATCGAGTCCAGCGGCGGGTTCGTCACCTGCGCGAAGGCCTGCGTGAAGTAGTCGAAGAGCAGGCGGGGGCGCTTGGACAGGACGGCCACGGGGGTGTCCGAGCCCATCGCTCCGAGCGGCTCCGCACCGGCGCGCGCCATCGGCAGCAGGAGGAGGCGGACCTCCTCCTCGGTGTAGCCGAAGGTGCGCTGGCGGCGGTTGACCGAGGCGGGCGTGTGCACGATGTGCTCGCGCTCGGGGAGGTCCTTGAGGTTGATGCGGCCCTTCTCGAGCCACTCCTCGAACGGACCGGAGGCGGCGAGCTGCCCCTTGATCTCCTCGTCCTCGACGATGCGGCCCTGCTCGGTGTCCACCAGGAACATGCGGCCGGGCTGCAGGCGTCCCTTGCGGACCACCTTCGCGGGGTCGATGTCGAGCACGCCGATCTCGCTGGCGAGCACCACGAGCCCGTCGTCGGTGACGACGTAGCGGCCGGGTCGGAGCCCGTTGCGGTCGAGGGTGGCGCCGACGAGCTCGCCGTCGGTGAAGACGATCGCGGCCGGGCCGTCCCACGGCTCCATGAGCATCGAGTGGTACTCGTAGAACGCGCGGCGCTTCGGGTCGAGCGCGCCGTCCTGGTTCTCCCAGGCCTCCGGCACCATCATCATGATCGCGTGCGGGAGCGACCGGCCGGCCAGATTGAGCAGCTCGACGGTCTCGTCGAACGAGGCGGAGTCGCTGCGGCCGGGCGAGACGATCGGGAACAGCGGGGCCAGGTCGCCCAGCTCGCGGCTCTTCAGCTGCGACTGGCGCGCGCGCATCCAGTTGCGGTTGCCCTGCACCGTGTTGATCTCGCCGTTGTGCGCGATCATCCGGAACGGCTGAGCGAGCGGCCACGAGGGGAAGGTGTTGGTGGAGTACCGGGAGTGCACCAGCGCGAGCTTCGACGCGAAGCGCTCGTCGGACAGGTCCGGGTAGAACGGCTCCAGCTGGAGCGTCGTCACCATCCCCTTGTAGACGAGCGTGCGGCTCGAGAGCGACATGAAGTAGACCTCGAGCTCGCGCTCGACGCGCTTGCGCAGGCGGAAGGTCAGGCGGTCGAGGCGCACGGAGGAGAGGGGCGTGCCGCTCTCGTCGGTCAGCTCGCTCCGGATGAACAGCTGCTCGATCGCCGGCATGGCGGCCCGGGCGAGCGTGCCGATCTCGTCGGGCTGCACGGGCACGGAGCGCCAGCCGACCACGGCGAGGTTCTCCTCGCGGGCGATGTCGGCGATCGTCGACTTGACCCGCTCGCGCTCGAACACGTCCACCGGGAGGAAGGCGTTGCCCACCGCGTACTGGCCCAGCGGCGGGAGCTCGAAGGGAGCGACCGCGCGGAGGAACTCGTCCGGGATCTGCGTGATGATCCCCGCGCCGTCGCCCGTTCCCGCGTCGGAGCCGACGGCGCCGCGGTGCTCGAGGTTGCGCAGCGCGTTCAGCGCGGCGTCGATGATGTCGTGGCCGGCGGTGCCGCGCATGGTGGCGACCATCGCGAGACCGCACGCGTCCTTCTCGGCGGCCGGGTCGTACATCCCCTGCGCCGGCGGCATGCCCAGGAAGGGCACGGCGCGGGCCGGGGTCGAGGGCTGGGCGGAGGCCATGGGAACCGTCCTCACGGGGGTGATGGCTGATCGGGACGTCGCTGGCCCGCGGTGGTGGAGGAGGAGCGGCTCCCCGATCGGGAGGGCCGCAGGGTTCTGCCGTGGCGCGAGCGTCGCGCGCCGCCGGCGGTGCCTGCACGACGACCCGCCCGCGGCAGCGCTCGTGGCTGCGCCGCGATGGGGCGGTCGTGGAGGTGTCGGGCACCCGGGAGGCGGTCGCGGAGGCTCCGCGACCTCCGTCAGGTGCGGGAGACCGTCGGCTTCTCGGCGTCGGTGCCGGAAGCAGGGGTGGTGGTGTCGTCGGAGTCGGACTCGACGTCCTCGAATTCTACCGCAGCCGGGGCGGGCGTCCACTCGCGACCCGGCCGGTAGGCCGAGGGCTCGGCGCCCGGGTGCTCGCGCTTCTGGATCACCACGAGGACCAGGCCGATGACCACGGCGATGAGCGCGGCCCAGACGTTGGTGCGGATGCCCCAGAAGAACTCGCTCGGGTCGATCCGGATGGACTCGAACCAGACGCGGCCGATCCCGTACCAGATCAGGTAGGCGGCGAAGACGGTGCCCCACTGCAGCTTGAGACGGCGCTCGAGCAGGAGGATGACCGCGATGCCGACGACGTTCCAGAGGATCTCGTAGAGGAAGGTCGGGTGGAAGAGCGTGCCCGCCGGGAGGCCGACGGGGAAGGCCGGGTTGGTGGTCTCGATCTCGAGGCCCCAGGGCAGGGTCGTGGGCAGGCCGAAGAGCTCGTGGTTGAACCAGTTGCCCAGACGCCCGAGCGCCTGCGCGGCGAGCATGCCGGGGGCGAGGGCGTCGGCGAAGGTCCAGAACCGCACTCCTGTCCAGCGGCAGCCGATGAACGCGCCGACCGCGCCTCCGATCAGCCCGCCGAAGATGGCGTTGCCGCCGTTCCAGATGCGGACGACCTCCCACGGGTCGGCGCCGTCGTAGAAGTAGTCGCCGGGGTGGGTGAGCACGTGGTAGGCGCGGGCGCCGACGATGCCGAGCGGCACAGCCCAGATGATGATGTCGAGCACGACCCACGGCTCCGCGCCGCGGCGCTTGAGCCGCTGGTTCGTCATGATCGTCGCCACGATGATCCCCGCGAGGATGCAGAGCGCGTAGGTGTGGATCGCGAGCGTGAAGGTGCCGATCGTGAGGTCGTACTGACTCCACGCGTCGGGGGGGCTCGGAATGCTCAGCGGTACGGACACCGGTACTCGACCTTTCGAAGGAGGGGGTCCCCCGGGCGCGGCTCGGCCGCGCCCCGGTGGGCATCCCGATTGTAGCGGGAGGGTGTCAGCGCGCGGAGCGCAGGCGGGTGCCCTCGGCGAGGCCGCGGGAGGTCTCGGCGACCGCGTCGACCCCGCCGGACGCCAGCGCCCGCACCAGGGCGGATCCGACGATGGCGCCGTCCGCGTAGGCGAGGATCTCGGCGACCTGCTCGCCGGTCGAGATGCCCAGGCCGACGCACGCGCTCTCGGAGCCGGCGGCGCGGAGGCGGTCGACCAGGGTGCGGGCCGCGGAGTCGACATCGGTGCGCGCGCCGGTGATGCCCATCGTCGAGACCGCGTAGACGAATCCACGGCTCGAGTCGACGGCCTGGCGCAGGCGCGTGTCCGTCGAGGACGGTGCCGCGAGGAACACGCGGTCGAGTCCGAGCCGCTCGGAGACGGCGAGCCACTCGGCGCCCTCGTCCGGGATCAGGTCGGGCGTGATGAGGCCGGACCCGCCGGCCTCGGCCAGATCGGTGGCGAAGCGCTCGACCCCGTACTGCAGGACGGGGTTGTAGTAGGTCATCACCAGGACCGGCACGTCGACGCGCGCCCGGATCTCGCGGACGGCCTCGAAGCCGTGGCGGAGGCGGAAGCCGCCCGCGATGGCGGCCTGGGTCGCCTCCTGGATGACGGGTCCGTCCATCACCGGATCGGAGTAGGGCAGACCGAGCTCGATCGCGTCGACGCCGTTCTCCGCCATGGCCACGGCGGCGTCGATGCTGGTCGGCAGGTCGGGGAAGCCGACGGGGAGGTAGCCGATCAGGGCGCCCGCCGCCTCCTCGTTCCGGCGCCGGACGGTCTCGGCGACGCTCGGTCCGCGGCCGCTCACGACTGCACCGCGCCCTGGTCCATGAGGCCGAAGTAGTGCGCAGCGGTCGTCATGTCCTTGTCGCCGCGGCCCGAGAGGTTGACCAGGATGGTGGCCTCGGGGCCGAGCTCGCGCCCGAGCTCCAGCGTGCCGGCCAGCGCGTGCGCGGACTCGATCGCCGGGATGATCCCCTCGGTGCGGCTGAGCAGCATGAGCGCGTCCATCGCGGCCGAGTCGGTGACCGCGCGGTAGTCGGCGCGGCCGATGCTCGAGAGCCATGCGTGCTCCGGGCCGATGCCCGGGTAGTCGAGGCCGGCCGAGATCGAGTGCGACTCGACGGTCTGGCCGTCCTCGTCCTGGAGGAGGAAGCTGCGGGCGCCGTGCAGGACGCCGGGGCGGCCCTTGCTGATGGTCGCCGCGTGGCGGGGGGTCTCGATCCCGTCGCCGCCGGCCTCGAAGCCGACGAGGCGGACCTCGGGGTCGTCGAGGAAGGCGTGGAAGATCCCCATCGCGTTGGAGCCGCCGCCGACGCAGGCGGTGACCGCGGTGGGCAGCGAGCCGGTGAGCTCGAGGACCTGCTCGCGCGCCTCCTCGCCGATGATCTTCTGGAAGTCGCGGACGAGGGCCGGGAACGGGTGCGGGCCCGCGACGGTGCCGAAGATGTAGTTCGTGGTGCCCACGTTCGTCACCCAGTCGCGCATCGCGTCGTTGATCGCGTCCTTGAGGGTGCGCGAGCCGGTCGTCACGGGGATCACCTCGGCGCCGAGCAGGCGCATGCGGGCGACGTTGAGGGCCTGGCGCTCGGTGTCGACCTCGCCCATGTAGACCACGCAGTCGAGGCCGAACAGGGCGGCGGCCGTGGCGGTCGCGACGCCGTGCTGGCCCGCTCCCGTCTCGGCGATGACGCGGGTCTTGCCGATCCGCTTGGTGAGCAGCGCCTGGCCCAGCACGTTGTTGATCTTGTGCGAGCCGGTGTGGTTGAGGTCCTCGCGCTTGAGGATGATCCGCGCACCGCCGGCGTGCTCGGCGAACCGCGGCACCTCGGTGATGATCGACGGACGACCGGTGTAGCTGCGGTGCAGCTCCATCAGCTCGGCCGCGAACGCGGGGTCGACCTTCGTGCGCTCGTACTCGGCGCTCAGCTCGTCGAGGGCCTCGACGAGGGACTCGGGGACGTAGCGTCCGCCGAACTCGCCGAAGTAGGGGCCGAGTTCATCCCGGAGTGCCATGGGGGTACCGCCTATCGGTGTGGTCAGTGCGCCAGGAAGCCGGCGAGGGTGGAGACGGGGTCGCCGCCGGTGACGAGAGCCTCGCCCACGAGGACGACGTCGGCTCCGGAGCCGCGGTAGTGCGCGACGTCGTCGGCGGTGAGGACGGCCGACTCGGCCACCTTCACCGCGTCGTCGGGGAAGCGCTCGGAGAGGCGGCCGAAGAGGTCGCGGTCGAGCTGGAAGGTGGAGAGGTCGCGGGCGTTCACGCCGATGAGCCGCGCGCCGAGGTCGGCGGCCCGCTCGAGCTCGTCGGCCGAGTGCGTCTCGACGAGCGGGGTCATCCCCAGCTCGAGGACGAGGGCGTGCAGCTCGGCGAGCAGGGGCTGCTCGAGCGCGGCGACGATGAGGAGGACCAGGTCGGCTCCGGCCGCGCGGGCCTCGAGGACCTGGTACGGCTCGGCGACGAAGTCCTTGCGCAGGACGGGGATCGACACGCGCTCGCGGACCGCCTCGAGGTCCGCCAGGGACCCCTTGAAGCGGCGCTCCTCGGTGAGGACGCTGATCGCGCTCGCTCCCCCGAGCTCGTACTGTCCGGCCAACTCGGCGGGGACGGGGATGTCGGCGAGGGCTCCGCGCGACGGGCTGGCGCGCTTCACCTCGGCGATGATCCTGACGCGCTCGGCGGGGGCCAGAGCGGCCAGGGCGTCGAGGGCGGGCGCCTGGGCGAGCGCGCGGCGCTCGACGGCTTCGAGCGGGGCGCTCTCGCGGCGCCGGGCCGCGTCGGCCAGGGCGCCGGCGGTGAGGTCGGCGAGCACCTAGGCGCGCGCCTTCGGGTTCGCCTTCGCGCCGTTGACGCCGTAGCCCGCCTTGGCCATGCCCATGCCCACGAGCAGACCCACCACGACCAGGCCGGCCGAGAGCCAGACCACCAGGGGCACGTCGAACCAGAACGCGATCGTGCCGATCGTGAATCCGACCAGCATGATGACGACGGCCGTCCACGCTGCGGGCGAGTGGCCGTGGTTGTCGTCGTCGTGCTCGGTGCTCATGGGTCTCCTCCTGGGGGTGCATCGGGACCAGAGCAGTCTAGCGTGAGGCGCCTGAGCGCCCGGCCCCGGACTCGCCTGCGCAGCCGCCTGCAGGAGGCGGGGATGCCGGACCGCCGGACACGACCGCGGCCGGTGTCAGCGGCCCGAGGTGGGGTCGTCGCCGCGCGAGAGCTCGTCCCACGAGACGACCGGATCGATGTCGCCGTCGTCCGTCTGCACGGTCGACGCGCCGTGGCCGTAGCCGTCGGCGGGCTCGAAGCGGGACGCGCGCTTCCGCGCCGCTCCCGGCCAGCGGCGCGAGGTCGCGAGGACGCCGATCCCGAGCAGCGCGGTGAGCACGCCGCAGACCAGGGCGACGACGGGCCAGGCCGTCGCGGAGGACGAGGCCACGAGCGCGGCGACGGACTGCTCCCCCGCGATGGCGGTCGCCTCCGTGACCAGCGAGGCGCCGGCGCGCACGGGGTCGCCCAGTGCCGTCGCGGCCGCGAGCACCACCGAGGCGCCGAGGACGGCCTGGAGCACACCGAGCACGATCCGGAAGACGGGGCCGGCGATGGCGAGGGCCGCGGCGAGGGCGAGGCCCGCGAGCGCCAGGGCGGAGAGCGCGGGCGCGGCGACGGTCCCGGCCACGTCGATCCGCTGGCCCTCCCCCTCGATCGCCGCCAGGGTCAGCGTGGACCAGGTCTGGGTGGAGGAGGTCAGCTCGAGCGCGGCGAGGAGCACGACCCCGAGGATCGCCGTGTACTTCAGCCGCCGTCCGCTCATGCTCACTCCGCCGGGCCGAGGCCGGTGAACGGCACGAGGGGGTCGACGTCGAAGCAGGCGTGCTCGCCCGTGTGGCAGGCTGCGCCGATCTGCTCGACCTGGACCAGCAGAGTGTCGGCGTCGCAGTCGAGGGCGGCACCCCGCACGTACTGCGCGTGCCCGGACGTGTCGCCCTTGCGCCAGTACTCCTGGCGCGAGCGCGACCAGAAGGTGACGCGGCCCTCGGTGAGGGTCCGCCGGAGCGCCTCGCGGTCCATCCAGCCCATCATGAGCACCTCGCGGGTGTCGTGCTGCTGGATGATCGCGGGCAGGAGCCCGGTCGGATCGAAGGCGGCGCGGTCCAGGACGGCGTCGAGCTCGGCGGGGGTCATCGGATCTCGATCCCGGAGGCGGCGAGCGCGCGCTTGACGTCACCGATCGTCAGCTCGCGGTTGTGGAAGACGGAGGCGGCGAGCACGGCGTCGGCTCCCGCGTCGACGGCCGGAGCGAAGTGCTCGACGGCGCCGGCGCCTCCGGAGGCGATGACCGGCACGGAGCTCAGCTCGCGCATCGCGGCGATCAGCTCGAGGTCGAAGCCCTGCTTGGTGCCGTCGGCGTCGATGGAGTTGACCAGCAGCTCCCCGGCGCCGCGCTCGACGGCCTCGGCCGCCCAGGCCAGGGCGTCGAGCTCGGTCTCGCGGCGTCCGCCGTGGGTGGTGACGACGAAGCCGGACGCCGTGGCGTCGCTCCGCTTGACGTCGAGCGAGAGCACGAGCACCTGCGCGCCGAAGACGTCGGCGATCTCGCCGAGGAGCTCGGGCCGGGCGATCGCGGCGGAGTTGACGCCCACCTTGTCGGCGCCGTGCGCGAGCAGTCGCGAGACGTCCTCGGCGCTGCGCACGCCTCCGCCGACCGTGAGCGGGATGAAGACCTGCTCGGCGGTCGCCCGCACCACGTCGTAGGTGGTCGAGCGGTCGTCGACCGTGGCGGTGACGTCGAGGAAGGTCAGCTCGTCGGCGCCCTGCTCGAAGTAGAGGCGGGCGAGCTCGACGGGGTCGCCCGCATCGCGCAGGTTCTGGAAGTTGACGCCCTTCACGACGCGGCCGGCGGCGACGTCGAGGCAGGGGATGACGCGGACGGCGAGACTCATCGGCTCCCCCTCTACAGGCGCGCGGCGTGGATGGAGGTGACCAGGATCGCGCGGGCGCCCAGGTCGTACAGGCGGTCCATCACCTGGTTCATGTCCGAGCGCGGCACCATCACGCGGACGGCCACCCACTCGGCGTCGTGCAGCGGCGAGACCGTCGGCGACTCGAAGCCCGGGGCGATCGCCGTGGCGCTCTCCACGAGCGCGACGGGGCAGTCGTAGTCGAGCAGCACGTATTCGCGGGCGACCAGCACGCCCTGCAGGCGGCGCAGCAGCACCGGGATGCCCTCGGGCTCCCCCGCGGCGGAGACCAGGACGGCGGTCGAGTCCAGGATGACCGGCCCGAAGATCTCGAGGCCGGCCTTGCGGAGCGTGGTGCCGGTCTCGACGACATCGGCGATGACGTCGGCGACGCCGAGCTGGATCGCGGACTCGACCGCGCCGTCGAGGCGGATCAGCGACACCTCGACGCCGTGCTCCCGGAGGAAGCGGCCCACGAGGCCCGGGTAGCTGGTCGCCACGCGGAGGCCGTCGATCTGCGCGAGCTCGTCGTAGCGGCCTGCGGGCCCGGCGAAGCGGAAGGTGGAGTTCGCGAAGCCCAGGCTCGCGATCTCCCGCGCCTCGGAGCCGGAGTCGATCAGGAGGTCGCGGCCGGTGACCCCGACGTCGAGAGCGCCGGAGCCGACGTAGGTGGCGATGTCGCGCGGGCGCAGGTAGAAGAACTCCACCCCGTTGCGCTCGTCGACGACGTGCAGCTCCTTCGGGTCGCGGCGGCCGGTGTAGCCGGCCTCCGCGAGCATCTGACCGGCGGTCTCCGAGAGGGAGCCCTTGTTGGGGACGGCGACGCGCAGGAGCGCCGGGGCGGGGGTGGTGGTCACGGGACGTCCTTCATGACTCGACGGCTGTTCAGGGGGCGGCACGGCTCCTCGGGGAGCGTGCGGGCGCGACGGCGCGGAGCGGAGGCGCACCCCGGCGAGCGGGGCGGGGCTCACAGATGCCGGTAGACGTCGGCCGTCGTCAGTCCCTTGGCGAGCATGAGCACCTGCAGGTGGTAGAGCAGCTGCGAGATCTCCTCGGCGGTGCGCTCGTCGCCCTCGTACTCGGCGGCCATCCACACCTCGGCGGCCTCCTCGACGATCTTCTTGCCGATGAAGTGCACGCCGGCGTCGAGCTCGCGGACGGTGCCCGAACCCTCGGGACGGGCGGCGGCCTTCTCGCCCAGCTCAGCGAAGAGGTCGTCGAAAGTTTTCACCGGGGAAGTCTATACGGCGGCCGGGCGCGGGCCGCCTCAGTGCCGGTGCAGGTGAGCGGTCGCCGTCTCGCGCAGCGACGCGATCGCGGCCTCCGGGTCGTCCGCGCCGAAGACCGCGGAGCCCGCGACGAAGGTGTCGGCTCCCGCCTCCGCTGCGATCTCGATCGTGCCGGGAGCGATCCCGCCGTCGACCTGGAGCCAGACGTCGAGCCCGGTGCGGTCCACCACGTTCCGGAGGGTGCGCAGCTTGGGCATCGTCTCCTCCATGAAGGACTGGCCCCCGAAGCCGGGCTCGACCGTCATCACGAGGACCTGGTCGAACTCGGGCAGGAGGTCGAGGTAGTCGTCCACCATCGTGCCCGGCTTGAGCGCGATCCCCGCCCGCGAGCCGATCTCGCGCAGGCGCCGCGCCAGGGCCACGGCGTCGCGCGCGGCCTCGGCGTGGAAGGTCACGGAGAAGGCGCCGGTCTCGGCGTAGTCGGGGGCCCACCGGTCGGGGTCGTCGATCATCAGGTGCAGGTCGAGCGGCCGGGGCGAGACGTCCTGGAGGCGCTGGACCATGGTCAGCCCGAAGGTGAGGTTCGGCACGAAGTGGTTGTCCATCACGTCGACGTGCACGAGGTCGGCTCCGGCGATGCGCTGCAGCTCGGCCTCGAAGTTCACGAAGTCGGCGGAGAGGATGCTGGGGTTGATCCGTGCGGGCATGCGTCCAGCCTAGATCGGAGCGTCCTCGGCGTCCGCCGGCCGAGCACGCTCCCGCTCCGGAGGGGTCAGGCGTCTCCGGACGCCGCCTCGAGGGGCCGGCGGCGGCGGAGGAGCTGGACGAACATGGCGTCGGTGCCGTGCCGGTGCGGCCAGAGCTGCACGTGGAGGGGGCCGTCCGGCAGCGGGAGCGGGTCCGCCGTCACCGCGCGCAGCACGGCCGGCGTGTCGACGAGCTCGAGCTCGTGCCGCTCCTGCGCGAGGGCGAGCACGCGCCGGGTCTCGCCGAGGTGCGGCGAGCAGGTCACGTAGGCCAGCAGCCCGTCGGGAGCGAGAGCCCGGACCGCGGAGTCGAGCAGCTCGCCCTGGAGGGCGGCCAGCGGCTCCACGTCGGCCGCGGACTTGCGCCAGCGCGCCTCGGGCCGACGCCGCAGCGCACCGAGACCGGAGCACGGCGCGTCGAGGAGGATGCGGTCGAACGAGCCCGGCTGCTCGTCGCCCAGGTCGCGCCCGTCGCCGGTGCGCACCTCGACCGACGGGTCGACGGCGGCCAGCGCCTGCCGCACCAGGCCCGCGCGGCCCGGGACCACCTCGTTGGCGAGCAGCGCCGCCCCGCCTGCGCGCGCCTCCGCCGCGAGCAGCGCCGCCTTGCCGCCGGGTCCCGCGCACAGGTCGAGCCAGCGCTCGCCCGGGCGGACCGGCCGTGCTCGGGAGAGCGCCAGAGCGGCGAGCTGGGAGCCCTCGTCCTGCACGCGCACGCGGCCCTCGTGCACCGCGGGGAACGCCTCCGGGTCGCCGCCGGTGCTGGTCATGCCGACCGGCGAGAACCGGTCGGGTTCGGCGTCGGCGATCTCGCCGGGAGACGCCAGGCCCGGCAGAGCCACCAGGTTCACCCGCGGAGCCGCGTTGTCGGCGGCGAGCAGCGCGTCGAGCTCGTCGGCCGCCCCCTCCGCCGCCAGCGCCCGTCGCAGGGCGCGCACGATCCACACGGGGTGGGAGCTCAGCGCGGCGATCCGGTCGTCCCCGGAGACCGCGGCCGCGGAGACCCGCTCGCGCCACTCGCCGGCGCTCGAGCGCGAGACCGCGCGCAGCACGGCGTTGGCGAAGGCCACCGCTCCCCGCGAGGAGCCAGCAGCGACGAGCGCGACGCTCTCGTTCACCGCGGCGTGCGGGGCCACGCGGGTCGCGAGCAGCTGGTGCACGCCCAGGCGCAGCGCGTCGAGCACGGGCGCATCGATGCTCTCGACGGACCGGCCGGCCGCGAGGGCGATCACGCGGTCGTAGTAGCCGGACATCCGCAGAGTGCCGTAGCAGAGCTCGGTGGCCAGTCCCGCGTCGGCGGGCGAGAGGCCGGCGGCGCTGATCCGCGCGGGCAGGACCAGGTTGGCGTAGGCGTCCGACCCGCTCACCGCGAGCAGGACGTCGTAGGCGACCCGCCGGGCGGGAGCGGCCTCGCGCCGGGCGCTCACGCGAGCACCGTGCTCTCGCGCAGGCCGCGGGCCCAGGCGGCGCCGGCCATCGGGGTCCTGCCGGCGGGCTGGACGGTGACCAGCTCCACCGCTCCGTCCGCGGTGCCGACGAGGGCGCGCCCCGAGTCGAGGCGGACGACGCCGGGAGCGAGGTCCCCCTCGGCCGCGCGGACCGCGAGCACCTTGAGGCGCGCGTCCCCCACCGCGGTCGAGGCTCCGGGCTCGGGAGTCGTTCCGCGCACGAGCGCGAGGACCCGCGCGGTCGGGAGGCTCCAGTCGATCCGGCCGTCGGCGGCGTCGAGCTTGGGAGCGGGGGTCGCCTCTCCGGCCTGCGGAGTCGCGACGGCCGTGCCCTCCTCCAGCGCGTCGACCACGCCGAGGGTGAGGCCGGCGCCGCTCGCGGCCAGCTCCGTCAGCAGCTCGCCCGCGGTGTGCTCCCCCGCGTCGACGGCGAGCTCGGCGTACACGTCACCGGCGTCGAGCTCGGCGACCAGCTGGAAGACGCTCGCGCCGATCCGTGTGTCGCCCGCCATCAGCGCCCGCTGGACGGGAGCCGCCCCGCGCCAGCGCGGCAGCAGGGAGAAGTGCAGGTTGATCCAGCCCAGGCGCGGCACCGCCAGCAGGCGCTGCCGGACGAGGCCGCCGTAGGCCACGATCACGCCGAGGTCGGGGGCGAGCTCCGCGATCCGGTCGGTCACGTCCTCGTCGAGGCGGTTCGCCCGGATCACCGGGATCCCCAGCTCCTCGGCCACGACGGCGACCGGCGAGGGGGTGAGCACGCGCTTGCGTCCCACCGGGGCGTCCTCCCGGGTGACCACGGCCACGACCTCGTGCGCGGAGGCGGCGAGGTCGCGGAGGGTCGGAACGGCGGCGGCGGGCGTGCCGGCGAAGACGAGGCGCACGGGGGTCTCCTGGGGAGTCAGAGGATGTCGGGGTCGTCGAGACGGACCCGGAGCCGGGGGGCCGGCCGGAAGCGGCCGGGCGTGGTCGGCGGGCGACGACGGCGCGTGGCGTTGCGGATCACGGCGGAGCGGAGGCGCGCGGCCACATCCGCACCGCGAGCGTAGTCGAACCGGACGATCGCCCGGACGGAGCCGTCCTCGAGCCCGACAGGACCGAGGACCTCGTGCCGGTCGTCCTCGTCGAGCGCCTCGAGCGCCTCCTCCACCGCGTGCGCGTCGCCGCTCACCGTGGCCAGGCGCACCGCGGGCGGGAAGCGCAGAGCGCGCCGCTCCTGGAGCTCGGCCCGGAGGTACTCGGCCTGCCGCCAAGTCGCCAGGGCGGTCGCGAGCCGGCCGCCGACCCCGACCAGGAGGACCGGCGCGCCCGGGCGGGCCAGCGCCGCGGCGTTCGACCAGGTGCGGAGCGCGTCGTCGGCGACCCGCAGGCTCTCGCGGGCCAGCATCCGCTCGCCGTCCAGCAGCAGGACGGCGTGGTAGCCGCCGTCGGCCCGCGGCTCCGCCCCGCGCGTGGCCACGACGAGCGCGGGCTCGTCGGGGAGGGTGAGCACGGGGCGCTGCCCGTCGGCGACGATCACCTTGGCACCCGGGAAGGCGCGTCCGAGCTCCTCCGCGGTGCGGCCCGCGCCGAGGGAGACGAGGCGCAGAGCCGTCGCCTCGCAGACGGAGCAGGTCCAGTCGGCCGCGATCAGGCCGCACCAGCCGCAGCTCGGCCGCCCGCCCTCGGAGTGCACGCCGAGCGGACCCTGGCAGCGGTTGCAGCGTGCGACGGTCCGGCAGCGGGCGCAAGCGACCACCGGCGCGTAGCCGGGGCGCGCGACCTGGACGAGCACGGGACCGGAGTCGAGGGCCTTCCGCGCCTCCCGCCAGGCGGAGGAGGGGATGCGCGCTGCCGCGTCGTGCTCGTCGGCCGCCCACTGCTGGGCGGTCGGCACGACGTGCGGGCGGCGGCTCGGCCGCGGCTCCACTTCGGTCGCGAAGCCGATCTCGACGAGCCGCTCGACCTCGACCGTGCGCGTGTTGCCGAGCAGGACGAGGCCGGCGCCGCTCTGCTCCTGCCGCACCAGGGCGACGTCGCGGGCGTGCGCGTAGGGCGCGAGCGGCTCGGCGAAGAGCGGATCGCCGTCGTCCCAGAGCGCGATCAGGCCGAGGGCGGAGGAGGGCGCGTAGAGGACGGAGCGGTTGCCGACGACGACCCGCGGCCCGGGATCGAGGCAGCGGACGAAGGCGGAGTAGCGCTCGGCGCCCTTCTGCCGCGCATCGAGGCGCACCACCGCCTCCGCGGGGACGAGGGCGGCGAGAGCGAGCTCCAGCTGCTCCTGGTCGCGGTAGTCGGGGACGGCCAGGATCGCGTCGCGGCCCGCGGCGAGCGTGTCCCGGGCGAGCTCGGCGAGCGTGACGGCCCAGCCGCCGACCCACGCGCCCGAGTCGAGCCTCACCGGAGCCGGCACGGCGCCGACCGCCAGCCGGGCCCCTTCGGCGAGTCCCGCGAAGGAGGCGTCGGAGTAGCCCGTCACGCCGCCCGCCTCGACCGCGGGCGCCGCAGGAGCGGGACCCGCGGCGAGTCGCGCCTTCTCGACGCGGACGTGGCGGCGCGGCACGGCCAGGCGCAGCACGTCGCTCGCGCCTCCGGAGGCGCGGTCGGCCACCCGGCGGGCGAGGGCCCAGACCTCCGGGGTCAGCACGACGAGCGGCGAGACCAGCTCCTCGATGCCGCTGAGCGCTCCGGCGTGCTCGGTCCCCTCCCCCGTCTCGACGACGAACGCGTCGGCGATCCGGCCTCCGGTCCGCAACGGCACCCGCACGCGCACGCCGGGGACCACCTCGCCGCGCAGCGCCTCCGGCACCGCGTAGTCCAGGAGCCGGTCGAGCTGCGGGAGGGGCGAGTCCAGGAGCACGCGCGCGACGGCTCCGCTCGTCGCCATCGCCGCCGCGCCCGCTACGAGAGGCCCGCGGCGGTGCGCAGGTCGTCGACCCGGTCGAGGCGCTCCCAGGTGAAGTCGGGGAGCTCCCGGCCGAAGTGGCCGTAGGCCGCGGTCTGCGCGTAGATCGGGCGGAGCAGGTCGAGTGCGTGGATGATCGCGGCCGGGCGCAGGTCGAAGACCGAGCGGATCGCCTCGGTGATCGTCTCGTCGGAGACGGTGCCGGTGCCGAAGGTCTCGACGTAGAGGCCGACCGGGGCCGCCTTGCCGATGGCGTAGGCGACCTGCACCTCCAGCCGCGAGGCGAGCCCCGCGGCGACCGCGTTCTTGGCGACCCACCGCATGGCGTAGGCGGCCGAGCGGTCCACCTTCGACGGGTCCTTGCCCGAGAACGCGCCGCCGCCGTGGCGGGACGCTCCGCCGTAGGTGTCGACGATGATCTTGCGGCCGGTGAGCCCGGCGTCGCCCTGAGGGCCGCCGATCTCGAAGCGGCCCGTCGGGTTGATCAGCAGGCGCACGGCGGAGGAGTCGAGGTCGACCGTCTCGAGGACGGGGCGGATGACGTGCGCCGCGATGTCCGCGTGGATCGTCTCGGTGCTGACGTGCTCGGCGTGCTGGGTGGACAGGACGACGGTGTCGATGGTGGACGGCGTCGTGCCGTCGTAGCCGATGGTGACCTGGGTCTTGCCGTCGGGTCGGAGGTAGTCGAGCTCGCCCGACTTGCGGACGGCGGCCAGGCGCTCGGCGAGGCGGTGCGAGAGCCAGCTCGGCAGCGGCATGTACTCGGGGGTCTCGTCGGTCGCGAAGCCGAACATCAGGCCCTGGTCGCCCGCGCCCTGGCGGTCGAAGGCGTCCTCGCCCGCCTCGGAGGAGCGGACCTCGAGCGCCGTGTCGACGCCCGCCGCGATCTCGGGCGACTGCTGGCCGATCGAGACCGAGACGCCGCAGGAGCGGCCGTCGAAGCCCTTCTCCGAGGAGTCGTAGCCGATCTCGACGATCGTGTCGCGCACGATCTTGGGGATCTCGACGTAGCCGCTCGTGGAGACCTCGCCCGCGACGTGCACGAGCCCCGTCGTGACCAGCGTCTCGACGGCGACCCGGCTGTGCGGGTCCTCGCGGAGCAGGGCGTCGAGGATGCGGTCCGAGATCTGGTCGCAGATCTTGTCCGGGTGGCCCTCGGTGACGGACTCGGAGGTGAACAGGCGGAGGGGACCGGAGGTCATGCTTCTCTTCTCGTCCCGGCTCGTGCGGACCGGGGTCGTTCTTACCGGGAGTGGCCTGGCGGGCGCGATGCCGGGCGGCAGGCGATCGGCGCCTGGGCGGGCGGACCGGCGGGGCTAGCGCACGACCGCGTCGAGGACGCGATCGGCCACCTCCGCCTTGCTGCCCGAGGCCTCGCCAACTATATCGCCGGCCCGATCGAGGACCACGACGGCGTTGCTGTCGCTCTGGAAACCCTCGGCCCAGCCCACCCTGTTGAGGACGAGCAGGTCGCAGCCCTTGCGGGCGATCTTGGCGCGGCCGAGCGCGAGCATCGCGTCCCGGTCCGGCTCGGTCTCCGCGGCGAAGCCGACGACGATCTGCCCCTCCCGCCGGGAGGCGGAGATCTCGGCGAGGACGTCCGGGTTCTTGACGAGCTCGAGGACGAGACGGTCGCCCTGCTGCTCCTTCTTGATCTTCGCGTCGGCGACCGCGGCGGGCCGGTAGTCGGCGACGGCCGCGGCCATGATCACGACGTCCGCGCCGGTGGCCGCGGCGAGAGCGGCCTCGCGCAGCTCGAGCGCGGTGCCCACCGGGAGGACCGTGACGCCCTCCGGCGCCGGCACGTCGAGGTTCGCGGCGAGGAGGGTGACCTCCGCGCCCCGGGCCGCAGCGGCCAGCGCGAGCGCGACGCCCTGCCTGCCGCTGGAGCGGTTGCCGACGAAGCGCACCGGGTCGAGGGGCTCGCGGGTGCCGCCGGCGGTCACGAGGACGCGCACGCCCGCCAGGTCGCGGCGGGCGGAGGCGGAGCGGGCGTGGACGGCGAGGGCCTCCGCCACGATCGTCTCGGGCTCCTCCATGCGGCCGGGGCCCGAGTCGGCGCCGGTGAGGCGGCCGACCGCGGGGCCGACGACGTGCACGCCGCGGGAGCGGAGCACCGCCGTGTTCGCGACGGTGGCGGCGTTCGCCCACATCTCGGTGTGCATCGCGGGGGCGACCACGAGCGGGGCGGTGCTCGCGAGCACCGTGTTGCCGAGCAGGTCGTCGGCGAGGCCGGCGGCGAGCTTGGCGAGCGTGTGCGCCGTCGCGGGCGCGATCACGATGAGGTCGGCGGCCTGGCCGATTGCCACGTGCCGGACCTCGGCGACGCCCTCGTAGAGCTCGGTGTGCACCGGGTTCCGCGAGATGGCCTCGAGGGTGGGCTTCCCGACGAAGCGCAGCGCGGCCTCGGTCGCGACGACGTGCACGTCGTGCTCCGCGAGGACCAGCGCGCGGACGACTCCGACGGCCTTGTACGCGGCGATGCCGCCGGTGATGCCGACGACGACGTTGAGCCGTCGGCCGGCCTCGAGAGAGGAGCCCACCCGGAGGGGACTACTCGGCGAGGGGCTTGGCGACGAGCTTGTCCTCGTTGATCTCGTGCAGTGCGACCGAGAGGGGCTTGTCGTCGATGGTGGAGTCGACGAGCGGGCCGACGTTGTCGAACAGGCTGCCCTCGTGGAGGTCGGCGTAGTAGTCGTTGATCTGGCGGGCGCGCTTGGAGGCGAAGATCACCAGCGCGTACTTGGAGTCGACCTTCGAGAGGAGCTCGTCGATGGGCGGGTCGATGATGCCGAGGTTGTTGGCCATGGGTGTCTCCTTGCAGGCGCATCAGCGCCGATCTGCGGCTCCGGAGCAACACGACGCGCGGGCTCCGAGGGGCGTGTGCCCGGTGGGACCCGGGGCGTCGGCCCGGAGGTGGTCGGTGGCCCGGTGTCAGCGGCCCGGGTCAGCGGGCGCGCCGTCGGCACGAGGCGACATCAATTCTACGACCTCGCGGGCCGCTTCGGGCACGGTGCTGTTGACGACGGCGAAATCGAACTCGTCCTGCGCGGCCAGCTCCACCTTCGCGGTGGCCAGGCGGCGCTCCTGCTCCTCCGCGCTCTCGGTGCCGCGGCCGACCAGTCGGCGGACCAGCTCGTCCCAGGTCGGCGGCAGGAGGAAGACCAGCCGCGCGTCCGGCATCCGCTCGCGCACCTGGCGGGCACCCTGGATGTCGATCTCGAGCATCACCTGCCGGCCCTGCTCCAGCGCGGCGTCGATGGGGCCGCGGGGCGTGCCGTAGCGGTGAGCGTTGTGGACGACGGCGTACTCGAGGAACTCCCCCGCCGCGACCATCCGGTCGAACTCGGCGTCGTCGACGAAGTAGTAGCTGACGCCGTCCACCTCGCCCGGACGCGGGGCCCGGGTGGTGGCCGAGACCGAGAGCAGGACGTCCGGGTAGTTCTCGCGGATGTAGGTCGACACCGTGCCCTTGCCGACCGCGGTCGGACCGGCGAGGACGAGCAGGCGGTTGCGGCCGGGGCGGCGCTGCCGCGACTCCCGCTCCTCCAGGAACGACGCCAGGCCCTCGACCTGGCGCCGGCCGAGCCCGCCGAGGCGCTTCGACTCAGCGATCCGCAGCTGGTCCATCACCCTGGGCGTCTTGACCACGCCGAGCGCGGGCACGGCGCGGAGCAGCTCGCTGACGCGCATCCGCCCCTCGACTCCGAGCGGCTCGGCCTGGGCGGCCGCGAGCACGGCGGTCGCGGGGCGGCGTCCGGCGGCGACGGCCTTCTTGACGGCGGCGCGGGCACGGCGCGCCGCGATCGCGGCCTCGGAGGCGGCGCGCCGGTCGACCTCGGGCGGCGAGGGACGGCGCACGGCCTCCGGGCCCGAGGAGGCGCCGGGATCGGGGCTGACGGTTTCAGCGGACAAGGGTCTCCTGGATGTCGGTCGCGCGGCGGGTGATCTCGGCCGCGATCCCCGAGGGGCCGGCGCCGAGCACGCTTCGCGACTCGCTGACGATGGTGGCGGCGCTCAGCGCGCCGAACAGCCGCTGCGCGTCCGCGACGGCCGCGCCCTGGTGGCCGAAGCCGGGCGCGAGCACCGGGAGTGCGGGGTGCAGCGGCTCGTCGATGCCGATGCCGAAGTCGCCCAGGGCGACCGTGGCGCCGAGCACCACGCCGACCGAGCCGATCGACGCGCGAGCGTGAGCGTCGTTCCAGGATGCCACGTCCGCCACGACCGCGCGTGCCACGGTGTATCCCGCCCGGCCGCCGTCCTGCACGAGGGCGCGCTGCACGGGACGGGCCTCGGGGTTGGAGGTGGCTGCGAGGACGAACACGCCCTTGCCCGCCTCCTCCGCGAGGGTCAGCATCCCCTCGAGGGAGCCGAGCCCCTGGTAGGCCGCGGCGGTCATGGCGTCCGCCTCGAGCGGCGAGCCCGGCCGGAGCCACGCCTCGGCGTAGGCGGTGACGCTCGTGCCGATGTCGCCGCGCTTGACGTCGGCGATCACCAGCAGTCCGGCCTCGCGGGCGTCGGCGAGCACGCGCTCGAGCGCGGCGTAGCCCGCCGAGCCGTGCCGCTCGAAGAACGCGATCTGCGGCTTCACCACGCCCACGCGGCCGGCCGCCGCCTCGACGACCGTGCGGCCGAAGCTCTCGAGTCCGGCTGCGTCGTCGGCGAGGCCCCACGCGTCGAGCAGGTACGCGTGCGGGTCGATCCCGACGCAGAGCCGGCCGTGCGCGGCGAACGCCGCCTCGAGGCGCGAGCCGAAGGAGGCGGTGCCCGCCGCGCCGCCGCTCACGCGGTGCGCTCCGCGCGGCGCAGGGCGTAGTCCTGCAGGCTCGTCACCTCGAAGGGCTCGTTCGCCGCGTCGAGCGAGGCGACCGCGGCCGCGAGCTGGGCGATCGTGGTGAACAGCGGCTTGTCCGCGGCGACCGCGGCGGCGCGGATCTCGTAGCCGTCGGCGCGGGTCGCTCCTCCGCTGGGCGTGTTGATCACCACGTCGACCTCGTCGCGGGCGATCAGCTCGACGATGGAGGGCGCGTCGCCCTCGGCGGTCTCGCTGTACTTGCGGACCACGCGGGCCTGGATCCCGTTGCGGTTCAGCACCTCGGCCGTGCCCTCGGTCGCGAGGATGTCGAAGCCGAGCTGGCGCAGGCGCAGCGCGGGCAGGACGATCGAGCGCTTGTCGCGGTCGGCGACCGAGATGAAGACGGTCCCGCTCGCCGGCATGCCGCCGTACGCGGCGTCCTGGCTCTTCGCGAAGGCGCGCGGGAAGTCGCGGTCGATCCCCATGACCTCGCCGGTGGAGCGCATCTCGGGCCCGAGCAGCGAGTCGACGATCTGGCCCTCCTTGGTACGGAAGCGCTTGAACGGCAGGACCGCCTCCTTCACCGCGATGGGAGAGTCCATCGGGACGTCGGAGCCGTCGCGCTCGGGCAGCAGGCCCTCGGCCTTCAGCGCGGCGATGGTCTCGCCCACCATCAGGCGCGACGCGGCCTTCGCGAGCGGGATCCCCAGCGCCTTCGACACGAACGGCACGGTGCGCGAGGCCCGGGGGTTCGCCTCGAGCACGTAGAGCACGCCCTGGCCGATCGCGAACTGGACGTTCAGCAGTCCCCGGACGCCGACGCCCTGCGCGATCGCGAGGGTCGCCTCCCGCACCTGGTCGATCTGCCGGCGGCCGAGCGTCACCGGCGGGAGCGTGCACGCCGAGTCGCCGGAGTGGATGCCGGCCTCCTCGATGTGCTCCATCACGCCGCCGATGTAGAGCTGCTCGCCGTCGAAGAGCGCATCGACGTCGATCTCGATCGCGTCGTCGAGGAAGCGGTCCACCAGCAGCGGGTGCGCCTCGTCGATGATCCCCTCGCCGGCCATCCGCTCGAAGTAGTCCTCGAGCTGGGGCGTGCCGTAGACGATCTCCATGCCGCGCCCGCCGAGGACGAACGACGGACGGACGAGGACCGGGTAGCCGATCTCCACCGCGACCTCGCGGGCGCCGTCGAGGTCGGTCGCGGTGCCGTTGCGCGGAGCGAGAAGCCCCGCCTCGTCGAGGATCCGCGAGAACGCGCCGCGCTCCTCCGCGAGGTCGATGTTCGCGGGGGTGGTGCCGAGGATGGGTACGCCGGCCGACTCGAGGCCCGCGGCGAGCCCGAGCGCCGTCTGGCCGCCCAGCTGCACGACGACGCCGACGAGCTCGCCGGACTGCGACTCCGCGTGGATGACCTCGAGCACGTCCTCGAGAGTCAGCGGCTCGAAGTAGAGGCGGTCCGAGGTGTCGTAGTCGGTCGAGACCGTCTCGGGGTTGCAGTTGATCATGATCGTCTCGAAGCCCGCGTCCGAGAGCGCGAACGAGGCGTGCACGCAGGAGTAGTCGAACTCGACCCCCTGGCCGATGCGGTTGGGGCCGGAGCCCAGGATGACGACCTTGCGGCGGTCGGCGGCGACGACCTCCGTCTCCTCGTCGTACGAGGAGTAGTGGTACGGCGTGAGCGCCGGGAACTCACCCGCGCAGGTGTCGACGGTCTTGTAGACCGGGCGCACGTCCAGCGCGTAGCGGGTGCGGCGGACCTCCGCCTCGTCGAGCCCGCGGAGCTCGGCGATCTGCGCGTCCGAGAAGCCGTGGTCCTTCGCCAGGCGGAGGAGTCCGGCGTCGAGGCCGTCGTGCTCGCGCACCAGGTCGGCGATCTCGTTGATCAGCACGATCTGGTCGAGGAACCAGGGGTCGATCTTCGTGGACTCGAACGCCTGCTCGACCGTGGCTCCCAGGCGCAGCGCCTGCTGCACGGTGACGATGCGGCCATCGGTGGGGGTCCTCGCGATCTCGAGGAGCTCCTCGACCGAGCGCTCCTGCGCGCCCCAGTGGAACGACGAGCCGCGCTTCTCGAGCGAGCGGAGCGCCTTCTGCAGCGCCTGCGCGTAGTTGCGGCCGATCGCCATCGCCTCGCCCACCGACTTCATGGTCGTGGTCAGCGTCTTGTCGGCGGCCGGGAACTTCTCGAACGCGAACCGCGGGACCTTCACGACCACGTAGTCCAGCGTCGGCTCGAAGCTCGCCGGCGTCACCTTGGTGATGTCGTTCGGGATCTCGTCCAGGCGGTAGCCGATGGCGAGCTTCGCGGCGATCTTGGCGATCGGGAAGCCGGTCGCCTTGGAGGCGAGGGCGGAGGAGCGGGAGACGCGCGGGTTCATCTCGATCACGATGATCCGGCCGTCCGCCGGGTCGATCGCGAACTGGATGTTGCAGCCGCCGGTGTCCACGCCCACGTCGCGGATGATCCGGATGCCGATGTCGCGCAGCTTCTGGTACTCGCGGTCGGTGAGGGTCAGCGCCGGTGCGACGGTGATCGAGTCGCCCGTGTGCACGCCGACGGGGTCGACGTTCTCGATCGAGCAGACGACGACCGTGTTGTCGGCCGTGTCGCGCATGAGCTCGAGCTCGTACTCCTTCCAGCCGAGGATCGACTCCTCCAGGAGAACCTCGGTGGTGGGGCTCTGGTGCAGGCCGTCGCCGACCATCCGCACCAGCTCCTCGCGGGTGTAGGCGAAGCCGGAGCCCAGGCCGCCCATGGTGAACGACGGGCGGATGACGAGGGGGTAGCCCAGGTCCTCGGCGTACTCGATCGCCTCGTCGACGGTGTGCGCGATGTAGGACTTCGCGACGTCGGCGCCCGCGTCCAGCACCAGCTGCTTGAAGATCTGGCGGTCCTCGCCGCGGTTGATCGCCTCGAAGCTCGCGCCGATGAGCTCGACGCCGTACTTCTCGAGGATCCCGAGGTCGTGCAGCTGGATGGCCGCGTTCAGGGCCGTCTGCCCGCCGAGGGTCGGCAGGATGGCGTCCGGCTTCTCCTTGGCGATGATCGCCTCGATCGCCTTGGGCGTGATCGGCTCCACGTAGGTGGCGTCGGCGAAGTCGGGATCGGTCATGATCGTCGCCGGGTTGGAGTTGACGAGGATCACGCGCACCCCCTCGGCACGCAGCACGCGGCAGGCCTGGGTGCCGGAGTAGTCGAACTCGACGGCCTGTCCGATGACGATCGGGCCGGAGCCGATGACCAGGACGCTCTGGATGTCTTCCCTGCGCGGCATTACTTCTGCTCTCCGATGCTGCTGGTCGTGGGGATGTCGGTGGGCTCCGAGGCCCCGCGCCCGGCCGTGCGCTGCACGACCATCTCGCGGAAGCGGTCGAAGAGGTGGTTGGAGTCGTGCGGGCCGGCCGCCGCCTCCGGGTGGTACTGCACCGAGAAGGCGGGGATGTCGAGGCAGCGCAGGCCCTCCACGACCGAGTCGTTGAGGGAGTAGTGGCTGACCTCGACGCGGCCGAAGCCCTCGGGCGAGTCCAGCTCGCCCTCGATCGGCGCGTCCACGGCGAACCCGTGGTTCTGCGAGGTGATCTCCACGCGGCCGGTGAGCTTGTCGAGCACGGGCTGGTTGATCCCGCGGTGGCCGAACGGGAGCTTGTAGGTGCCGAAGCCGAGAGCGCGCCCGAGCAGCTGGTTGCCGAAGCAGATGCCGAAGAACGGCAGGTCGGCGCGCAGGGTGGTGCGCAGCAGCTCGACGTGGCGGTCCGAGGCATCGGGGTCGCCGGGGCCGTTGGAGAAGAAGAGCGCGGACGGGTCGAGCGCGAGCACCTGCTCGGCGGTCACGGACTCGGGCAGCACGTGCACGTCGAAGCCGCGCTCCGCGAGGTAGTCGACCGTCGAGGTCTTCACCCCGAGGTCGATGACCGCGACCGAGCCGACGCGCTCGCCGCGGGCGGGCACCGTGTACTGCTCGTCGGTCGAGACCGAGGAGGACAGGTTGAGCCCCTGCATCTGCCGGCCGCCGAGGACCAGCGCGAGCTGCTCCTCCTCGGGGAGGGCGAGGTCCTCGCCGGAGAACACGCCGGCGCGCATCGAGCCGGCCGAGCGGATGTGGCGGGTGATCGCCCGGGTGTCGACGCCGGAGATCCCGACGATGCCGTCGGTCTCCAGGTCGTCGCCGAGGGAGCGCTGCGCGCGGAAGTTGGAGACGACGCGGGAGGGGTCGCGGACGACGTAGCCGGCGACCCAGATGCGGCGCGACTCCATGTCCTCGTCGTTGGTCCCGGTGTTGCCGATGTGAGGCGCGGTCTGCACGACGATCTGGCCGGCGTAGCTCGGGTCGGTCAGCGTCTCCTGGTACCCGGTCATGCCGGTGGCGAAGACGATCTCGCCCAGGGTGCGGCCTCGGGCGCCGTAGGCCTGTCCCCGGAATCGTCGTCCGTCCTCGAGGACGAGGACGGCGGTGGGTTCGGTGCTGAGGCGTGTCGTTGGCACGGACTAGGAGCCCTTCTGGGTCGTGTCGGGGCCGCCGTCGGCGGCTCCGGGGTGGGAGGGGGAGGAACGG
>NZ_PSTL01000039.1:0-10688 GCF_002930845.1 Rathayibacter sp. AY1A7 | reverse complement strand
CTCCCACCCCGCCCGGCCCCGGCCGGCGGGGCCGCACCGGCCGGGGCCGGGCGGGGTGGGAGCGGTGCCCTCGGCGGGCGCATCGGTCGACGGCGCACCGGTCGACGGCGCATCGGTGGACGGAGCGTCGGTGGAGGTGGAGTGCAGCGGTGTGGCGCTGGAGGTCGGCGTGCTCGACGGCGTCGCGGCGAACGCGGCGGTCGAGCCGAGCGCGACGAGTCCGAGGGCGCCGACGGCGATGCCGATGGTCAGGGCGCGCTTCTTCGGACGGCGCGGCCCGAAGCTCGAGCCCTTCTCGGCGGGGGTGGTCGACTCGGTCATGGGTGTCTCCTCGTTCCGGCCCGGTGCCGACCCCGTTCGGGATCGGTTGCGGCCGGTTCCATCTCAGATTCGAAGGCGAATCTGAAGCCGGACTTAAGAACAGACCCTCCACAGCAGACGCCGGGTGCGCCCCGATCCGCGGCCCCTAGGTTCGACCACATGCCCTCCTCCGCCCGTGTGCTCCTCATCGAGGACGACGACGCCATCCGCTCCTCCGTCGAGACCGCGCTGCGCAGCGAGCGCTTCACGGTCCGCGGTCTCGTCTCCGGCGAGGACCTCGCCCGCGAGCTGAGCACCTTCGCTCCGGACCTGGTGATCCTCGACTGGATGCTCCCCGGCCCGAGCGGCATCGTGCTCGCCGAGCGGATCCGCCGCAGCAGCGACGCGGCCGTGATCATGCTCACCGCCCGCGACGCCGTCGACGACCGCCTCCGCGGCTTCGACGAGGGCGTCGACGACTACGTGGTGAAGCCGTTCGTGCTCGCCGAGCTCGTCAAGCGCGTGACCGCCGTGCTGCGCCGCCGCGGCCGCATCCCGTCCGTCGTCGAGATCGGCGACCTCGTCGTCGACCCGGAGTCGGGCCGCGCCCGCCGCGGCGGCGTCGCCCTCGACCTCACCGCGACCGAGTTCCGCCTCCTCGCCTTCCTCGCCGGGAACCGCGGCCGCACCCTCACCAAGACCCAGATCCTCACGCAGGTCTGGGGCTACGACCACGTCGACCCGAACCTCGTCGAGGTGCACCTCAGCTCCCTCCGCAAGAAGATGGAGGCGCACGGCGACCGGCTCGTGCACACCGTCCGCGGCCTCGGCTACCGGGTGGAGGCGTGAGCCGCTCCCGGCCGGGCGCGCTGCGGACCGGCTCGCTCCGCCTCCGCACCGTCCTGGCCGTGCTCGCGCTGCTGGCCGTTCTGCTCCTGGCCCTCTCGGCGACGGTGCAGGCGGTGCTCGGCGAGCGCCTCCGCGACCAGATCGAGGAGCGGCTGCAGGACCGTGCCTCCGCCGCCGCCGCGCTGGTCGGCACGATCGCCGACGACGCCCTCGCCTCGCGCCTCTCGGCGCAGGGCGTCTCGGTGCGGATCACGAGCCCCGAGGGCGAGGACGTCGTGGCCGGGCCGAGCCCGGAGCAGCTGCGCCTGGGCCCGGGAGCCGCCGACCAGCTCGGAGAGCCGCCGTCGCCTCCCGGCACGAGCTCCTCCTCCGGAGCCGTCCCGCCCCGAGCCGCCTCCGCCGCCGTCACCGTCGTCTCGAGCAGCGTCGCCGCCGACGACGAGCTGATCACCCTCGAGTCGACCCTCAGCGACGGCACCCGACTCCAGCTCACCAGCGAGGCCGGATCGGTGGGCAGCACCCTCGCGCAGCTGAACGGGATCCTGCTCGCCGCGTCGGCCGTGTTCCTCGTGCTGGCCGCCCTCGCGCTGATCGTCGTGGTCCGCGCGACCCTCCGGCCCCTCGAGCGGATGACCGACGTGGCCCGCGACATCGCGCACGGCGACCGCGGGCGGCGGCTGCGCCCCTCCCGCCCGCGGACCGAGCTCGGCCGCACCGCGACCGCGTTCGACGAGATGCTCGACGACCTCGAGCAGGCCGAGCGCAGCGCCCTCGCCGCCGAGGCGACGGCCCTCGCGGCGGAGCAGCGGATGCGCGCGTTCGTCTCGGACGCCGCGCACGAGCTGCGGACGCCGGTCGCCGGCATCCAGGCCGCCGCCGACGCGCTCGTCCGCGGCGACGGCGGCGAGCAGGAGCGCGAGCGCCTCTCCGTGCACGTCGTGCGGGAGTCGCTGCGCGCGGGCCGCCTCATCCAGGACATGCTGCTGATGGCGCGGCTGGACGAGGGCCTGGCTCTGGAGTCGCGTCCGCTGGACCCGGCGGGCGTCGCCGAGGCCGCGATCGAGCGCCAGGAGCTGCGCCGCCCGGGCCTCGCGATCGAGCTGCACCGGCCCGCCGAGCCGCTCCTGGTCAGCGCCGACGCCGACCGGCTGGCTCAGGTGCTCGGCAACCTCCTCGAGAACGGTGCCCGCTTCGCCCGCTCCCGGATCGACGTCGCCGTCGAGGCGGCCGCCGACTCCGTCACGATCACCGTCGACGACGACGGCCCCGGCATCGCCGAGGCCGACCGCGAGCGCGTCTTCGACCGCCTCGTCCGCCTCGACGACGCCCGCAACCGCGCCGACGGCGGCTCAGGCCTCGGCCTGCCGATCGCGCGTGGGCTGGCCCGGGCCCTCGGCGGCGACCTGGTGGCGCAGGAGGGACCGGTGGGAGCGCGGTTCCGCGTGACCCTGCCGCGCGCCCGCTGACCGGCAGGCCCTGCCCCTAGGCTCGACGGGCGCGCGGGCCCCGCTCCGCCGGGACGGCAGGAGTGGCTCCATGGACAAGGACGACGCGGAGCAGCGTGTCCGGCAGGCCCGCGACGAGGCCCCGAGGTTCGGGAGCGGTCCCCTGCTCGCCACCTTCACCGTCCGCCACCGCCGCGGACTCGACGTCGCCTTCGTGCTCGACGGCGCCGACGGGGACTTCCAGATCGGCATGGGCGCCGCGTCCGACGACTTCCGGAGCGTCCTCACCGTCGGGGTCGACCGCGAGGACGGCCGCATCCGCGGCGTCTCCAGCTGGACCGTCGACGGCCGCGAGAGCCGCGTGCCCGTGCGGATCCTGCACCGCTCCGCCACCGTGATCATCGTGGAGGCCGCTCCCCTCCCCCTCGACCGGCGCCCGTCCTCGCTCAAGTGCTGGTCCTTCCTCCGCCGTGCCTCCGCCGACCACCACTCCGACGTGCTGGGCTTCGTGTCCCCCGACCTGGCCGACCTCCCCCCGGTCCGGCTCCTCACCGATCCGCGGGCGCGGCGCGGGCGCTGAGCCGGCCTTCCGCGCGAGGGGTGGATCCCCGCCCGACCCGGAGGAGCGCTCGTGACGCAGGAGGTGCAGTCGACCCGGCTGCGGTCGCTCGGGAGCGAGGCGTTCTTCGGGGCGACGGTGGTCGTCGCGGCGGCGTGGTCGGGGGCCCGGGCGTTCCAGCTCTACGGAGGGTGGGGCGTGGTGCTCGCGGTGGCCGCGGTGATCGTCGCGGTGCTCGGCTTCGGGCTCCGGCGGCGCGTCGAGGAGCGGTGGTCACGGCCGAGCCTCGAGAGGCTGCGGGCCGAGCATCCGGACGGCGGCGTCACCGCGGTGCTGAACACTCCGGAGACGCCGGCCTCGCTGCGGACGCTCGCGGTCGCCGGAGCCGCGGTCGACCTCCCGGCGCTGCGCGCGGCGAAGCCGGACCCCGTGCTGCTGGCCGTCGTCACCGCGAGGGCGCTCTCGCTGTTCCGCGCCGACGCGGACCTCTCGCCGATCGCGTTCCTGCCCCTCACCGCCGGGGACGCCCCCGAGTCGGTGACGGGCTACCACCACGGTCACGCGCTCGCGGCTCCCGTTCTCACGGTCCGGCAGCAGGGGACGGAGCAGCGGCTCGCCCTCTTCCCCGCCCGAGCCTGAGACGCGGCTCAGCCCGCACCCATGCCTACGATCACCGATCGCGCAAGCACCTGCTCGCGGGGCGCCCGCGCGTCAGCATGAGCGGGATGGACACGATCGAGGAGGCGGGCGCCTGGGCGCGCGCTCTGGTGCGCCGCGAGTTCGGCGTCGGCCTCGTCGACCTGGAGCCCGTCGTCGGCGGACTCGACCACGGAGCGCGCGTCTGGTGCGCGGCCGACGGCTCCGGGGCGCTGTGGAGCGTCAAGGCGTCGGCTCGCGACGGGCGCTTCGGACTCGCGCTCTCGGCGTCGCTGGGAGAGGCGGGGGTGCCGGGCGTCGCGGCGCCGCACCGCGCCTCCGACGGGCGCCCCTGGGCGGAGGACCGGGGGCTGCGGGTCTCGGTCGCGCCGTGGATCCTCGGCGAGGACGCGGTCGACTCCGGCGAGGACGCCCTCGACTGGGAGGGGTTCGGCGCGGTCCTGCGCTCCGTGCACGACGCCGAGCCGCCGACCCTCGCGCCTCCCGTGCGGCGGGGCATCCGCCGTGTCCGCCGTCCGCTCGCCGACCTCCTCGCCGAGACCGACGAGAGGATCGATGCGCAGCCGGAGCCCCGCCCCCGCCTCACCGCGCTGTGGCGCGCGAACCGCTCCCGCCTCGACGCCCTCGCCGGCTCCGAGCGGCGGCTGAAGCGCGCCCGCACGCCCACTTCCCGCGTGCCCCTCCACGGCGACCCGCATCCCGGCAACGTCGTCATCGACGAGAGCGGCCGCCCCTGGCTGATCGACTTCGACGAGGCCACCGTCGCCCCGCGGGAGGCCGACCTGCTCCTGATCGAGCTGGGCGTCATCTACTCGCGGCCGATCAGCGACGTGCAGCGCTCGGCGTTCCGCGCGGGCTACGGCGAGGCCCTGATCGACGACGAGCGGATCGTCCGCTTCGGCTGCGTCCGCGCGGTCGAGGACGTGGCCGCCACTGTCGCGCTGGCCCTCGCCGACCCGGAGCCGGAGGAGCGCGAGGCCGCCTCCGTCCCCGCCTCCCGCCTCGGCCGCGCCGCCTCGGCGCTGCCCGTCCCCACTCCGCTCGACCTGCTCGTCGGCCAGCTCGGCCCGCACGGCCTCGTCTCGCTCGTCGAGACCGCCCTCCGCCGCCCCGCCTGACGCGGCCCTCCGACCCCGCCCCCGTCCGACCCTTCACAGCAGGAGACCACCCATGCGCAGACGATTCATCCCTCTCGCCGCCGTCCTGGCGTCGACCGCCGCCCTCACCGGCTGCAGCGGCTTCGGAGGAGGAGGCGGCGGTTCGGCCGACGCCGACTCGATCACCTTCACCACCTGGGCCAGCGAGTCCGAGCAGGCGGCCTTCGAGTCGCTGATCACCGACTTCGAGGCCGAGCACGAGGGGGCGAGCGTCGAGCTCAACGTCGTCCCCTACGACCAGATGTTCAGCAACATCGACGCGCAGCTGTCGTCGGGCGAGGCCCCCGACGTGTTCCGCGTCGACTACGGCAACCTCGGCGTCTACTCCAGCCAGGAGCAGCTGCTCGACCTGACCGACCGGATCGACGACTTCGACTCCTTCACGCCCGCGTTCCAGGAGGCCGTCTCCTTCGAGGGGAAGCCCTACGGCGTCCCGCACCAGACCGACGTGTCGGCGCTGCTGGTGAACACGCAGCTGCTCGCGGCGGCCGGCATCACCGACGTGCCGACCACCGCCGACGAGGCGTGGACCTGGGAGGAGTTCGCCGACGCCTCCGCGAAGCTGCGCGCGAGCCTGCCCGCCGAGCAGTACCCGTTCGTCTACAACTGGCAGCTCGGCGGCACGCCCCGCTGGCTGAGCTGGCTGTTCGAGGCCGACGGCACGCTGCTGGAGGAGGACGGCACCACTCCGGCGATCGACTCGGCCGCGGGCGCGAAGGCCCTGGACTTCACGAAGAGCTTCTTCGACAACGACTGGGTCCCGCCGACCAGCTCGGTGAAGTCCGCCACCTACGCCGACTCCTTCTTCACGGAGCAGACCGCGGCGATGGCGTTCGCCGGGTCCTTCCTCGTGCCGGACATCGACGACCTCGCCGACTTCGAGTGGACCGCCACGCCGATGCCCGTCGACGAGCGCGGCGCGACCGACCTCGGCGGCAACGCCCTCGTCGCCACGGCCGACACCGACAACCCCGAGCTCGCGACCGAGTTCCTCTCGTTCATGACGCAGGCCGACACCATGGCCGAGTTCTGCGCGGCGACGAACGAGCTGCCCACCCGGTCCGACATCGACCCCGCGTCGATCGACTTCGCGGTGCGCCCGGACGTGATGCCCGTCTTCGTCGAGCAGGCCGCGACGATCACCCCGCGCGACGTGCAGCAGCTCACCTCGCCGTTCCTCGCGAAGATCTCCGTCGCGATGCAGGACCAGCTCGAGGAGGCGTTCGTCGGCGGGCGCAGCACCGAGGAGACCCTCTCCGGCCTCGACGCGGCCATCCAGCAGGCGACCAGCTGATGACCGCCACCACCCTCCGCGGCCGGGCGGGCTCCTCCGCCCGGCCGCGGTCGGCCCGCAGGCGCGAGGCCCTCGCCGGCTTCGGCTTCGTCGGCCCGAACCTGCTCCTGATGGCGCTGTTCCTGTTCGTGCCGATCCTCTGGGCGATCCAGCTCTCGTTCCAGGAGTCGCGCGGCTTCGGCACGCCCGAGTGGGTCGGCTTCGCGAACTACCTGCGGATGGGCGCCGACCCGGTGTTCTGGCAGAGCCTGGGCAACACGCTCCTCTTCACCGCGGTCACCGTGCCGCTCGAGCTCGCCGGCGGCCTCGGCCTGGCCGTGCTGCTCAACTCCGTCCTGCCCGCGCGCGGGATCTTCCGCACGGTGATCGTGCTGCCCCTGGTGATCTCGGGCGTCGCCTCCGGGATGATCGCGGTCACGATCTTCAGCGAGTCCTCGGGCATCGTGAACAAGGTGCTGAGCTCGCTGGGCGCCTCGCCGGTCGCCTGGCAGTCGGACGGCTCCGCGGCGATGATCTCGGTGATGCTGACCGCGGTGTGGCTGCGGATCGGCTTCAACATGGTGATCTACCTGGCGGGCCTGCAGAGCGTCTCGCCCGAGCTCTACGAGGCCGCACGGATCGACGGAGCGACGCGCTGGCAGCAGTTCCGCGCACTCACGGTGCCGCTGGTCGGCCCGTCCACCTTCTTCCTGCTGATCATGAACGTGATCGCCTCGTTCCAGGTCTTCGACATCGTCTTCGTGATGACGGGCGGCGGCCCCGGCTTCTCCACGTCGGTGCTCGGCACCTACGCGTACCGCAACGGCTTCCAGGTCCGCGAGCAGGGCTACGGCGCCGCGCTCGGCGTCGTCATCCTGATGGTCTCCCTCGCCTTCACCTACCTGCAGTGGCGCACGAGCCGCACGCGCGACCTCGTCGACTAGGAGCCCTCATGTCGTCCTCCACCGTCACCACGCCCGCTGCGGTCGCCGCGGCCACCGCCCGCGAGACCCCGCGCCGGCGTCCCTCCCGCCGCGACGGCTCCCGCTCCGGACTCGTCGTCCGCCTCGTCGTCGCGATCGTCGCCTCGGCGATCGTGTTCTTCCCGCTGTACTGGATGCTCGTCATCGCCTTCTCGCCGCGCGGCGAGGTGTTCGCGCCCGGCCCGCCCCGCTTCTGGCCGAGCGAGATCTCGTTCGAGAACTTCGCGACGGTGTTCGCGCGCTTCCCCGTGGGCGAGTGGTTCGTCAACTCGATCGTGATCGGGGTGTTCGTCACGGTGTTCACCGTCGTGGTGAACCTGCTGGCCGGCTGGGGCTTCGCGCGGCTGCGCTTCCCGGGGCGGAACCTGCTGTTCCTGCTCGCACTGGCCACGATGATGATCCCGGTGCAGGCGATCATGGTCGCGCAGTTCAAGCTCGTGACCGGACTGCAGATCTACGGCACCTACTGGTCGGTGATCCTGCCCGGAGCAGCGGCGGCCTTCGGGATCTTCCTCGCCCGGCAGTTCTTCCTCTCCATCCCGGAGGAGCTGATCGAGGCGGCGCGGATCGACGGCGCCGGCCACCTGCGGGTGTTCCTGCAGATCGTGCTGCCGCTCTCGAAGCCGCTGATCGCCGTCCTGATCCTGCTGACTCTGCTCGGCAGCTGGAACGACTTCGCCTGGCCGCTGATCGCCCTGAAGGACAACGAGCTGTTCACGCTACCGATCGGCCTGCTCTACCTCAAGGGCCAGTCGACGCCGGACTACAGCGCGAGCATGGCGCTGGCGCTGGTGTCGGTGCTGCCGATGGTGCTGCTGTTCCTGTGCTTCCAGCGCTACTTCGTGCAGGGGTTCGCGCGCAGCGGCATCCGGTGAGGTCGGGCGGCGGCACGGGCGGGGGCACGGGCGGCGGCACGGGCGGCGTGGAGCGGTCGCCGCGGCCGGACGCTCCTGACCGGACGGGGCAGGAGAGAGCAGGGCAGGAGAGGACAGGGAAGGAGTGGGCCGACGGACGCGGCGGGCGGCGGGCAGCGGGCGCCGGAGAACGTGAACCACGTGGAGGTCGTCCGGTCGTGATCTCCCGAGTTCGACGGCTCTCCTGCGCGGCGGGGGCGTCCGCCAGCCGGAGCGGGACGGGAGCGGACCGGGACGGAGGGGCGGACCGGGGACAGGGACGGACCGGGACACGGGCGGACCGGGACGCGGTGGCCGACGCCCCGAAGCGCCGAAGCACGACGGGACACGGTGCTCGAGGCTCGGAGGTCCGGGACACGGGGCTCGGAGCTCGGAGCTCGGAGCTCGGGGCGCGGGGCGCGGAACTCGAGGCTCGACGAAGCGCCGACGTGCCGACGGACCTCGCGGCGCCGGAGGTGAGAGAGCGCGAGGGCGCCTGGGCGTGTCCAGGCACGGCGATTCACCGCCTCGCGTCCGACGGAGTGTCGAATCGCCCGGCATGTCGGGCTGCGGATCAGAACGGCGGAGACGCGTCCACGAACCGCGGCCGCGTCGGCGACAGCACCGAGGGGGACGCCCGAGGTGACGACGGTCGCGACGACCACAACAGCGAGGACGAAGATCGTGGCGGCTGCGGCTGCGGCTGCGGCTCCGGCTCCGGCTCGGGCTTCGACTTCAGCTGCGGCTCCGGCTCCGGCTCCGGTTCTTGCGCCGACTGCGGCGTCGGTCGTCGCGTGGGCGGCAGCGGAGCCCCGGGCAGCGCCCGCGGTCGGTCGGTGATCCGACGGCCGGTGGGGGTCGTCCAGACGACGGTGCCGTCCGGATGGAGGGCGTAGGTCCAGCGGTCGCCGTGGCGGACGTGGTGGTGCGCGACACAGAGCGAGGCCAGGTTGCCGAGGGCGGTCTCGCCTCCGTTCCGCCATTCGAGGGTGTGATCGGCCTCGGCCGTCGAGGACGAGCGGGTGCAGCCGGGGAACCGGCAGGTCCGGTCGCGCAGCTGCAGCTGGAGGCGCATCCGAGGGGGCGGGACGCGGAGGGTCCTGCCGACCGACGTCACCACTCCCGTGTCCGGATCGGTCAGCACCCGCGTGAAGGTGGCCGCCGTGCGGACGAGCTCCCGGGCGACGTCGGCGGGGACGAGACCGTAGCCGTCGAGTTCGGCCGGCGCGTCGTCGAGGCCGACGGCGGTGCTGGCGGCCAGGGTGAGGCGCACGTCGGCGCGGACTCCGGAGACCGAGGCGTGGATTCCGGAGCCCGAGGCGTGGATTCCGGAGCCCGAGGCACGGACGGCGCTCGCTCCTTCTCCCGAGGATCCGTCTGCGGAGATGTCGCCGTCGATGAGCAGATCGACGAGCGCGTCGGCCCGCAGCTGCGCGAGCGTCCGGCCGTCGCCGAGGGAGATGTCAGCGTCTCCACCGGCGCCGCCACCCGTCTCCGCGCCGAGCCCGGCACCAGCACCAGCACCAGCACCAGCACCAGCACCAGCGTCCGTCCGCGCGCCGACTGCCACCGGAGCATCGCCACGGGCACCAGCACCGCTCTGTGCAGTCGCAGTCGCACTCGCACTCCCACTCGCACTCGCACCTGCACCTGCACCTGCACCTGCACCTGCACGGAACCCGATCCCCGCCGCGTCCGCCCCGTCGCGGAGCGAGCGGGCGATGCGGTCGAGACGGTTGTAGGCGCCGACCGCGACCGGGGCCGGCAGCAGGGCGCAGAGCGTGGCCATGCCGTCGGCCTCGGCGCCGAGCCACACGCTGCGGTCCTCGCGGGCGCGGGTGTGGCGCTCGGTGAACGGCTGCTCGTGCAGCTCGTCGCGCAACCGCGCCACGGTCCGTCGGAGCTGGGTGGGCGTCTGCGTGAGCGCCGCGGCGGCGGCCCGCTCGTCGAAGGGCGCGCGCGACGGAGCGGGGAGGGTCGCGGCGGCGGCGCAGACGACCTCGCCGGCCTCCCAGAGGATCCGGGCCTCGGCCAGGAGGGTGCGGGTCGCCGGGAGGTCCTCGATGAGGAGCCGAGCGTGCTCGAGACGCCGAGACGCCGCGCGCTCCGACATCCCGAGCGCAGTCGCGAACTCGGCTCGGATCGAGCGCTCCACGAGGTCTCCCGCCTCGCTCCGGGAGAGACGACTCCCCCGCGCGAACGACTCCGGCACGAGCAGCGCCGCCCGGTACGCCGTGTGCAGGGCGACCGCCCCCGCGAGCAGCACCGGTGCCGAGGAGCGGGCGAGCCTCGCCGCGAGACCGGCGAGCGCGCGCACCGCGTCGAGCGTCCGCGCCGTCTCGCCCGCCTGCACCGCCTCGACCGCCTGCACCGCGTCACCCGAATTTGTCATACCTGTATTGAATCAGCGACCACCGACATCGGGCCGGGGCCCATGACCAGGATCGGGACAACGGAGCCGGTACCCCGCCTGTGGAGGGACGGACCGCCGGCGAGCGCAAGCTCGCACATCCCTGTCCGCGCGATTCCTGAGCCGAGCCACCAGCCCGCGCCGCCCGCCCCCCCCCCCCCC
>NZ_PSTL01000038.1:0-13756 GCF_002930845.1 Rathayibacter sp. AY1A7 | reverse complement strand
GCCGTGACCGGCAGCCCCGCACCGGCGCCCTCCCCTGCCGTCACCGAGGGTCCGGCCCCCTCCGGGCCGCCGGGGACCACGACCGGGAGCTCCGCGCCGGGCCCGATCGGCAACGGCCCGGCCCTGCCCTCCGTTCCGGTCCCGACCCCCGCGCCCAGCACTCCGGTTCCTGTTCCTGTTCCTGTTCCTGTTCCGACCGTGACTCCCCCACCGGACACTCCGGCTCCGGCAGCGACGCACGTACCGAGCACTCCGGCGCCGGTCCCGACAGAGGCGCCGAGCACCTCCGCTCCGGTCTCGACTCCCGCACCGGTCACGACCCCCACTCCGGCCACACCTCCCGCTCCGGCCGCACCGACCCTCGCGCTCGACACCGACGGCCGGCTGCTGCCCGATGCCCGGGGCACCGCCGCGCCAGGCGCCGAGGTGCTCCTCGAGGACGCCTCCGACGGACGCCGCGTGGGCTCCGCCACCGCCGACGCCGACGGCTCCTGGACCGCGCCGGCGCTCCCCCTCCCCGCGGGCACGACCACGGTGCTGGCGCGCACCGCTGCAGGAGTCAGCGCCCCCGAGACGGTCGACCTGCGCGCTCCGGTGCTCCTCGCCCGGGCCGCGTCGAGCGGGGGCGCGGTCGGCGTGCTCGTGCTCGCCGATCCCGACGCGGACGGCCTCGACCTCCTGGTCGACGGCGGGCAGGTGCGGTCCCTCGCTCCCGGAGCCCCCGTCCTCGCCGCGACCCTGGAGGTCGGTCCTGGGAGGCACACGATCGGCGTCCGCTACTCCTCCCCGGACGGGCGGACGGGACCCGTCGCCGTCGTGTCCGTCGACGCGGGCTGAGGCGCGCGGACCGCCCCGTGCCCCACCGTTATCCTGGGCGGATGCAGCCCGAACCCGCCGCGTCCGCGACTCCCCGGCCCGCCTCCGCGAGCACCCGTCCGACGGGCAGCGACGCCGCGTGGTCCGGCGCCCGGCCCGCGGGAAACCACTGGACCCTGACCTTCGCCTGCCCCGACCAGCCGGGCATCGTGCACGCCGTGTCCGGTGCCGTCGTCCAGGCCCGCGGCAACATCACCGAGAGCCAGCAGTTCTCGAGCGCCGACACCGGCCGCTTCTTCATGCGCCTGCAGGTGGAGTCGCCGATCAGCCGCGAGGAGTTCGCCGCCGCCCTGCTGCCGATCACCGAGCACTACGGGATGACGTGGCGCCTCGACGTCGTCGGCCGGCCGCTGCGCACCCTCGTCCTCGCCTCCACCGCCGCGCACTGCGTCAACGACCTGCTCTTCCGCCAGCGCGCCGGGCAGCTCGCGGTGGACATCCCGATGATCCTGTCCAACCACGGCAGCCTGCGCGACCTCGCCGAGTTCTACGGCGTGCCCTTCGAGTCGCGCCCCGTGGTCTCGCCGGAGTCGAAGCGCGGGTTCGAGGAGCGCGTGCTGGAGGTCGTCGAGGAGCACGACGTCGAGCTCGTGGTCCTGGCGCGCTACATGCAGATCCTCTCCCCCGAGCTCTGCGCGCGACTGGCCGGTCGCGCCATCAACATCCACCACTCGTTCCTGCCGGGCTTCAAGGGCGCGAACCCCTACAAGCAGGCGCACGCCCGCGGCGTCAAGCTGATCGGGGCGACCGCGCACTTCGTGACCAGCGACCTCGACGAGGGGCCGATCATCGAGCAGAACGTGGTGCGCGTGGACCACTCGCACTCGGTCGCCCAGCTCGTGGCGATCGGGCAGGACGAGGAGAGCCGCACGCTCACGCAGGCGGTCAAGTGGTTCGCGGAGGACCGGGTGCTCCTCGACGGGGCCCGCACCATCATCTTCCGCTGACCTCCGGCGGCTAGCATGGTCGGCGTGAATCGAGCAGGAGCGGACACCGCGGGCACCGACATCAGGATCGGCCCGAACGCGATCCTCCGGTTCCTCCTGGAGCTCGTCGCGTTGGCGACCTTCGCCCTCTGGGGCTTCGCGTCGTGGGACCTCCCGTGGAACATCGTCCTCGGCATCGGCGCTCCGGTGGTCGCCGCGCTGGTCTGGGCGCTCTTCCTCTCGCCGCGCGCGGTCCTCGCGATCGACGTCTACGGCCGCTCGCTGATCGAGCTGCTCGTGATGGGCGCCGCCGCGCTGGCGTGGCTGGACCTCGGCCAGCCGGTCGTCGCGATCGTCTTCGGCGTCCTCGCCGTCGTCTCCGGCGTCATCGCGGGACGCCGCTCCCTCTGATCCTGACGGCGGCCGCTCAGGCCGAGGGGGCGCTCGCTCGGAGCCGTCCACCGCTGTCCCCGAGGGTGTACCGCGGTCCCCGTGCGCTCGCCGCCGCTCGGAGCGGGACCGAACGCGTCGTCCCGGCTCGCAGCGGCAGGTCGCCACCGCGCTCTCCCGTCGATGCACCTCCGGGGATGCGCCACCGCAGCGGGATCCCGGGCCGATCGCACTGCCGGGGCCCCAGTCGGAGATGCTCCGCCCCGCCTGATCGTCGATCTCTCCCCGACCCGCTCCCGCCTCCCCTCTCGAGCCGTTCCCCCACGCAGCCCGGCCGGTCCTGCTCCCGGCCCGCACCACGAGCCGCCCCGTCTCCGCCCCCTCCCGGGAACGGCGAACGGCCGCCCCCGCCGCTCCGGGAGGAGCAGGGGGACGGCCGTTCGCGGCGGTCGCGGAGGACTACTCCGCGGCGCCCGCCTCACGCTGCGCCAGGGCGCGGCGTCGGAGGCCGGTGATCACAGCACCTGCACCGAGGAGGGCGAGGGCGGCGGCTCCGAGGAGACCGCCGTCGAAGCCCGTCGACGGGAGGCCGCCGGCGCCGTGGCCGGGCGCGCCCGGTCCGGCGGTCGGCGTGGAGGTGGGCTCCCCCGGTCCGGCGGTGGGGCCGGCAGTCGGCGTCGCGGTCGGCTCCGGCGTGCCCGTGGGCTCCGGAGTCGCGGTCGGCGTCGGGGTGGGGGTGACCGCCTCGGTGACGTCGACGCTCACGAGCGTCGCGAGTCCCGAGTCGGTGTAGGCGACACGGCCGAGGTAGCGGGCCGGGCCCGCCAGGTTCGACCAGGAGACCGCGTACGCGATCGGCTCGCCCTGCACGGCGTCGACCACGGCGGGGTCGGTGCTCAGCGAGCCGAGACCGTTCTCCGGAGTGATGACGAAGCTGCGGAAGTCGAACGTGACGGTCGAGGATCCCGGAGCGGTCGAGTAGACATCGGCCTGGACCGTGTACTCGCCCGGAGCGGGGTCGGCGATGTCGACGCGCTCGTCGGCCGAGCCGGTCGCCGAGGTGAAGACCTTGTCGGTGCTCTCGCTGGTGACGGTGAGGTCGAGGTCGGCCGCGTCGTCGAGTGAGTCGAGGTCGAAGCGGGCGAACTCGGCGCCCTCCGGCACCACGACGGTGGTCGTCAGCGACTTCCCCGTGGGGAGCGTCGCCGAGTGGCCGTCGGCGGCGGTGGCGTCCTCGGCGAGGACACCCTCGGCGAGACCGCTCGCGGTGAGCGGCAGCGCGCCGGTGATGCCGGGCGTGACCGTCACCGTGCCGGTGCCGGTCGAGCCGGTGCCGGAGACCTCGTAGGGCGCGTCCAGCAGGACGGGGCGCACCGCGATCGGGCTGCGGACGTCGTGCTCCGCGCTCGCCCAGGTCAGGTAGCCGGTGGCGAACTGGTTGAGCGCCGCCGAGCCGGTGGTGAAGGAGACCGTGTACTCCGCCGTCTGGCCCGCACCCGTGAAGGAGAGGGTCGAGGGCGAGACGACGGTGTCGATCCCGGCGAGGCCGTCGACCGAGGCGGTGTAGGTGCCCGCGCCGGTCGAGGTGACCGTGCGAGTCACGGTCTGCGTGCCCGCGAGGGCGCCGATCGCGATCGAGGCCTGGTTGAGGTCGGACGGGTCGATCGCGGCGATCGGGTCGATCACCGGGTTCGAGGTGAAGACGTAGCCCGCACCCTTGAGGAACGCGATCCAGTCCTCCGTGCCGCTCTCGTAGACCAGCCCGGGGTCGAGGAACGCGGCCGGGTCGACGTGTCCGGCGCCCTGGGCGAAGACGTCCTCGGACGCGGCGCCCGACTGGTCGACGCTGTCGTAGGCGGAGGTCATCATGGCCGACTTCACCGCGGACGGCGAGGCCTTCGGGGTCGCGCCGAGGATCAGCGCGCCGAGGCCCGCCACGTGCGGCGACGACATCGAGGTGCCGGACTCGAACGCGAAGGCGGGGTCGTCGCCCTCGGCGTTGAAGCTGTCGGCGAGGATCGCGACGCCGGGCGCCGTGAGGTCGGGCTTCAGCACGTCGGCGCCGTCCGCCTCAGCGGGTCCGCGCGACGAGAAGCCGGCGACCTGCGGGACGGGGATGGAGGCTCCGGACGAGTTGCCCTCGGAGAGGGTCACGGTCGCACCGGCGGTGCCGGCGTAGGTCGTGATCGCCTGGTAGGCCTGCGAGTCGATCTGGATGCTCGGGACCGAGTGGTCGTCGACGTGCAGGGCGTTCGGGGTCGGGTTGAGCAGCAGCATGCCGATGCCGCCGGCCCGCTCGACCTCGGCCGACTTGGAGACGCGCGCGGTGACGCCCGCGGTGCAGGCGACGATCGTGCCCTTCACCTTGTCGGGGTCGAGGGTGCCGGTCTCGCAGATGGCGGGGTTCTCGGCGCCCGAGCGGACGACGTCGGCGCTGTTCACCAGCGGTCCGGTGACGTCCTCGTGGACCGAGATGGATCCTCCGACGAACTTCTGGCCGTCGCCGAGAGCAGCGGTCGCGGTGTAGGTCGGGATGGAGGACGCGGCGACCGTGGTGTACCAGGGCGACGCGTGGTCGAGCGTGGAGGCGCCCGCACCCGAGTTGCCGGCCGAGGCCGCGACGAAGACGCCGGCAGCGGCGGCGTTGAGGAACGCCTCGTCGATCGCGGTCAGGGTCGAGGTGGCCGAGCCGCCGCCGATCGAGAAGTTGATGACGTCGACGCCGTCCTTGGTCGCGGCGTCGATGGCCGCGAGGATGCCCGCTCCGGAGCAGAAGTCGTCGTCGTCGGTGCCCTCGTCGGGTCCGTTCCAGCAGACCTTGTACGCGGCGACCTTGGCGGCCGGGGCGACTCCGGAGATCTTCCCGTAGTCGTAGCCGTCGACGCTCGCCTCGACGCCGTTGTTGCCGGCTGCCGTGCTCGCGGTGTGCGAGCCGTGTCCGTCGGCGTCGCGCGGGGAGCGGTACTCGGGGTTGTCCGTCGAGCCGACCTCCTCGTCCGCGAGGAACCAGCGTGCGCCGATGAGCTTCTGGTTGCACTCGTCGCCGTCCCACTGCTCGGAGGCGGGGAGCCCCGGCGAGCAGGAGCCGACGAAGGTGCCGCCGTCCGACTTCACGAAGGAGGTGGTGGTGCCGTCCGTGTAGGGGGCCGCTCCGGGCGAGGTCGCCAGGGGCGCGCCCGCGAAGGAGGGGTTCTCGGGCGCGATGCCGGAGTCGATGACGCCGACGACGACGCCCTCGCCCGCCTTGTCGATGCCGCCCAGCTTCTGCCAGACGCCGTTCTCGCCCTCGAGGCCGAGGAAGTCGGTGGAGCGCTGCTGTCCGGTGTCGGGCACCGGGGTGCCGGCGGCGGCCGCGGCGAGCGGCGAGGCCTGCGCGGCGCGGTCGACCTTCAGGTTCTCGACCTTGCGGACCTGGGCGACGTCGCGGCGGCTCGCGAGCTCGCCCGCCTGCTCGCCCGAGAGGGTCGCGGAGAAGCCGTTGAGGGCGACGGTGTAGTGGTAGCCGATGGCGGCGTCGACCGCGGAGGCGACGTCCTCCTGGCGCTGCTCGAGGTGGGCGGAGTAGTCCTCCACCGGAGCCGAGGCGGCCTGCAGCTGCGCACCGTCGACGGGCGCGGTGCGGGCGAAGCGGGCATCGGTGCCCTGGTAGGTGGCCGCGGAGGGCTCGACGAGGGTGACGACGTAGTCGCCGTCGTCGAAGCTCTGGCCGACGGAGAGCCCGCCGACGAGCGAGGCGCTGCCGGCGAGAGGGGCGGCACTGGCGCCGGTGGTGGCGAAGGCCGCGGTCGCGGCGACTCCGAGGACGGCGAGGCCCGCGAGGATGCGCCTCTCAGCGCGGCGGACGGGTGGTCGGTGGGACAGGTGGATCGGCAATCGATGTCCTAACTCACATTCGCTGGGAACCGGATCGGTTTCCACACAGAAACGACCCTACGAACTCGATTGCTCAGCTTTGTTACGAACAGGTAACGAAGTTGACACCGAAAGGGGCCGATCCGTTGGCACTCCCCCTCCGCGAGTGCTAATTTATTCGCGTTGAGCCGGGTCGGCTCAACTCTTGGAACTCTTCGTTGCACGACTGAATGGAGTGATCTCATGGCTGTCACCTACGACCCCGTCCGCGAGCTGGACCGCCTCGCCACCGCCCGCCTCGGCTCCGGTCAGGGGCCCCGCCGGATGCCGATCGACCTGTACCGGGACGGCGACCACTACGTCCTCACCGCCGACCTCCCCGGCATCGACCCCGGGTCCGTCGACGTCGACGTGGACGGGCAGCTCCTCACCATCCGCGCCCAGCGCACCGTCGCGGGCGGCGACGACGTCACCTGGATCACCCGGGAGCGCCAGTCGGCGACCTTCGTCCGCCAGCTGAGCCTCGGCCAGGGCGTCGACACCGAGCGCATCGCCGCGTCCTACGACAACGGCGTGCTCTCGGTGACCATCCCGGTCAGCGAGAAGGCGCGTCCCCGCCGCATCGAGGTCGTCTCGACCGCCCGCCCCGAGCAGGTGCGGATCGGCGAGACGGCCGCCGAGTAGGACGACGAGCGAGGGCCCGTCCGCGATCGTGCGGGCGGGCCCTCCGCGTGTCCGCACGCCCTACGCTGGCCGGATGCGCGCCTCCTCCTCCGACACCGCTGTCGGCGTCCTGCTCCCCCGCGATCTCCCCGCCTCCGAGGTGCTCGGCTACGCTCGCCGCGCCGAGGAGCTCGGCTTCGACGAGCTCTGGGTGGTCGAGGACCTCGGCTTCCGCGGCGGCATCGCCCAGGCCGGCGCGGTGCTCGCCGCCACCGAGCGGATCGTCGTCGGCATCGGCATCCTGCCCGCCGCCGTCCGCACGCCGGCCTTCACCGCGATGGAGCTCGGCACTCTCGCCGAGCTGTTCCCCGGCCGCGTCCACGCCGGCATCGGGCACGGGATGCCGCACTGGATGCGCGGCCTCGGCGTCTGGCCGCGCAGCCCGCTCACCCTGCTCGAGGAGCAGTTCGACGCGATCCGCTCGCTGCTCTCCGGCGAGCGCACCGACCGCTCCGGCCGCTACGTGCACGTGGACGGCCTCGTCCTGGAGTCGCCGCCCGCCGTCGTGCCGCCGCTGCTGGCCGGCGTCCGCGGACCGAAGTCGCTGGCGCTCGCGGGCCGGATCGCCGACGGGGTCGTCCTGGCCGAGCCCGTCACTCCGGAGTACCTCGCGGCGGCCCGCGGCCACCTCGGCGGCACCGGACGGATCGTCGCCTACAACGTGGCCGCCGTGGACGACGACGCGGCCGCCGCGCGCGACGCGGTCCGGCCGGGACTCGAGTGGATCGGCGAGCCGGACTGGGCGCCGCACATCGAGCCGCTCCCCTTCGCCGAGGACTTCGCCCGCCTGCGGGCCGAGAGCGCCGACCGCGCCGCCTTCGTCCGCGACCTGCCCGACGCCTGGGTCGACCAGCTGGCCGTCGTGGGCACCCCCGAGGACGCTCGTCGCCGCATCGGCCTGCTGCACGAGGCCGGTGCGTCGAGCGTCGTGCTGATGCCGTCGGGGCCCGATCCGCTCCACGCGATGGAGGAGCTCGCCCGGGCGCTCTGAGGCGCTCGGCAAGGGCGCGTCCCACCGGGCCCGGAGACGCCTCCGGCCCGCAGGATCCGAGGATCGTGCGGGCCGGACGCGTCTGCTGAAGCCGGAGATCACGCCGACATGCGGGCCTTCAGGTTCTCATCGAGGGTCGCGAGGAACTCCTCGGTCGTCTGCCAGCCCTGCTCGGGGCCGACGAGCAGGGCGAGGTCCTTCGTCATCTTCCCGGACTCGACCGTCTTGATGACCACGTCCTCAAGCGTGAGCGAGAAGTCGATGAGCTCCTGGTTGCCGTCGAGCTTGCCTCGGTGCGCGAGGCCGCGCGTCCAGGCGTAGATCGAGGCGATCGGGTTCGTCGAGGTGGGCTTGCCGGCCTGGTGCTGGCGGTAGTGGCGCGTGACGGTGCCGTGCGCCGCCTCCGCCTCGACGACGCTGCCGTCGGGCGTCGAGAGCACGGAGGTCATCAGGCCCAGCGAGCCGAAGCCCTGCGCGACGGTGTCGGACTGGACGTCGCCGTCGTAGTTCTTGCAGGCCCAGACGTAGCCGCCCTCCCACTTCATGGCCGAGGCGACCATGTCGTCGATGAGGCGGTGCTCGTAGGTGAGGCCCGCGGCGTCGAAGCGCTCCTTGAACTCGGTCTCGAAGATCTCCTCGAAGATGTCCTTGAAGCGGCCGTCGTAGGCCTTGAGGATCGTGTTCTTGGTGGAGAGGTAGACCGGGTAGTTGCGCGAGAGGCCGTAGTTCAGCGACGAGCGGGCGAAGTCGCGGATCGACGCGTCCTGGTTGTACTGGACCTGCGCGATGCCGTCGTCCGGGGCCTTGTAGACCTCGAACCTCATCGGCTCGGAGCCGTCCTCGGGCGTGAACTCGACGGTCAGCGTGCCCTTGCCCTTGAAGACGAAGTCGGTGGCGCGGTACTGGTCGCCGAACGCGTGGCGGCCGATGATGATCGGCTTGTTCCAGCCGGGGACCAGGCGCGGGATGTTCGAGATGATGATGGGCTCGCGGAAGATCACGCCGCCGAGGATGTTGCGGATCGTGCCGTTGGGCGACTTCCACATCTTCTTGAGGCCGAATTCCTCGACGCGGGCCTCGTCGGGGGTGATTGTCGCGCACTTCACGCCGACGCCGTGCTTCTGGATGGCGTGCGCCGCGTCGATCGTGACCTGGTCGTCCGTCTCGTCGCGGTACTCGATGCCGAGGTCGTAGTACTCGAGGTTCACGTCGAGGTACGGGTGGATGAGGGTGTCCTTGATCTTCTGCCAGATGATGCGCGTCATCTCGTCGCCGTCGAGCTCGACGACCGTTCCCTCAACCTTGATCTTGGACATTGCTCTCCCATGGTGTCGATGACCCCGCACCTGTGCGGGACGGGCGGCTCTGCACCGCTCCGGATGGCCTCCGCCAGCCTACCCGAGGCCCGAACTGTCTCGATGTCGAGACAGTTCTCGATCGTCCGCGCCGGGGCCGGCGCACGTCGCCCGACAGGAGGATGCCCGCCGTCCTGCGCCGCCGGTACAGTGACGGCATGAGTGACCTCCGCCTGGAAGAGCTGTCCGCCTCGAACATCTCCGCCGTGAACGGTCTGAGCCTCAAACCCGGCCAGGAGCAGTTCATCGCGCCGGTCTCCTACTCCGCCGCCGCCGCGGTGATCGACCCGGGCGCCTCCTGGCAGCGGGCCGTGATGGACGGCGACGAGCTGGTCGGCTTCATCCACGCGCACTTCGACCAGGAGGCGGCGGAGGAGTTCCGCAGCTGCATCTGGCGCATCAACATCGACGCGGCGAAGCAGGGCCGCGGCGTCGGCACCTTCGCCGTCCGCGCCACCGCCGACGAGGCGCGCGCCCGCGGCTTCGACACCCTCACGGTGATCTGGGAGTCCGGCGAGGACGGCCCGGAGCAGTTCTTCCGCTGGATCGGCTTCGAGGTCGTCGGCGAGACGCAGTACGGCGAGAACATCGGGGCGCTGACGCTCTGAGCGCGGCGCCGGAGGCAGCGGAGCCGGCCGACTTCGTCTCCGCCGTCCTCGAGGTGGTCGCCTCGATCCCGCCCGGACGCGTGATGGCCTACGGCGAGATCGCCGCGGTCCTCGGCGCTCGTGCGGCACGCGCGGTCGGCACGGTGATGGCCCGCTACGGCTCCGACACCGCCTGGTGGCGCGTCGTCCGCGCGGGAGGAGCGCCCCCGGTCGGCCACGAGGAGCGCGCCCGCCGGGAGTACGAGCGCGAGGGCACGCCCCTCGTCGTCACGCCGGGCGGCTGGCGCGTCGACGTGCGCAGCGCACGCTGGCGCCCCTGAGCCGAGATCGGCTCAAGGGCGTTAGTCGCGAGCGGCAGCCGCTCAGACGAGCGAGTCCCGCCAGGCCGCGTGCAGGGTGGCGAAGCGGCCCTCGCCGGCGATGAGCGCCTCCGGGGTGCCGTCCTCGACGATGCGGCCGTGCTCCATCACCAGCACCCGGTCGGCGATCGCGACCGTCGAGAGGCGGTGCGCGATGATGACCGCCGTGCGGTCCGCCAGGAGCGTCTGCAGGCCCTGCTGCACCAGGCGCTCGCTCGGGATGTCGAGGGAGGAGGTCGCCTCGTCCAGGATCAGCACCGCCGGGTCGGCCAGGAACGCGCGGGCGAACGAGATCAGCTGGCGCTGACCGGCCGAGACGCGGCCGCCGCGCTTGTTCACGTCGGTGTCGTAGCCGTCCGGCAGCGCCTGGATGAACTCGTGCGCGCCGACCGCCTGCGCGGCCCGGACGATCTCGTCGTAGGACGCGGTCGGCCGCCCGATCGCGATGTTGTCGGCGACGGATCCGGAGAAGAGGTACGCCTCCTGGGTGACCATCACGATCGCGCGCCGCAGGTCCTTCGGGTGCAGCTGCCGCAGGTCCACTCCGTCGAGGGTCACCACGCCGTCGCTCGGGTCGTAGAAGCGCGAGATCAGCTTGGCGAGCGTCGTCTTGCCGGCGCCCGTGGACCCGACGAGGGCGATGGTCTGCCCTGCGGGGATGTCGAGGTCGAAGCGCGGCAGCACCTCGCGGTCGGCGGTGTAGGCGAAGCGGACGTCCTCGAAGCCGAGGCGGCCCCGTGCCTGGCGCAGGTCGACCGGGCGGGCCGGATCCGGGACGCTCGGCTCCTCGGCCAGCACGCCCGAGATCTTCTCGAGCGCGGCGGCCGCCGACTGGTAGGAGTTGTAGAACATCGCCATCTCCTGCACCGGGTCGAAGAAGCGCCGGGTGTAGAGCAGGACCGCCAGCAGCGCGCCGATCTCGAGCCCGCCGTCGAGCACGCGGACGCCGCCGATGAACAGCACCACGGCGACGGTGACGTTGCCGATCAGCACGAGCCCGGGGTCGAAGGTGCCGAACACCCCGAAGACGCGCTTGTAGGCGAGCCGGTACTGCTCGACGACCCCGCCGAACACGGACTCGTTGCGCTTCTGCGTGCGGAAGGTCTGCACGGCGCGGATGCCGGTCATCGACTCCACGAACTGCACGATGAGCCGCGACGAGGCGACGCGGGTGCCGCGGAACAGCGCCTGCGACCGCTTCTGGAACCAGCGGGTGAGCAGCGCGAGCGGCACCAGGGCGCAGGCGAGCACGATGCCGCTCACGCCGTCCAGGGAGACGAGGGCGATCGCGACGAAGCCCATGTAGAGCGCACCCTGCACCAGCTGGTTGATGCCGGAGTCGAGCAGCTCGCGGATGGAGTCGAGGTCGCTGGTCTGGCGCGAGATGATCCGGCCGGAGGTGTAGTTCTCGTGGAACTCCAGGCTCAGCTTCTGGGTGTGCAGGAAGACCCGCTTGCGCAGGTCGATCAGGATCGCCTGGCTCACCCGCGCGGAGAGCACGGTGTACCAGGCGACCAGGAGCGCGCCGACGAGTCCGGTGAGGATGTAGGCGCCGACCGTGACCGCCAGCGGGACCGCGTTCCCCGCGAGGACCGCGGGCAGGCCGTTGTCGATGCCCGCCGCGATCAGCGCCGGTCCCGCGACCTGGGCAGCGGTCGCGACGACGACCACGACCGCGGTGAGCACCAGCCGCAGCCGGAGCGGCCGCAGCAGGGCGCCGAGCAGCCGCAGCGAGCGCCGGCGCAGAGCCGCCGACTCCGCTCTGCTGAGGTCGTCGCGCTCCTCGGAGGAACCGAGCGTGCTCATGATCGCGTCTCCTGGTGGGTCGTCGTGGGGCGGGAGCCGATGCGCTCGGTCCCGGCGGGCCGGGTCAGCTCGTCCTCCTCGAGGCTCGAGATGACGAAGCGGTAGTGCGGACTGCTCGCGAGCAGCTCGCTATGGGTGCCGACCGCGGTGATGCGGCCCTCCTCCATCAGTGCCACGCGATCGGCGAGCGCCACCGTCGAGGGGCGGTGGGCGACGATGATCGCCGTGGTGTCGCCGAGCACGCGGCGCAGCCCCGCCTCGACGCGCGCCTCCGTGTCGACGTCGAGCGCCGAGAGCGGGTCGTCGAGGACGAGCACCGCCGGACGCGCGGCCACCGCGCGGGCGAGGGCCAGGCGCTGGCGCTGGCCGCCGGAGAGGCTCATCCCCTCCTCGCCCACCTTCGTGTCCAGGCCCTCGGGAAGGCGGTGGACGAAGTCGGCCTGCGCGATCTCGAGGGCCTCGAGCAGCTCCTCCTCGGTCGCGTCGGGTCGGCCGAGGAGGACGTTCTCGCGCACGCTGGTGGAGAAGAGCGTCGCGTCCTCGAACGCCATGCCGATGTGCGTGCGCAGCTCGTCGCGGCGGAGCCGGCGGATGTCGACGCCGTCGAGCTCGATGGCTCCGCCGGTCACGTCGTAGAGGCGCGAGAGCAGCGCGGTGAGCGTCGTCTTCCCGGAGCCGGTGATGCCGACCAGTGCCATCGTCTCGCCCGGCTCGACCTCGAGGTCGACGCCGTCGAGGAGGTCGCGGTAGCGCTCGGGGGCGTCCTGGTAGCGGAAGTGGACGTCGCGGAAGCGCACCCGACCGCGCGGCTCGAGGATCGTCTCGGGGTCCTCCGGGTCGGTGATGGTGTTCCGGCTGTCCATCACCTCGAAGTAGCGGTCGACCGCCGTGCGGGTGTCGAAGGTCATCGAGAGGAGGAAGCCGATCGACTCCACCGGCCAGCGCAGCACGGTCGCGGTGGCGAAGAAGGCGAACAGCTCGCCGACGCTCAGCTGGCCGGCCGCGGCGAGCCAGACCCCGCCGAGCAGGCAGAGCGCGAACGCGATGTCCGGCACCAGCAGCAGGACGAACCAGATCCCGGCGATGGCGCGGGCCTTGTCGATCTCGGTGCCGCGGAGCTTCTCGGCCTGGCCTGCGAAGTTCTCCAGCGCGTGCTGGTGGCGGCCGAAGGCCTTGAGGACGCGGATGCCGTGCACCGACTGCTCGACGGTCGTGGCGAGGTCGCCCGCCTGGTCCTGGCTGCGGCGCGCGATGCTCGAGTAGCGCTTCTCGAACGCGAACCCGTAGATCCAGACCGGGATCGAGCACACGACGAAGAGCACGCCGAGGATCGGGTTCCAGTAGACGAGGACGCCGAAGCCGACGACGATCGTCAGCGCGTTGACCACGAGCAGGACGAAGCCGAAGGCGATCCAGCGGCGGATGAGGCTGAGGTCGCTCATCGCCCGCGACAGGAGCTGCCCGCTCTGCCAGCGGTCGTGGAACGAGACGGGGAGGTCCTGCAGGCGGCTGTAGAGCGCCGAGCGCATGCGCGCCTCGATCCGCGTGCTGGGGGTGAGGACCATCCGGCGGCGCAGCGCGATGGCACCGGCCTCGACGACGCCGAGCACGAGGATGACGGCGACCGGGCCGATCAGCGGCCCGAGGTCGCCGGAGCCGGCGGAGGCCGCTCCGTCCCCCAGCGGCCCGTCGACGAGCTGCTGCAGGACGATCGGGATGACCAGCGACACCAGGCTCGCCACGAGCGCGACCGCGATGCCGCCTACCAGCCGGGGCAGGGAGTCGCCGACGAAGGGGACGAGGCGCAGCAGGGTCTGCAGCGTGCTCGGGCGCTTCTGCGCGGGGGCGCCGGGAGACGGGAGGGCGGGAG
>NZ_PSTL01000037.1:0-14213 GCF_002930845.1 Rathayibacter sp. AY1A7 | reverse complement strand
CCCGGTCTGATCCAGGTCCGCACGAACGCCGGCCTGAAACCCCGACACCGAGCAGAGGAAGGCGATCACGACACCCGACGCGAGCAGGCTCACGCCCTTGAGCACTTCCACCATGACCACCCCCGGTCGTGAAGCTATCGCAGAGTGTTCCACCCCGCGACCGCCTCGCCCCGTAGGAGGATCCCCATACGGGACAGCCCGCAGCACCCTGGTGTCGCTGATTGAAGGTCGACGGAGAGTGTGGCTCAGAGGACGCCCACGGACGATCGTGCAAGGGTCGAGAGATGGGCGCTGAACAACTGAACGGATCCATGAGCGAGGCTGACTCGAGCTTCGGACACGTCGGCGGCCGAGAGGCCCGGGAAGGTGATCGATCGGGGGTGACCTCCAGGGTTTGGAGCGAGTTCGACGTCCTCGTTGAGGCGATCGCCATCATGACCAACTGGCGAAAGCGATCCTCGTACCGATGCACTGCTACCCGCCAGGAGCGCGGTCGTATCGAGACGTATCAGCTCGAATTTTGGCCCGGGCAGGCGTCGTATCTGTGCGTTGATGACCGGACTGGCGTGACCGACTCGCTCAACGCGACGACCGGCCGGTACATCGCAGCAGGTGACCCTCGGGACCTGTCGACGAACCAGCTGATGCCAGAACCTCTCGCCGCTCGCCTGGGGTTTCCTCTGAACCTGCCCGTCTGGGGCCGGCCAAACGACGCCTACCGGATGGTCGGGGCGACCCGAGCGGACCGTGAAACCGTGATCCGGCTTCAGCACCAGGCCGATGCCCATTTACTCGGAACCATGACAGTCGACCGCGAGAAGCGGCTCGTCACTCGTCTCGATACCGTGACTGAAGTCTGCCGCTACGAGAACATCGAGGCCGGCACGAGAGCCCTCACCGACCTCTAACGAGCTGCACCGAACTTCTTCACCGTCTACTCACGAGGGGATGGGTGTTGCGCATCCCCCGAAACCTTCCAGAGGTCCTCGGCGACACTCGGGACGGTGAGGTGCACGAGCAGTCACGACGAGGCTCCCGGGTCGACCGCGGACCGTGCTCGCTTTGAAATTCGCGCGCCCGGTGAACCATGGTCGACCGGACGGCCGGTAGGGGTCGTTCTCACATGCTCGTCCGCGCGGTCGACGTGAGGAACGGGGTGGTTAGTACCGGCGGATAGAGACGTTCTCACCGAGGCTCGTCCAGTCGAGGCCATCAGCGTCGTCCGGACCGGCGCCATCGGTGTGTATCTGAACGACCCATGCTCCGTTCAGCGACAACTCATCCCCGCAGCCGCTTCCGTCTTCGTTGTCGCCTTCTCCGTCCACGATCACGCACCGGCCTCCGGTCGTGATCTGCGACCCGATCCAGACGTCCAATCCGTCGGCTGAGCCGACGTAACGGATCGAGGCGGGGTCGTAGCCGTCTCCTACAGTGCCGACGTCGGGAAGAGCGTCTCGCTCGTCTTGTGCCCGCTTGAAATCGGAGTAGGCCTCGGTGTCGGGGCCGGAACACCCGGCCATGAGCGTCGTCGTGAGCGCCATCACTGCGGCTCCGGTCACCCACCTCAGGCGCGTTGTCGATTCCACCGCATCCCCCTGTGCCTCGTCAGCACAACGTACCGCGCTGCGAAGGAGAGGAGCGCTGGCACTGTAACGATGGGTCTTCTTCCGAGTCTCGCACCCACGGGAGAGTCGATGGAGCGTTCCGTATGGGGATCGTTCACCGGTACACGCATGAGCGACACCGACCGCCGCGAAATGTAGAGATGATCGCTCTGTGGCGGTGTTCTGCGATCGCATTATGGCGGCAGAGAGCGCTCGTTTGGAGCACACCTCAACTTGGCGTCAGGCGGGCTCGCTTAGCGAGTTGTCTCGTCCATCGAGTCGGGAGCCTGCTCGGGAGAGATCTCTGCGTCTTCGTGGCGGGCATTGCGCAGGGGGGAGAGTGCGACGATGAGCGCGGCTGCGGTGAAGGCGATCGCCGCCGCTCCGATCGTCAGGTTGTAGCCCCAAGCCGTTACGAGGACGCCGGTCAACAGCGCACCGAAGAGAAACACGACGCGATTCGCTGTGCGGATGGTGGAGTTCATGCGGCCCTGGATCTCGTCGGGCGCGATCGCTTGCCGGTATCCCGTGTCGTTGGCATCCTCAATACCCATCGACAGCCCGTAGACGAACTGCACGGCGCAGACGACGGGAAGCAGGAGACCGAGGCCGCTGTCCACGTCGAGGGGAAGAACGGCGAGTGCCAGCCAGGGCAGGATGACGAGCGCACGGCCCAGCAGGATCGCACGACCCGCTCCGACCCGCGCCCCGACAGCAGGTGCGACGAGAGCTCCGAGGAGGCCACCGACGCCGCCGAACGCGAGCGAGACGCCGAACGCCCAAGCGGGCAGGGACAGCTCTCGGAGAACGAACACCGCGAACACCGTCGTCACGATGCTGTTGCCGAGGAACCAGGCGTGGACGGAGAGCGCGAGCGGCCGGAGGGTGCGGTGCCGGTAGGTGAATCGCATTCCCTCGAGGATGTCGTGACCGATGTGACGGCCTGGTGCGCGGCGATCGGGCCGGCGCTCCTCCACCTTGATGCGTGATTGCAGCACCGCCGACACCGCGTTGATGGCAGCGTCGAAGGCGAGCAGGAGTGGTGAGCCGATCAGGTTGAGCAGTGCTCCGCCGAGCGCGGGTCCTGCCGTTCCCGCCAGGGTCTCGCTCTGGCCCAGTCGCGCGTTGGCCATCACCAAGGACGACCGGGGAACGATCTGCGGGAGGAACGGCTGCGCGGCGGAGTCCGCGAACAAGGTCAGGACACCGAGCAGCAGGACTGCCGCGGCGAGTGACCAGAAGGTGAACGCATCGAGAAGGAGAAGGACGGGGATCATTCCCAGAATCAGCGCACGCCCGATGCTGGTGACGACCAACGTCCGCTGGCGCCGCCACCGATCCATGAGCGCGCCCACGATCAGACCGAACAGCAGGTACGGCACTACGCCGAGCGCCGCGAGAATGCTGATCTCCGCAGGCGTTGCGTTCAGTACCGAGACGATCAGCACCTGGAACGCGACACCCGCGATCGCACTGCCGAAAGAGCGGATGGTCGTTGCGCTCCAGAACAGCGCGAAGGGCGGAAGGCCGAGCACTTCGCGCGGACCGTTCATCGGAACCCTCCGGGCAGCCGATCCATCTCTACGGTCCGCCGCGCATCAATCATTGGTGCCCCTCACGATTCAGTCCACTCTCCCAGAACAGCGGCCTGAGAGGATGTGGTGTCCGGTAGGGGATCGCCCAGTGCGACACTTCCCACCCGAAGGTCAGAGGGTGGGAAACCAGCTTGAGTTGTCCACGATCCACAGCGACACGGAGTTCCAGAGTCCCGTGATGACGAGGACGCCGATCGCGATGAGGAGCACGGCGACGGCCTTGTTGGCGTAGGCGCCGATGCGGCGCAGCCAGCGGCGTGAGCGTGCTGCGCGGGCGAGGACGAGTCCGAGCAGGAACAGCGGGGTGAGCATGCCGAGGAAGTAGACGAACCCTAGCGCCACGCCGAGTCCCACGGTGTCGATGTTGGAGGCAAGGCCGTAGGCGATGGCGAGGGACGGGCCGAGGCAGGGGTACCAGACGGCGGCGCAGCTGACTCCGAGAAGCAGCGCTTTCGCGACCGAGCCGCCTGGGGTGGAGGTCTTCGTGATCCACGGAATCCGGAGGACGCCGAGGGAATAGAGGCCGGCACCGATGAGCAGTCCGCCGGCGATGAACGTGTACGGCGGCCGAGCGAGGTTCACGTTCGCCCCGAACGCGAGCAGCAGCGCCACCGACCCGATCAGCACGAGCGCGGCACCGACCGCGAACGCGAGGATCGACCACACCTGCCGAGACGGTCGAGCACGTCCGTTCCCTGTCGAGGTGAGGGCGCCGACGATGCCGGGGAGGATCGGTGCAGCGCAGGGGGAGAGCAGAGCGAGCGCGCCCGCGAGAAACGCGGTGCCGAGCTCGGGGAACATCCCCTCACCCTAGTTTCCGGAAAGGGCGCGCCTTGGTCCCGCGCTTCCTAGGCTGACCTCGTGACCTGGACAAGTCGACCGCGCAGCATCGTAAGGGTGACCGCTCGAACCCTCGCCGCCACGGTCGTTTCTGCCGCCGTCGCGGCCTCGCTCAGCGGGTGCTTCACCACTACCGAGCGGCCGCTGCTCACCTTCGCGGACCTCGACCGGGCAGCGACCGACGCCGATACGTTCCCGACGCTCCCTCCGCAGGCCTCCTGGTCCGAGATGGACGAGACCAGCTCCCGGCTCGTCAGCCGAGTCGGAGACCGATCGCTGTTCCTGGCGCGCACGAGCGATCCGGGCACGACGTGCCTGACGAGCTTCGCTGACGAGGACACGTGGGACCAGAGCTGCGGGGCCGGCGACTTCGACGCCACGATCGGTCGGAACACGTTCCACGTCGTCCCGGACGGCGCGGGCGCGGAAGAGACGTGGACGCCGCTCAGCGAGAACGTCTACCTCGACGGCGTTGGTGTGCGGTGACGACGATCGAGGAGCTTCGACTGGCGCTCGTTCCCGTGTTCGAGGAGATGCTGCACGGGGAAGAACGCTCGTCGCTTCAGCTGCACTTCGTGCGGCTCGCAGAGTGGCCGGACGGTTCTCCTCTGAGCCCTGCGGATCGCCTCGATGATGGCAGTGTCATCGCGCAGTGGGCTGTCCTCGACGAGACGGGCTCATCGCGAGAGCTTCAGAGCGGCGCCCCCCTGTCGGTCCTCGCTCTAGCCGTGCAGAGCGACCTTCAAGACTTCATCGCGGAGAGCTTCTTCGGGTGGGGACAGCTCAGGGGTACTTAACGCTCCTGTCACCTTCTGGCACCGGTCGCCTCCGCCGGTAGAGGCCAGCGGCAGGTGATCACATCGATGAACCATCGAGACCTGACCACCTCCTCAACAAAGCACTGTCGTCGTACAGTCTGGCCATGGGTGCATTGGTTCGGCGGCGCGTTCGGTGGTGGTGGCTCGCGATCGCGTTCGTTGCTCTCGTCGCGGTGGTCTTTCTCGCCAGTGACCGTTCGGGTAGCTGCGCGGAGTACGTGAACTCGCCAGGCGTGTGCACCAGCGTCAACGAGGATCCTCGTACCTGGGTCCTCGTCGGAATCGGCAGTCTGATCGTCCTCGGCGCGCTGTATGGAGCGTTTCGGCGCAGGTAGTCGAGCCCTGGAAACGGAGCGCGGCCGTCCCGTAAGGGGTCGGTCAGAGACGCATTCTGACGCAGCGGCTCCACCGCGGAGAGCGAGTTCGGTCGGGGATATCTCTGCGGTCCTGGATCGCTCCTGCGACCGGACGCGCCGCTTAGGCTGTCGCGCATGCGAGGGCGTGCAGTGATGGTGGTCGGGCTTTGTGGGATCGGGTTGCTGATGCTCGGCTGCGCACGTGCCGAGCCGCAGAGGCTACCGGGGCTGGGGTCGAGTGAGCCAGCTCCAGAAGGGGCGGTGTATCGCTCCTTCTATCGAGGTGGTGTCGAGGCATTCGAGGCGAGTCGGGTCCGCTGGCTCGATGACGGAGATGGCTTTGAGCTGACCCTCACGGGAAGTGGGAACTGCCCGGTCGTCCCCGTCACGATTGAAGTCCTGGCTCCGGACCGCCTGCTGATCGAGACGAAGCAGCAGGTCGACCCCGCCGGATGTCAGGAGGACGCCGCGCTGTGGAGCTTCGTGCTCGATGCACCCGAAGGTCTCGACAGCACCGCGCCGGTCCAGGTTGACATCTCCGGAGAGCGGATCGCCTCTACCGAAGAAATGGCGCCACGACGGTGAATCGGAACCTGCCCGGAGCAGGACATCCCGTATGGGGATCGTTCAGCGGGCCGCTGAAGCGGTGAGTGCTGCTCTCGGCCGCTCTGTGCGTCGCGGCCGAGAGCAGGGCGACACCGGCGGACCCCTACCGGTCTGTCGCGTGCGGCGTCAGCGAAGTCCCCACTTCTCGACCGCACCGCCACAGTAGAGCCACCAGCGCACCGCCCGAACGTCATCAGAGCCGAACGCTGCGGCGCAGCTCGCTGTCGCTCCACGTCTCGAGGACCCACCTATCGGGTTCGGGTGGTGGGTCCGATGCTTCCCGTGCTGCTTCTCGGGCTCGCTCCGCGAAGCTGTAGCTACCGATGGCGTCCGGCAGCTTCTTGGCGCGCATCCCGCAGAAAGAAGGTCCACTGGTCGCGTCTGATGACGAGAGCGACCGGAAACTGGCGTCATGGGCCGAGGCGTCGCGCTTCTTCTCGATCGACACGTTCCCCGTCGTCCAGAGCTTTCTTGCCCACTCGCCGAACGATCCGTCGGGTCTCAAAATTCACTTCAGGGAGCCCAGCAATCGCGGTCGGGCTCGTCGTGTAGCCGGCGGCGCTCTCTCGCTTGGACACGTCCACCATGCGGGGACCGAGGATGAGGGAAAAGTAGGCGTAAAGAGAACCCGCGACTGCCACGATCGCCAGGGCTACCCAGAGGCTCCCGAGTACGACCCCGAGGAAGGCGCCGACGCCAACGCACAGAATCATGGCAACGATCACTTGCCGTGCGCGGGCCAGGTACCAGGAGAGCGGTCTTCCCTCGACCACTTCGACCTGCGCAAACAGCTCGTCTGGGATCTCAGCATTCACTGACTCGGCTCCCTTGCTTCCTCGTTGCAGAGACGCGTCGAGGCCTGTGCGCTCCGAACAGTCCATGGCGTCTGTCTGATCAGCATGAACCCTTGGTTCTCGGCGGGATTTCTTCGACACGACCGTCATCTTGCACGGTGCCGAGCGGCAGGGGCTTCCCGCTTGCTGTCCGACGATCCTCCTCATGGCAGGCCGTCGTCCCGTACGGGGATCCTCTACCGAACGGTGCGGGGAGGACGCACGTTGCTCTTACTGGTTGAGCCGTCGAGCGAAGTGATGGGCGGTGATGTCCATCCGTTCGCGCAGGTAGAAGCGATGCGCCTCGAAGCGTTGCACGCCGGAGTCGAGCTCGATCGCGCTGCACCCCAGTTCCCGACCGCGCTCCGCCAGCGCGGTTAGGAGTGCCGCGCCGTGGCCGTGGGATCGCTCGGCGGCGGCGGTGGACAGGTCATCGATGTAGAGCTTCCTGATGGCGCTCGTGTTGACGACTACTCGCCAGCCGGCGACAGCCACGCAGCGATCGTCTTGCAGTAGAGCGGTGAAGCGGAGACCTTGGGGCGCGCCTTCTCGCAGTACCAGCTCGAGCAATTCGTCAGTGAGATGGGGCCGCAGCTCGCGGAGGACGGGAAGAGCGGCCGCCCACCGCGCGTCGCCGGGCTCTAGATCAAGGATCACGGCGAGCAGACTAGCGCTCGCGTCGTCCCGTACGGAGCTGGTCTAGTGAGCGTCCGATAGGGGATCGTTGAGCGGTCGCCCGAACGCGGATCAGTAGACCGATGCACGCCGCATTGCTACGGCGAGACGATAGAACCCCTGAGAGTCACCGTCTGTCACCATTCGTCGCCCAGCTTGCGGAGACCGTTGTCTTCCGGCAGGGTCTGGCGCGAGTAGTCGTGCAGAACGTCGGGCGACGCAGTTTCGCGTCCGTCACGTTCAGCTTGGCGGATGGCCGCGAGGACGACGCATGTCACAGCCACGATCAACGCCGCAGCAGTCGTCAACGTCATCCATATCGGCTGAACGGTTGACCCGTCCGAGCACAGCGGGTTCCAGAGGAACCCCTCTCCCGTCAGGCTGCCTCCGCCGCGGGTCCTGCACGTCTCGCTCGGGTCCCACATGTAGATGGAGGCTACGGCTCCCACGGCGGCTGCAAGCCCACCGAAAACCAAGGCGAGAACGATGGGCGTCGCTGCACTCGGTCGCGGGGGCTCTCCAACGTTCATCGGGACATCATGCACCGCGCTCCACCAGATTGATCAAGAGCCGGAACGTCAGGCCCGGTATCGAGTGGCCCGCGTGGAGGTCATCGCGCCGCGACGGTGAGGTTCAATTCTTCGCCGACGCGCAGAATTTCGTCGGAAGGGAAGCGGAACGGGTTGAGGTAGAACAGGTCATCGGCCGTCATGTCGAATCGTGCCGCGACGTCCTCTGCGAGGTCGTTGCGAGCGACCGTGTACGACGTCGGCATTCCGTCCGTCGATGTCGTTTCGCCACGCGCTGCTGCACGCGGCCCGGCGTCCTGGGCGACGAGATCACTGCGTTGAGGCTTCACGCTCCATTGGACGTCAGCGACAGCAATGATCCTCATCGAGCAGTCGGGGTCGTTCTGGGGCTTGGTGGTGATGACGAGCTGATCGATCGCTGTCGGGTCGCCGTGGAACTCTGCGAGGTTCCGCCAGGCCTTGTAGGGCTTCCCTGGCTCCGCATCCGCGAGACCCATTGGGAAAGCAATGTCGAAACAGGTGGCGCCCTCATCGATCGGGTCCAGCGCTGCCATGACCGCAACGGAACCTGAGGAAGATGCGGTCGCGGCGGGAATGTCGAGCTCGTCTGATGCCAGAGCCAGCCGGCCATCAGCCGCACTCAAACGGATGCTGCCGGCCGTCCCATCGCTCCCCGTGAACGTTGCCACGCCAAGGTCACCGGTCAGTGCGGCGTCGGAGCTGCTGTCTGTGGACACCGGAGGCGGAGCCGGCGGTTCAGGCTGTGGCGTGCATCCCGTGACGACGATCAGGCATGCTGCGATCGCGACCGTTTTTCGCGCCTTCGAGAATGTCCCCACTGGCTCAGCGTAAGCGACGTCCTCGCTCTTCCCTTGGTCGTGCGGTTGGGGCGACTGGATGGAGTGGTCGCGGTTCCCTCCGCTGAGGCCAGCTAGGGGCTACAGCGCCTTGCTAGGGTCCGGACTTATGGATGAGCCCCGAAAGCGCGGACACCCGCTCGTCGTCGCGGGAGCGACGATCGCGGCTGCAGCCGTCCTCTGCGCTTTCGTGTACTACGCCGGTCTGGCCGTCTTCCGGACCGAGGGGGACGTGCCGGCGGCCTCGGCCATCGACTTTCCGGCCGGAAGCGAGCTCGTCAGCGAGACCGTCGAGTGCGCCTCCGGTGGATGCTGGCGGCTGTTCTCGGTGCGCCCGCCCGACGCGATGACTCCCGAGCAGCTGTCGAGCGAGCTCGGAACGACGCCGCAAGCGCGCATCGCAGGAACGCTTTGGGACCCGCGCACCATCACGGTCAGTTCCGCCATCGAGGGACCTCTCCTGAAGGTGCGGGCCGATTACTGGTCCCAAGAGTTCATCCCGTAACCACGCGCGCGAAGCGCGGTGCACCGCCGGCGTGACACGGACCAAGGAACGGGCGCTGCATCCGTTCCGTATGGGGATGGTTGGCCGGGCGCCTAGACGTCTGCGGGCAGCGGTATCGTCCCGCGAAGCATGTGGCGGTGAAGCTCGCACCGTCGATCATTACTCCGACGTTCGGGCCGGAGGACATCAGCGCGGGATGTTCCTACTGCGCTCGGAACTGGCGCTGGTCGCTGCAGTAGCAGTGATGGCCGCGAGCGGCTGTCCTGCGGAACGCTGCCGCCCGCGCCCGCGCGCGGCGCATCCCGCGCGCCGGGCTGGTGCGGGGAACGGCCCTCCCGCAGACGCCAACTTGCAGCTCGCTGCCACGAACACTGTCCCACTGATGATCTTCGAAGGGCATGTGTGTCCCGCTGCCAAGCCCGGGTGTCGGCAACACCCAGGGTTGTATAGCCGAGCTATGCGGAGTAGACCTAGACGTGCACGACGACCGCTCACAAGGGGTGAGCGCGGGGACTTGGATGAAGGTCGTAATAGTCATGCACACCTCACGAAATCGGTCCGCTGGCAAAATCGCCACGGTGTTCGTTGCGCTCGTCCTGGGTACGGTTGTCGCACCTGCCGCTCAGGCTGACGTACCAGGACTGAACACTCATTCCTGCGACGGACAGACGTACGACCACTCGCTCGGCAGCTACAGCAACGACCAGGGGGACTTGCCGCTGCGTTGCGGAAATTCCCGGTTCGGACTGAATCACATCATCGCTCGCGGCCACTTTGACGCGGACACCAACTTCGATATTCAGCAGACACTCAGCTACGGCCTCTACGCACCCGGGAGCTCAGGCGTCTAAGACGCTCTACGACGCAAACTGCACACCCGTCTACTTCGTTCTCTTCGGATATAACGCCTACAACGGCTCCGATCCCCTCGCTAACCCCATCGGCATCGTCAACGCCTACAAAATCGACAGCACCATAAACACCCGATCTACCAGCATCACCACCGCCGCACCCATCATCCAACCGCCCTACGGGACCGGATGCCCCGTCTACACCCCGATCGAGAACGATTGACCGACACCCGCGACCTCGCCGACGTCGTGGGGTGGATGCGCCGCCACTACCCCACCCCGTACGACGTCATCGCGGCTACCGCAACCCACAGCTCAAACGGATGGAGCGTTGACACAACCATTCGAGCTACACCCACCTCCACTGACGAGGTAGTGAATCTCGACCAGTGGGACCCTGCCGCAATCGATTCCCTGACCACCGGAGGCGACCTTGCAGTCGAAGCCTTCGCGCTAATCTTGCACGCCAACCTCATCGAATGGTGGGATACGGAACGACCGAAAACGTCGACGCGATACTGAACCACTAAACAATGTGACGAATCAAGCATAAGATCCGAGCAGACACCCCCTGCGAGGCGACGGACGGAAAGCAGCTGATTGCTCCGTTGAGCGGCTCTTCACCGGCACGCCGACAGCATCACGGGCCGCCGACCGACTCGACCCTTCCCTCGGCAGCTCCCAGAACCGCGCCACCCCGGGCACGCTGCTTCAACTTCGATCCCATCGCCAACACTCCGACTCACGGTGGTATTGCAACGACCGGCTGAACCCAAGTCCCCCTAACGGACACCTCCGGAGTAGATGAGGACAGCCGCTCCGGCGTCGAGGAGCCTCTCCGGCCCCTGTTCGATGCGCGAGGATTTGGACATGCGTACCGATAGGGAATCGCTCTCCGCGTCGAGCGGGAGCCTCGCGCCCGCAGCGCGAGGCTCCTCTGACCCGGCCCGGCTCGAACGGGCTGCCACCCTCACCGTGCTGCGGGCAGGACACCCCCTTACTGGATTAGGGGTGCCTTGGGCGGGCGCATTCGACGGTAGTGCGGCGCGAGCCTCGGAGGGCTAGTGCGTCGATGCGTCCGGCGTCCGATGAGGGGTCGTCATCCGGCCGCCCAGGATGGCCGCGCATGAGACCGGAATCTCGCGGCGCTGTTTGTCGCAATAGACCCGCCCGATGAGATGCCCGATGGTGGGGCGTCAACTGACACACTGAGCGCACGGTCGCTCGTGGGATACGCCCGCGTCTCAACCGACAAGCAGGATGCGACCGCTTAGCGGGACGCGCTCCGGGCGGCCGGCGTCCCATCCGATCGGATCTACGCCGACTCGGGTCTGACCGGCCGGAACCGCGAGCGTCCCGCGCTACGAGAGGCGCTGGCTGCGTGCGACGCCGGATCGACTCTGCTCGTGACGAAGCTCGACCGGCTCGCGCGGTCCATCACAGACGCTCGCGACATCGTTGATGAGCTGACCCGCCGCGGGGTGAGGCTCAGCATCGGGGGATCGGTCCACGATCCGGAGGATCCGATCTGCCGGCTGCTGTTCGACGTGCTCGCGATGGTCGCGGAGTTCGAGGGGGATCTGATTCGTGCCCGCACTCGTGAGGGGATGAAGGTCGCGAAGGCCAAGGGGCGTCTGCGTGGCCGTCAGCCGAAGCTGTCGCCGAAGATCGAGGCGCATCTGGTCGCAGAGCATCGTGCCGGGAACTGCACCGTTGCCGAGTTCGCGGCGGAGTTCAAGGTCGCGCGGTCGACGGTCTATCGGGCGGTGCAGCGGACTGATGCGCGCGCCGCTGGCGCTGTCGCCCTGGCGCCGCCGACGGAGGGCGCATGATGTCGGGGGCGGAGAGGGTACCTGCGCTGGTGCCGGAGAGGGTGGAAGTGCTGCCCGGTTGGTCTGCGCTTACACGTGTTCTCAGCACCGGGCGGGGAACTCTCGCCCAGGCGGTCGCCTGTATCTGGCTCTTCGTCGGGTTCGCGGTCCTTCCTCCGGGATCGCGTCTGCCCCTTTTCGTGCAGCTGGTGCTGTTCTTCGCCGCTCTCGCTTGGTCAGTGATCTGTCTCGCGATCGGCACGTCCAGGGTCACCGGTGAGAAGGAAGCCGGTTACACGACCCTGGGGCTCGGGCGCATCACGGTTCCTGCGGTTGATGCGAGAACGGGCGTCGTGCTGCGGGCGGCAGGCGTGCCGCACTGCCGACTCGTCGGCCGGGTCCGGCACTCCACCGCCGACGCGTCCGCCGGTCAGTCGAACCGCGCGCCCTCCGGCCGCGGCGGCAGCACGAACAGGATCAGCAGGAACACGTAGCCGGCGATCGGCACGAGGATCGCGAGGATCCACAGCCCGCTGCGGTTCACGTCGTGCAGTCGCCGCCAGATCAGCGAGAGCGACGGGAGGAACGTCGCCAGCGCGATGGCGCCCGCGGCGAGCGACACCCAGAAGGTCTGGAACGGCGCGCCGCTCGGGTACGGGGTCAGCGTGAAGTCGAGGCGCCACGGACCGCCGTCGGCCAGCTGCAGCAGCCCTGTGAGGACGCTGCCGAGGAGGATGATCCACCAGTACTCGGCCCGGCTCGCCCTCCCGCGGAAGCGGAGGTAGTTGCCGAAGAAGCGGCGGAGCGCCGCCATCGGCGGAGCCCCGTAGTAGGGGAGGGTCAGCGGCGGCTCGAGGGTGCTCGGGCTCATCGGGTTCCGTCTCTCATCCCTCGACCGTATCCCCTGCTCCCCGCGGCGCCGCGTCGGCCGTGCGGACGACATCCCCGTCTTCGCGCCGGAGGAACGCCGCTGCGTTCGCGAGGCCGGAGGCCGCCGTGTTCACAACGGAGGAAGAACGTTCCAGCTCGACCGTGAACACGCGGATCGGCATGCGCCGGAACGCGTTCTTCCTCCGTCATCAACACGATCAGCGAGTAGGGACCGCCTCCGCCCGCACCGCCGCCGTCGCCCGGGCGTCGACGATCAGGCTGACGACGAGCCCCACGGCGACGATGACGATCGCGACCCACGGCAGCACGTCGAGCCCGCTCGCGTCGATCGCCAGTCCGCCGACGACCGCGCCGCCGCCGATGCCGATGTTGAACGCCGTCGTCTGGAGCGCCGCGGCGAGGCTCCGCAGCTGGAAGGAGGAGGTGCGCAGCATCCGGGTCTGGAGCATCGCCGGGATGCCGCCGAACGCGATGTTCCAGACCACGGCGGCGACGACCACGGCCGTGGCGGCGCCGGTACCCGCGGCGACGGCCAGGCCCGCGAGCGCCAGCACGACCGCGATCGCGGCGACCACGAAGCCCGAGCGGGGGAACCGGTCGGTCGCGAAGCCTGCCAGGACGAGTCCGACCGCCCCTGCGCCGCCGAACGCGAAGAGCACGAGCGGCACCGTGTCGGGGGCGAAGGAGGCGTTCTCGAGCCAGGGCGTGATGTAGGTCGAGAGGGTGTTCTGGCCGATCAGCACCAGCAGGATGACGACGCAGACGCCGATGATGCGGGGGAGCGTCCGGTCCTTCCGCGCCGGCAGGCGGATCTCGCCGGTCCGCAGCGGGATGTGGTGGTCGACCGCGGGCAGGAACTTCACCACGATCAGCGCGAGCACGAGCACGACGCCGCCGAGGATCGCGAAGGTGGGCCGCCAGCCGAACGCGTGCCCGAGCGCCGTGCCCAGGGGGACGCCGAGGACGAAGGCCGCGGATCCGCCGCCCGCCGTGATCGCGGTCGCGCGGCCGAGCTGCTCCGGAGCGACGAGGTGCGCGGAGTAGGCGGCGACGATCGCCCAGAAGAGGCCGTGGGCGAGCCCGCCGAGGATACGCGCGCCGATGAGCAGCCCGAAGGTGGGGGCGAGCGCGGCGAGGACGTTGGCGACCGCGATGGTGCACAGCGCCACGAGGAGGAGGCTCTTGCGCGAGAAGCGCTGGGTCACCAGGGTCAGCGGAGTCGTCGCGACGACGACGGTCGCGGCGAAGATCGTGACGAGCTGGCCGGTGAGCGAGATGCTCACCCCGAGGTCGCGCGACATGTCGGGGATGAGCCCGGTCGGGAGGAACTCGCTCGTCACGGAGACGAAGACGGCGCCGGCGAGCGTGAGCAGGCCGATCCAGGGGAAGGCGGGGGCTTTCGCGGTGTCCTGAGGGTTCACGGTGTCCTGAGGTCGGGGGC
>NZ_PSTL01000036.1:0-15960 GCF_002930845.1 Rathayibacter sp. AY1A7 | reverse complement strand
GGAGATGTGTATAAGCGGCAGTCGTCGGCGAACGGGGTGCACGAACGAAGGCCCGGGTCCTGCGCAGCAGGACCCGGGCCTTCGTTCGTGCACCCCGTTCGCCGACGAGCAGTGCTGACGGCCCGCGGGGGTGTCGTGGGCAAGGCGGAGGAGGAGAGCTGTAGCGGAGCTACCGCCGACGACGACAACGCCGCCCACGGCACCCCCGCGGGTCGTCAGCCCTTGGTGGCGCCGGCGAGGAGGCCGCGGACGAAGAACCTCTGGAGGGAGAAGAACACGATGAGCGGCACGATGATCGAGATGAACGCGCCGGCCGTGAGCAGCTCCCACGACTGGCCGTAGGAGCCGGTGAGGTCCTGCAGCGCCTTCGTGATCGGCAGCCCCTGTCCGGAGGTGAAGACCGTCGCGACCAGCAGGTCGTTCCAGACCCAGAGGAACTGGAAGATGCCGAAGGAGGCGATGGCGGGGACCGAGAGCGGGAGCACGATGCGGAAGAAGATCTGGCCGTGTCCGGCGCCGTCCACTCGTGCCGCTTCGATGACCTCGCCGGGGATCTCGGAGATGAAGTTGTGGAGCATGAAGATCGCGAGCGGGAGCGCGAAGATCGTGTGCGCGATCCACACCTTCGCGTAGGAGCCGTCCAACCCGTTCACCCCGAGGCCGGGGAGGATGTAGAGCCCTCCGATGCGCAGGCCGTCCGAGAACAGCTGCAGCAGCGGCACGAGCGCCATCTGGATGGGGACGATCTGGAGCGAGAACACGAGGACGAAGAGCGTGTTGCGGCCCTTGAAGTCGATCCAGGCGAACGCGTAGGCGGCGAGGCTGGCGATCGTGATCGGGATCAGCGCCGCCGGCAGCGTGATGACCAGCGAGTTCACGAACGCCTTGCCCAGGGTCAGGCTGTCGCCCGAGTTGAGCGCGTTCGCGTAGTTGTCGAGGGTGAAGCCGGGGTTGGCGAAGATCGTCCACCAGCCGGTCGTCTTGATGTCGTTCGCGGGGCGGAACGACGAGATGAACAGACCGAGGGTGGGGACGGTCCAGATGACGGCGATGATCAGCGCGGCGAGGGTGGCGCCGCGCGACGTCGTCGCCTTCTTCACCTTGCCGCTGGCCGCCTCGATCCTGGACTCGCCGCGGGCGAGCGCGCGCTCGGTGCTGCGGTCGACCGGAACCTGGATCGGAGTGGGCGTGACGCTCATCGGATCTCCCTCTGCTTGGCGAGCTGGCGGGCGTTGTAGACGACGATCGGGAGCACGAGCAGGAACAGGATGACCGCGAGGGCCGCGCTGTAGCCGCTGCGGGCGCCGAGCTGGAACTGGCGGACCATCTCGAACGCGAGGACCGTGGTGTCGGAGCGGCCGCCGGTCATCGCCGAGACGATGTCGAAGACCTTCAGCGACGCGATCGAGATCGTCGTGAGGACGACCACGATCGAGGAGCGGATGCCGGGGACGGTGACGTTCCAGAAGGACTGCCACGCGCTGGTGCCGTCGAGCGAGGCCGCTTCGAGCTGCTCGGAGGGGACGCCCTTGATGGCGGCGGAGAGCACCGTCATGGCGAATCCGGCCTGGGTCCAGATGAGGACGACGACGAGGAACAGCGTGTTCCACGGCTCGAGTCCCAGCCAGTCGACCGGCGGGGCGCCGAAGGCGGTGAGGATGCCGTTGAGGAGGCCGATCTGCTCGCCCTGGCGCACGTCGTAGAAGAACTTGAAGATGATCGACGCGCCGACGAACGAGATCGCCATCGGCATGAAGACCAGCAGCTTGAAGAACTTCTCGCCGCGGCTCTTGTCGATGAAAACCGCGTAGGCGAGACCGATCGCGGTCGCCGTGATCGGGGCCAGGAGCACCCAGACCACCGTGTTGAGGAAGGCGGTGATGCCGTCGGGGCTGGTGAAGACCCAGACGAAGTTGTCGATGCCGGCGAATCCGGAGCCGTCGTTCTTCATGAACGCGTTGATGGCCGTCGTGATCGTCGGGTAGATCAGGCCGATGAGGATGAAGAAGGCGGCCGGTGCCATGAACGCGATGAGCTGGAGTCCGTAGCCCGCGCCTTTGCGGGACCGGAAGTCGAGCAGGAACAGCGCGCCGCCGATGACGGCGGCCACCACCGCGACCCAGAGGACGGAGTTGTAGAGGCCGAAGACCAGCAGGAGGACGACCGGCAGGACGACCGTCACCGCGAGCCGGAGGACCGTGTAGCCGGTGCCGCGGCGGGGCGCGATCTCGACGAAGAAGAGGATGAGCGCCACCACGGCCGCGAAGGCCAGGAGGATGAGTGGGATCTGCGCGAGCGGCGGGATTCCCGCCAGCCATTGGAAGAACCCCGAGATGGTGATGGGGGACATGGACGCCCTTTCGAGTGCGACTCTGGACTCAGGAGGGGCCCGGCCCCGGGATCCGTGGATTCGGGGGCCGGGCCGTCACAGCTGAGCCGCCACTCGGGAGCGGCGGCTCTGCTCCGCTGCTAGGAGGTGTAGCCGGCCTGGATCTCCTCGAGCGCCTGGTCGGTGCTCGTGCCGTCGATCCAGTCGACCATGCCCTTGAAGAAGCTGTCCGAGCCCACTGCCTTCGGCATGAGGTCGGACGCGTCGAAGCGGAACGTGGTGTCCGGGTTCTGGAGGATCGCGATGGAGTCCTTCAGGACGTCGCTGCCCGCGTTGGCCGGGTCGAGACCGGTGTTCGCGGAGATGACGCCGCCGAGGGAGACGCGGCTGTTGGCCCAGTCGGCGCTGGCCAGGTACTCCTGGACCTTCGCGGTGTCCTCGTCGTTCGAGAACGCGGCGACCATCTCGCCACCACCGGTGACGGCCTGGGCGTCGTCGGCCTTGACCGGCGGGGTGAGGAAGGCCCACACGTCGCCGTCCTCGGCCACGTTGGCGCCGGCCGAGGTCAGGAAGCCCTCGAAGAACGAGGCCTGGTGGGTCAGCGCGCAGGTGCCGTTCGCCATGTTCTGGGCGACGTCGCCGAAGGCGGTGGAGTTGATCGACTTCACGTCGCCGTAGCCGGCGTTGACGAGGGTCGGGTCGAGGAGGATCGATCCGACGGAGTCGAACGCGGACTTGATGGCCGGGTCGGTGAAGGGGGTGTCGCCCGCGACCCAGGAGTCGTAGACGTCGGGGCCGGCCTCGCGGAGGACGGCGTCCTCGATCCAGTCGGTTCCGGGCCAGCCGGAGGCCTCACCGGAGTTGAAGCCCGCGCACCAGGACGGTCCGCCGGTCTTCTCGGCGATCGTCTTGCCGAGCGCCTCCATCTCGTCCCACGTCGTAGGAACGGAGACGCCCCACTCCTTGAACTTGGCCGGGGAGTACCAGATGTAGCCCTTGACGGACGCCATCAGCGGCGCGCCGTACTGGGTGCCGTCGACCTGGCCGTACTTCTGCCAGTCCTCGGACCAGTTCTGCTTGACGTTGGCGAGGGCGCCCTCGGGGAGCTCCTGCACCTTGCCGGAGGCGACGGTGTCGGCGAGCAGACCCGGCTGCGGGAAGATCGCGAGGTCGGGGGTGTCGCCACCCTGGACCTTGATGCCGATCTGCTTCTCGAACTCCTTGTCGCCCGTGTACTTGATCTCGATGCCGCTCTCCTTCTCCCAGTCCGCCCAGGACTGCTCGAGAAGGGTGGCCTCGTCGCCGTTGATGGTGCCGTAGACGTTGACGACGCCGTCGGCGGTGCCGACCGTGCCGGCCGAGCTGCCGCCGCCGGCGTTCGGGTCGTTGGGGTCACTGCTGCTGGAGCAGCCCGCGAGTGCGATGCCGGCCGCTGCCAGAACGGCGACCGGGACGGTGATACGGCGGTGCAGGGATGACCGCATTCTTCCTCCTCATTGAGTGGTGGAACCAGCCGAGCAGGCCGCTCCTCGCCGATCGGGATCGGGAGGCTGTGGCGGCTCGAAGCGTGTGCCGCGACGACTCGGATGCTGGTGATGGCGATGCCAGGAGGAACTCCGAGCGGATCACCGGATTCGTGTGGGTGGGCTCCCACGGAGGGAAACCTTTCCACAAGAACGATGAAAGCACAACGCCGATGATAGAGCGCTCTCTGAGATAACGATTCGGCGTCAGAACAGCGATCGCGTGTTCGGGGCCGAGCGGAGATCGATCTCGGCGCGACGCCCGGCCGCCGGGCGGGGTATAACTTCCTGGAACCGTTTCCAGCATCGAGGCCGGACGGTCGGGAGGAACGACGTGCCAGGCATCGAAGAGGTGGCCGAGCTCGCAGGAGTGTCGAAGGCGACGGTCTCGCGCGCGCTCAGCGGCCGGGGCTACGTCTCCGCGGGGACGAAGCAGCGCGTCGAGCGCGCCGCGACGAGCCTGGGCTACGTCGTCTCCGCCAACGCCTCCAGCCTCGTCACCGGCCGCAGCAACAACATCGCCGTGATCATCCCGATCATCAACCAGTGGTTCTTCGCCGGGATCATCGAGGGCATCGAGCGCGCCCTGCTCGCCGCCGGCTACGACCTGCTCCTCTACAACATCGACAAGCACCTCGACGCCCGCCGGAGCGTGTTCGAGTACTACCTCGTCCGCAAGCGCGTCGACGCGATCGTCGCCGTCACGCTCGAGATCTCGCCGCACGAGACGGAGGCGCTCCTCGCCCTGGGCAAGCCCATCGTCGGCATCGGCGGCGAGCTCCCCGGCATCCCCACCTTCAGCATCGACGACGTCGCCGCCTCCCGCCTCGCCACGGAGCACCTGCTCTCCCTCGGCCACGAGCGGGTCGTCCACATCGGCGGGCTCGCGGAGGAGGAGATGGACTTCCACGTCCACACGCAGCGCCGCGACGGCTTCCGCCAGGCGCTCGCCGCCGCCGGCCTCGAGCCGGGCGCGCAGGACATCGTGCCCACCACCTTCGACATCCCCGGCGGGCACAGCGCCGGACGGCAGGTCCTCGGCGACCCGCGGACCCGGCCGACGGCGATCTTCGCCGCCTCCGATGAGATCGCGATCGGGATCATCCTCGCGGCGCGCGAGCTCGGCCTCTCGGTGCCCGAGGACGTCTCCGTCATCGGGATCGACGACCACCCCCTCGCCGAGCTCTTCGGTCTCAGCTCGATCCGCCAGGACCCGCGCCAGCAGGGCGAGCTCGCAGTCGCGCTGGTGCTGGACGCGCTGGCCGCCCTCGGTCGCGGCGAGCCCCCTCCCCCGGCCCGCCACACGCTGATCCCCGCCTCGCTGGTGATCCGCACCAGCACCTCGGCGCCGCGGGGGGCGAGAATCGGAGCATGAGCGACTCCGACACCCCCACCGTCCGCGACGTCCCCGAGCGGTCCCGCTTCGTGATCGAGGTCGGCGGCACCCCGGCCGGCTTCGCCGCGTACACCCGTCAGGGCGACGAGGTGACGCTCACCCACACCGTCGTCGACGACGCGTGGGAGGGCCACGGCCTCGGGAGCATCCTCTCGCGGGCCGCGGTCACCACGATCACGGAGGCGGGCGGCACGGTCGTCCCGCGCTGCCCCTTCGTCGCGGCCTGGCTGCGCAAGCACCCCGACGTCGACGCCCGGGTCCGCTGGCCCGAGGACTGACTCACTCCGGGGGCGTCCTGCTCCCGATCTCCTGGAGCGCCCAGGTGTTGCCGTCCGGATCGGCGAAGTACGCGTACTGCACGCCGCCCAGGTCCTGGACCTCGCTGATCTCGAGCGAGCGGCCGACGAGCTCCGCGCGAGCGGCGGCGATGTCGTCGACGACGAGGTGGAGGGAGCGGACGACGCCCTCCTCCGGACCGGGGCCCATCCCGCTGCCGACCACGATCGAGCAGGCCGAGCCGGGCGGGGTGAGCTGGACCACGCGCATCGCGGCGGAGGGCCGCACGTCGTGGTCGAGGTGGAAGCCCATCACCTCCGTGTAGAAGGCGACCGCGCGGTCGACGTCGCCGACGGGGAGGGGGACGAGCTCGAGTCGCATCTGCACGCGACCAGTGTGCCGCGCGGCGGAACCGCGCGGGAGGGGTCAGTCCCGCGGGCCGACGACGAGGCGCTCGTGCATGATCTCGACGGCGCGCTCGAGGACGCGGCGGTCCTCGAGGGTGAGATCGGCGAAGATCGGCGTCAGCGCGTCGCCGAGGTCGGTCCGCCAGGCGTTCAGCGCGTCCGCGCCGGCGGGAGCCAGGCGGATCTGCCAGGCGCGCGCGTCGAGGGGATCGGTGATCCGGTCGAGCCAGCCGGTCTCGACGAGGTTCTTCACGATCTTGGTCATCGTGGGCTGCGAGACGCGGCTCTGGGAGGCGAGCTCCCCCAGGCGCATCGGGCCCATCGAGAGGAGCACCGAGAGCGTGCGCCAGACGGCCTGCGACTCCTGGTTGCCGGTCGCCTGGGCGGCGAGGCGGGTGATCCGGTGCGTCACCGAGACGAAGTCGCTCAGGAGCTCGCTGAGCGAGACCTCGCTGGGCGGGACGTCGCGGGCGGGGAGCCCGGCGAGCAGATCGTGAGCAGTCACGCTCCGATCCTAGGGGCGCGCGCCTCGAACGGCCGGGAACGACGAAGGGCGCCGCCTCCGAGGAGACGACGCCCTGCGTCTGCAGGCGTGCCTGCATCACCCCGACGAGCGACCGGCCGGAGCCGGCACCCGCGACGGGTGAAGGGGATTACTTGACGGTGACGGTCGCGCCGGCGCCCTCGAGCTGAGCCTTGGCCTTCTCGGCGGTCTCCTTGTTGACGGCCTCGAGGACCGCCTTGGGGGCACCGTCGACGAGCGCCTTCGCCTCACCGAGGCCGAGGCTGGTGAGGGCGCGCACCTCCTTGATGACCTGGATCTTCTTCTCGCCGGCGGCCTCGAGCACGACGTCGAACTCGGTCTGCTCCTCGACCTCTTCGGCGGGGGCGGCCGGGCCGGCCACACCGGCGGCGGCGACGGGCGCCGCAGCGGTGACCTCGAAGACCTCTTCGAACTTCTTGACGAACTCCGAGAGCTCGATGAGCGTGAGCTCCTTGAAGGCCTCGATGAGCTCGTCCTGCGTGAGCTTTGCCATGATTTTTCTCCTTGTTTTTCTTTGTCTACGAACCGCGCGCGCACTGCTTCCCGGAAGGGGAAGACGTCAGCTCGCGGACTCCTGCTTCTCGCGCAGCGCCTCGACCGTGCGAACGGCCTTCGAGAGCGGAGCGTTGAACAGATATGCGGCGCCGAACAGCGAGGCCTTGAAGGCGCCGGCGAGCTTGCCGAGCAGAACTTCGCGGGACTCGAGGTCGGCGAGCTTGCCCACCTCTTCTGCGGTCAGCGGGTTACCGTCGAAGTAACCGCCCTTGACCACGAGGAGAGGGTTTGCCTTGGCGAAGGCACGCAGCGACTTCGCGACGGCGACAGGGTCGCCGTGCACGAACGCGATGGCCGAGGGGCCAGCGAGCTCGTCGTCGAAGGACGAGATACCGGCGTTGTTCGCCGCGATCTTGGTCAGCGTGTTCTTCACCACGGCGTAGGTTGCGTGCTCACTGATGTCCTTGCGCAGCGTCTTGAGCTGAGCAACAGTGAGACCGCGGTACTCGGTCAGCAGAACGGCCGTCGAGCTCTGGAACTTCTCCGTGAGTTCGGCAACCGAGGCTTCCTTGTTCGCCATGGCTACTCCTGTGAATTCTCGTGCCGGTAGCCCGAAGGCAGGCAAAGAAAAAAGCTCCGGCACAGGGGCGCGGAGCTTCGGGATCGCGGTGAGGCGGAACTGAACTCGTGCACCTGCGCGGGCAATTCGCTTCGCGAATCCTTCGTCCGGTGGCGATCCGCGGGGCCGGGGCCCTGCTCGTGCGCACACCGGAAACCGGCGGTCTTTGGCTTCGGGAATCGTACGTCATCGCGGCGCGCGGGCGCAAGTCGAGGACGAGGGTCCTCGCGCGGGATGCTGGAGGCATGACCGGCCCGACCCCCGACTCCGCCCGCGACGTCGACTCCGCGATCGCCTCGGTGGAGGGCGAGCTCAGCACCCTCTTCAACCGTGTGCGGGCGGCGATGCGCTCCTACGCCGAGCGGCTCCACCCGGAGCTGACGCCGCTGGGCTACAAGACGATCTCGGCGCTCGAGCGCCGCGGACCCGTGCACTCGGGCGTGCTGGCCGAGCTCCTCGAGATGGACAAGTCGGCGCTCAGCCGCCAGATCACGGCGCTCGACCGCCTCGGCTTCCTCGAGCGCACCCCCGACCCGCAGGACGGCCGCGCCACGATCCTCTCGGTGACTCCGGCGACCGCCGCGCGGTTGCGCGAGATCCGCAGCTCGAACCAGGCGCTGATGCACGAGGAGCTGCGCAGCTGGGCGCTCGCCGACGTCGAGCTCTTCGCCTCTCTCCTGCACAGGATCAACGACCTTGACATCTGACGCCTAGCACCCCGTCCGTTCGGGGACAATCGCCGGACGCCGCCCGCTCGACTGCGTAGTTTCGGAGGCGATGGACCAGCACTCCTCCTCTCTCCTCCCCCACGACGTGGACGGCGCACTCGGCTTCGCGCGCGGTCTGAGCACCGACGCGCCCCGGCCCGGCACCGGTCGCACCGCCGAGCTGCACGGTCTCCTCGAGCGCCTGGCTCGGCACGACCTCGGCGTCGCGCGCGCGGTGGAGCCGCACCTCGACGCTCTCGCGATCCTCGGCGAGGCGGAGCTCGACCCGTCCGGACTCGGAGTCGCCGCCGACGCCGCCTGGGGAGTCTTCGCGGCCGAGGGCGGCGGGGATCCTCTGGTCGCCCGCGAGAGCGACGGCGACTGGCTGCTCGACGGAGTGAAGCCCTGGTGCTCGCTGGCCGACCGCCTCGACGCCGCCCTCGTCACCGCCCACGTCGGGGACGCCTCCGGCGAGCGCCGCCTCTTCGCCGTGGCGCTGCGCGACGGGACGGCGACGCCGGAGCAGGACGCCTGGCACGCGCGGGGCCTGACGGAGGTGCCCAGCGGACCGGTCCGCTTCTCCGGCACCCGCGCCGTCCCCGTGGGGGACGCCGGCTGGTACCTCTCGCGACCCGGCTTCGCCTGGGGCGGCATCGGCGTCGCCGCCTGCTGGCACGGCGGAGCCCTCGGAGTCGCGGCGGCCGTCGCGGCGGCGGCCGCCCGACGCGAGGACCCGCACCTCCTGGCCCACCTCGGAGCGATCGACACGGCGCTCTCCGCGTCGCGCCGGGCGCTGGACGAGGCCGCCGCGGCGGTCGACGCGGGCGAGGCCGACGGCCCCCGCGGCTCGCTGCTCGCCAAGCGCGTGCGGGCGAGCGTCGCCGGAGCAGTCGAGGAGATCCTGCTCCGCGCCGGCCGCGCGCTCGGCCCGGCTCCGCTCGCCCTCGACGCCGAGCACGCCAAGCGCGTCGCCGATCTCGCGCTCTACGTCCGCCAGCACCACGCCGAGCGCGACGACGCCGCTCTCGGCCGCGCCGTGCTCGCCTCGGGCGAGGCGGCCTCCTGGTGAGCCGGCCCTTCGACGGGCGCCTCGAAGGCACTCCTCTCGAGCGCTGGACCGCGGACGGCCGCCGCGACCGCCTCCCGGAGCTGACCCTGCCCGACGGGATCCGGCGCGTCCTGGTGGTCGTGGCGCATGCCGACGACGAGACCCTCGGCTGCGGCGGCACCATCGCGCTCGCGCGTCGGCGCGGGATCGCGGTCGACGTCGTCGTCGTGACCGACGGAGCCGCGGCCCACGGGGAGCGGGACGCGGACCTCGCCGCCGAGCGCCGGCGGGAGGCCTCGGACGCACTGGCGGAGCTCGGCCCCGGCATCGGGCTCGCCTTCCTCGACGTGCCGGACTCGGCGACCCCGGAGCACCACGAGCGCATCGCACGCGAGGTGCGCGAGCGGGCGGCCGGCGCCCCCGGGACCGTCCTGCTCCTCTCCACCTGGACCGGGGACGGGCACCGGGACCACCGCGTGGTCGGCGAGATCTGCGCGGAGGTCGCGCGCGAGCGCGGGCAGCCGCTGCTCGCCGCGCCGATCTGGCTGTGGCACTGGGCGGACCCGGAGGACCCCGAGGTGCCGTGGGGCGATCTCGTGCGCCTGCCGCTCGACGACGAGCTGCTCGAGCGCACCCGCCGCGCCCGCTCCCGCTACCCCAGCCAGACCCGCCCCGCGCCCGACGGGACCGGTCCGGTGCTCCATCCGCTCTTCCTGCGCACCTTCACCGGGGACGACCGGCTGGTGAGGATCGCATGAGCTACTTCGACGAGCTGTACGCCCGCCACGAGGACCCGTGGGGGTACACGAGCCGCTGGTACGAGCAGCGCAAGCGCGCCCTGACCCTCGCGAGCCTGCCGGAGCAGCGCTACGGCTCCGTGCTGGAGATCGGCGCCTCGATCGGCGTGCTGGCCGAGGCGCTGGCCGACCGGGCCGACCGCCTGCTGGCGATCGACGTGTCGAGCGCCGCCGTCGAGCGCGCCGCCCGCCGCCTCGCTCCGCTCGAGCACGTGCGGGTCGAGCACCACGACATCACCCGCGGCGTGCCCGAGGGTCCGTTCGACCTGGTCGTGCTCTCGGAGGTCGGCTACTACCTCGGCGACGCCCTCCCCGGCGTGCTGCGCACCATCCGCGACGCCCTCGCCCCCGCGGGGGAGCTCGTCACCGTGCACTGGCGGCATCCGATCGAGGGGCTCGCTCTGGACGGCGACGCCGTGCAGTCCGCCGTGGCGGAGCTGGGCCTGCACCGCCTCGCCCGCCACGAGGAGGAGGACGTCCTGCTCGAGGTCCACGCCCGCGACTCCCGCTCGGTAGCCCGCCGGACGGGGCTGGTGTGAGCCGGCTCGCGCAGGTGCTGGTCGTCGTCCCGGCCCTCGACGAGGAGGAGCGGATCGGCGGCCTGATCGCCTCCGTCCGGGCGAGCGCGACCCACCTCGCCCATCGGGCGCCCGGAATCGGGATGCGCCTCGTGGTCGCCGCGGACGGCTGCTCCGACGCGACCGTCGAGCGGGCCCGTGCCGCCGGCGCCGAGGTGCTGGAGCTCGCCCGCTGCGGAGTCGGCGCCGCCCGCTCCGCCGGGATCGCGCACGCCCTCTCCTCCGTCGCTGCTCCGCTCGAGCAGGTGTGGATCGCCAACACCGACGCCGACACCGTGGTCCCCCGCGACTGGCTGGCCGCCCACGTCGAGCACTCCCGACGGCACGACGCGCTGCTCGGCACGGTCCGGCCCGACCCGGCCGACCTCTCCCCCGGTGCCTACTCGCGCTGGCGAGACGTCCGCGCGCGGGAGGAGTCGATCGGCAGCATCCACGGCGCGAACCTCGGCGTCCGCGCGAGCGCATACCTCGCGGCGGGCGGCTTCGGCCGGGAGCCGCTGCACGAGGACGTCCTGCTCGTCGAGCGGCTGCGCGCGAGCGGCGCCCGGGTCGGAGCGACGGACCGCGGCGAGGTGGTCACCTCCGGCCGCCGCGACAACCGGGTCGAGGGCGGCTACGGCCACTACCTCCACGCTCGCTTCCCGTCCGAGACGTCTCCGGCCTGCGGCTGAATCGGGTACACGCGCACGCGGAACACGATGCGAGGGGTCCCTGTCAATGGTCGGGCCGTGGTTTGTCACGGATTGCGCAGGAGAGTCAAATGGGTGTCGAGCACGACCCGGTGCTCTCCGATGGAAGGGTCACCGCATGAATCCCCGCCTCGTCCTGCTGGCACTGGTCGCCTTCACCGCCTACGTGTTCGGCTCCCGCGCCGGCCGTGGCCGCTACGAAGAGCTGCGCCACCTCGCACTCGGCGTGTGGAACGACCCGGCCACGAAGAAGACCCGCAAGAAGCTCAAGAAGACCTCCAAGCGCGAGGCCAAGCAGCTCACCGCCATCGCGAGCAAGGCCCGCGACAAGGTGCAGCGCCGCCTCCGCTGACCCCCGCTTCCACGACTCACCGGACACCGGCCCGCCGGTGTCTCCGCTCGCATCGGAACGGCCGATCGAGCACGAACTGAAGGAGAAACATCATGGGCATCATCGGTTGGATCGTCCTCGGCCTCATCGCCGGGGCACTGGCAAAGCTCATCCTCCCCGGCAAGCAGGGCGGTGGCTGGATCATCACCATCATCCTCGGCATCGTCGGCGCGCTGCTCGGCGGATTTATCGGCGGAGCGCTCTTCGGACGCGACGACCCGATGGGCTTCAACTTCGTCAGCATCATCCTCGCGGTGGTCGGCGCGATCATTGTTCTGCTGATCTACGGCGCGATCACCGGCCGCAAGTCCCGCGCGTAAGTCGCGCTCCCCGAAGGCCCCCGGCATCCGTGCCGGGGGCCTTCGGCGTTCCCGGAGCGGGCGCACCTCTGCTCAGAGGATCCGACTCCTCCTCCGCGGGGAAGCTGGATGTCCGCCGAGCGCGCAAGGGGTTGATGCTGAGAGCCTCAGACGATGGACTGGAGGCACGACGGCGCGGCTCCACTGCGCCCTCGCCCCGACGAAAGGACGTACTCGCTCATGAGCGACGACACCGCAACGGTCCCCACGATCACCCTGAACAACGGCGTGGAGATCCCGCAGCTGGGCTTCGGCGTGTTCCAGATCGACCCGGCCGAGACCAAGGACGCGACCCTGGCGGCCCTCGAGGTCGGCTACCGCCACATCGACACCGCCGAGATGTACGGCAACGAGGCGGGCGTCGGCGAGGCCGTCCGCGCCTCCGGCCTCGACCGCTCCGAGGTCTTCGTGACCAGCAAGCTCAACAACGGCTTCCACGCCCGCGAGGACGCTCTCGCCGCGATCGACGTCACCCTCGGCGAGCTGAAGTTCGACTACATCGACCTCTTCCTCATCCACTGGCCGCTCCCGAACGTGGGCGACTACCTGGAGACGTGGAAGGCGATGGAGGAGATCTACCGCAGCGGCAAGGCGAAGGCGATCGGCGTCTCCAACTTCCAGACCAACCACCTCAACCGGCTCCGCGCCGAGGCGACCATCGTCCCGGCCGTGAACCAGATCGAGGTGCACCCCTACCTCGTGCAGCAGGAGCTCCGCGCCTACAGCACCGAGCACGGCATCGCGACCGAGGCCTGGTCGCCGATCGCGCAGGGCCTCGTCCTCGACGACGACACCATCACCCGCATCGCGCGCAACGTCGACCGCAGCCCGGCGCAGGTCGTGCTCCGCTGGCACATCCAGCGCGGCGACATCGTCTTCCCGAAGTCGGTCACCCGCAAGCGCGTGGAGGAGAACTTCGCCCTCTTCGACTTCGAGCTCGACGACGAGGCGATGACCGACATCACGGCGCTCGACCGCGGCCACCGCACCGGCCCCGACCCCGACACCTTCAACTACATCCCGAGCTGATCCTCGGCTCCACGGAGCGCGCCCGGCCTGCAGTCATCCTGCGGACCGGGCGCGCTCGTGCGTGGGGCGGCGAGCCGAGCCGCGCACGAACAGGGCGGGTCTCGAGACGCCGCGCTGCCGCTCCTCGACCGGCACGGTCACGGGCCGACCGCACCCCTGCTGATCGAGGAGCGGGCGCAGCCCGCGTATCGGGATCCACCCCACCGACGAACAACGCGGATCCCGATGCGCCGGGCCCGCGGGTCAGCCCTGCTGCGAGTCGCGCCAGGAGTGCTCGGGGGCGTAGCCGAGGACCTCGCGGGCGTGGCCGATCGAGAGCAGGGTGTCGGTTGTCCCGAGGTCGCCGCGCAGCTCGACGCCGGGGAACACCTCGGCCACCAGCTCGGCGTTGGGGCGCGTCATCACGGTGTCGGCCGCGGCGATGATGAAGCGGTCGAACCCGGTCGTCTCGGCGAGCAGCGCCTTCTCGACCGCCTGCGCTCCGTCGCGTCCGTCGATGTAGCCCCAGAGGTTCCACTTGCGCAGCAGCGCGTCGGAGTCGAACGACGGGAACTCGGCGTAGTCGGCCTCGTCCATGACGTTCGAGAAGCGCAGGCCCGTGATCTTCAGGTCCGGGTGCCAGCGGCACAGCTCGATCGCCATCTGCTCCTCGAGGTGCTTGGTGAGCGAGTAGACCGACTCCGGGCGCGCCGGGTACTGCTCGTCGACCGGGATGTAGGGCGGCGGGACGTCGAAGGGCAGGCCCAGCACGGTCTCGCTGGAGGCGTAGACGACGTTGCGGATGCCGGCACGGATCGCTCCGTGGAACGCGTTGAACGTCGCGATCATGTTGTTGTGGAACGTGGCGACGTCGGGCACGAGGCCCGGCGCGGGGATCGCGGCGAGGTGCACGAGCGCGTCGATGCCCTCGTACTGGTCGTTCACCGACTGCAGCGCGTCCACGACCTGGCCGTAGTCGGCGATGTCGATGCGGACGAAGCCCGCGCCGCGGTCCCCCGCGCGGTCCAGGTTGAAGACCTCGTGCCCGGAAGCTCGGAGGCGGGTGACGACGTGGCGGCCGAGCTTGCCGGATCCACCGGTGACTGCGATTCTCATGCTCGAACGCTAACGGGCCTGAGCGACGAGGGATGAGGGTTGCGGATCAGCTCCGGGCATGGAGCGAGATCGCGCCGCCGACCTCGGGCGTCGTCTCGTCGGCGACGAGCTCCGTCCAGCGGCGGAGCACGGCGGCGCCGGCCGCGTCGTTCACGGCTCCGTCGACGACGAGGACCGGGTAGGGCTTCTCGGGCACGCCCTCCGCGGGCCGCACGTCGACGTGGGCGACGTCGTAGGCGTGCTCGAACAGCCAGTCGGCCATCGCGTAGTCGCTCCGGGAGTCGCCGACCGTGCGCCAGCGCTGCGGGATCGCACCCGTCGCTCCGAGCAGCTCCACGGCGCGCTGGGCGCCGAGGTCCTTGCCGAGCCGGTTCGACTCGATGTCGGTCGAGATGACGGTCGGGTCGATGCGGAAGTCGACCGTCCCCTCCTCGTTCGGATACCGGATGCCGCGTCGCTCGACCCCGAGGCCCGCGGCGGTCATGATCTGCAGGGCGTCGGCATCGAAGACGAGCTGGCGCTCGAGGTAGTCCTCGCTCGGCAGGTCGACCAGCTGCTCGGCCGAGACCATGGCGCGCTTGGTCTCGTCGAAGAAGACCAGGTCGTCGTAGTCGGAGCGGATCATCCGCTCGAGGTCGCGGGCCACCGGCTCGGGGATCGCGAGCGACTCGTCGACGATCGGCTCCGAGGTGCCGCGGTAGTCGACGGTGAACCAGACGGCGCCCTTCTCGCAGACGCAGACGATGCGGGCCTCGGCCGAGACGCCGCGCTCGAGGAGCGCGGGCAGGACCCGCTCGCGCAGGAACGCGTCGGAGCGGCCCGTGTTGAACACGATCGGGATGCCGGCGTTGGCCAGGGTGACGAGGTCGTCGGCGATCTCGGGGATCGAGATCGTGCGCGTGACGGGGCTCGCAATGGGCCCGTCGACGTCGAGGAGCAGGCCGAGCGGAGGGGGTGTGGAGGTCATCGTGTCCCATTCTGCCGTGCCGGGGCCGCTCGACGCCTCCGTGACCGCCTCCGCGCGGGCGGAGCGGTTCAGGAGGCGGGGACGACGAGGGTGCGCTGAGCGGTGGTGCCGTCGGGAGCGAGGACGGCGAGGGTGATCAGGGTCTCGGAGTCGCGGCAGTCGGCGGTGACGGCGGCGGAGCCGGACGCCGCGAGGTCGACGGGCTCGCCCGCGCTCGCGTCGGTGGTGCCGACGGCCAGGCGGGCGGTGGCGCCTCCGCTCGTCTCCCACGACAGGGCGAGCGGGACGGAGGCGGTGCGGTCGCCCTCGCAGTCGACGGAGGCGGGGGTGGAGGCGAAGGAGACGATCGCCGGAGGAGCATCGGATCCGGTGCCCGGCTCGGTGTCTGACGGTGCGGCGGAGGCCGTCGATGCGGGGGCGGCGGCGCCGTCGGTCGCCTCCGCGGAGCCGGGAGCGGCGGACGTCGCCGGAGCGCTCCCGGACGGCGCCGAGGACGGGCCCGCGGACGCCGTGGCTGCGCCGGGCGCTTGCCCGCCGGCGGGCCGGACGAGCAGCACGATCGCGAGGACGACGGCGACGAGTCCGAGGGCGGCGAGGACGATCCCGGTGGTGCGGGCGGAGCGGGACGGCATCGGTCCTCCTGGGACGGGACGGGACGGGACGGGACGGGACGGGACGGAACGGGACGGAACGGGACGGGCGGAAGAGACG
>NZ_PSTL01000035.1:0-15967 GCF_002930845.1 Rathayibacter sp. AY1A7 | reverse complement strand
CCCAGTCGTCGGGGCTGCGGTACCGCTCCCTGACTGCCGCGAGGAGCGACTCGACCGGATCCTCGATCGTGCGATCCTCTGCGGGCTGCGGAGCGCCTGTGCCCTCGGGGCGCTGCGCGTGCGGCGGTTGTCCTGCGGCGTTCATGCCTGCACCTGCTGCGTCGTGTTCAGGCGCCGTGCCTCGTCGGCCGCGGCGGCCAGCGCGATCGAGAGGGCCGCGGCCTCGTCGCCGCTGTGCTCGTCGTCGACCAGGAGCTCGACGATCCACTCGGGCTCGTCGTCGGTCCGGAGCACCTGCACCCGCCAGCGGTCGTCCTCGAGCTTGAGCGCGGTGTGCTGGTGCCACGGGCTGCCGTCCTCGTCGATGACGTGCGCGCCGCGGTAGTTCACGCACGCCGGCTCGCGGCACGGGATCAGGAGCCCGCCGAACGGCTTGGCGGAGAGCGTGACCACTCGGCGCCCGTCCGCGAGGTCGACCCACGGGAGGCGGGCGTACATGCCCGCGCGCACCTGCCGGAGCGTGAGCTGCATCTGCTGCAGGTCGCCGAGAGTCGAGCCGGCGAACATCCGGATGATGAACCGCCTCGCGGCTTCGTCCTCGACGATCCGGCCAGCGAACCGATAGCCGTCCGCCTCGTAGACGGGCCGGGCTAACAACCGCACCACGGTCGCCCACCCTTCGAAGCGGGAGGCGTAGTCGACTTCCAGCGGGTTGAGCGGGGTGCGGTCGTCGATGACGGTCGTCCCGCTTGACGAGGTGTCGGGGGCGGGCTGTACGATCACGGAGGACATAGGTTCTCTTTCTTCTTGGTAGGTCGAGCGGGAGTCTTCGGGTCGCGCAGCCGGTGATGACGGCGGTGCGGCCCTTTCCTGTTGGTGGCGGGTGTCGGGGTGGACACGGGTCCCTGACGCGGGAGAGCGGCTCACAGCGGCTTGCGTCCTGCCGGGTGTTCCTCGCGCGATCTAAGGCGCTCGAGGGTCTCCGTCAGGTCCTGCGTCAGGCGGGGCAATAACCGCAGGAGCAGCCCCGCTGTGATCGTCTTCCCGCGAGTGAGCTGCACGGCTGCGACTCGGGTAGTGGATCCCTCGATCGCGAGCGTCACGCGGACCTCGCCGAGCTTCGCGCCGGCCACGTCAGGCGGCCTCGCCGTTGAGAAACGCGATGACGTCGGCTCGCTTGTAGCGCACCGCCCGATTCCACCGCGTGATCTTCGGGCCTACGCCCTCGGAGGCCCAGCGGGCGAGAGTCTGGGGGGCGATTCCGGTGTAGGCGGCGAGCTCTGGCCGGGTCAGGTACTCGGGGAGCTCAGAGACCGGACGCCGGCGAAGCTCCGCGACCGAGTCGGGAGCGAGTGTGGCAGTGCCCATGAGGGTCAATTCCTTTCCGGTGCTTTCTGCACCGATCTTCGGTTGCTCAAGTTCTACCAGGCCGATCGGTTGGTACGCAAGCTGTTTCCGCTTGTACCTTGGGCTCATGGAAATCAGCGACTTCGGCGTCGGCGAACCGTTCTGGCAGCAGGACGACGGTCGGACAGTGCGCGACTACGAGAAGACCGAGTCGCGAATCGGCATGACCATTCGTCACCACCGCATCAGCCAACGGATGTCGCAGGACGTGCTCGCCGAACACATGCAGAGCAGGGGCTTCAATACCCACCAGACGACGATCGGCAAGATCGAGAACGGCAGTCGGTCGGTCCGAATCAGCGAACTGCTCGCGCTTGCAGACTGCCTCGGGGTGAGCTGGTCGAGCCTCGTCGCCGGGCAGCTAGATCCCGATGTCGAAATTGAGGACGAAGCGGATCTGCGGCGCCGCCTGCAGGAGGTGGCGGAGAGCCAGAGCCGTGCCGAGGAGGCGATGCTCAAGACCATGCGGATGTACGCCGACCAGTACGCGTACTTCACCGCCCGAGCTCGGTACTACTCCGATGCCTTAGCGCAGGCGTCGAAGGATGCCCCAGGCTCCGCAGTTGAAGGTGTCGAACGGATCACAGGACCACAACGGCGCGGCGGCGTCGCGCGACCGATTTACGACGATGGCGCGTCCTAGGACTCCCCCGGGAGCATGGGGCGCCCTCACCGTCACGAAGGTTGAGGACGGTCGCTGGCGTGCGCGCACGCGCTACCGCCACGAGGACGGGAGACTGCGGCAGATCGAGCGCTACTCGACGTCGGAAGCGAAGGCAGGGGCCGCACTGCGGCGCGCGCTCGGAGAGATGAAGAGCGAGACGTCCGGCTCGATGGACGCCGGCATGAAGCTGTCCGCGCTCGCGCAGCGCTTCCTCGAGGCGAAGCGCGCTGAGAACGTCGCGCAACGGACCACAGACACCTACTCCTGGGCCGTCTCGACCGTGATCGCGCCGACCAGCGGCACCGACCGGGGCGTCGGTGAGCTGACAATCCGGGAGGCCACTCCCGAGCGCCTCGACCGCTTCCTCCGCGGCATCGCTACCTCCCGCGGGAACGGCGCCGCGAAGACGACCAAGTCCGTGCTCTCAGGCATGATGAGCCTCGCTGTCCGCAACGGCGCCGCCCGCTCCAACCCGGTCCGCGACGTCGGCCGAATCGCTCGGGCGAACGAGGGTGCCGTGCAGATCCCCCTCGACGCCATGGCCGCGCTGCTCGAGCGGATCCGCGGCGACGACGAGCTCGCTGCCCTCGACCTGCGCGATCTGGTCGAGTTCCTCGCGGGGACGGGAGCGCGCATCAGCGAGGCCCTCGGCCTGCAGTGGAGCAGCGTCGACCTCGACGCAGGGACGATCGCGATCGTGTCGAACGTCGTGCGCATCAAGGGGCAGGGCATGGTCCGCCAGCCGCACACCAAGACCGACGCCGGCCGCCGCACCATCGCCGTCCCGCAGTTCGTGATCATGATGCTCCGCCGGCGGCTGCGCGAGGCGCCGGCGAATGACCAGGACGCCGTGTTCCCGTCCGTGCTGCTGAAGTTGCGAGACCCGTCGAACACGCTGAAGGACTGGCGTGCGCACCGCGACCGTCTCGGCGCCCCGGACACGACGTTCCACTCGTTCCGCAAGTACGTCGCGACGGCACTAGACGAGGCAGGGCTGTCCGCGCGGGAGATAGCCGACTACCTCGGTCACAGCCGCCCTTCGATGACTCAGGATGTCTACATGGGACGCAAGGCGACCGGCTCCAGAGCAGCTGACGCGCTCGATCGAACTATCGAGTAGACCCCGCATCTACCCCGCGGAATGCCCGGCAGGAGGGGCGATCCCGCGCCATCTCCTGCGACGAGCTAAGCCCGCCGTTGCGGGCGGTAGAGCTGTTCAGGCACCTACAGGAATGTCCATCCGACCACTCCGCGGGTCGTCGGTTCGAGCCCGACGGGGCCCACCACTCGACCGCCTGGTCGCGCTTTCCGGACAGTGCCAGGGCGCAGCCAGGTCGCCGCACTACCGTGCAGAGGTGCTGACCGTCCTCCGCGTCCTCCTGCGCCGGCCTCGGCTGTGCGAGGCGTGCCGCGTCCGGCGGGCCCGCCGCCGTGACCCGTTCTGCTCGACGGACTGCGCGAAGACGTACTACCTCTACCTCTGACGCCTCGTCCGGGCCGCGGTGCTCCGCGACGGCGTCACTCGTGGCAGAGCGACCACACCTCGTCCGGGTAGTCGCGGACCTTCTCCCCGACGAGCAGGCGCCAGCGGCCGTCCTGGTGCTCGAGCAGGCGGCCGGTGACGACCTCCGAGAGCCAGTCGGAGTCGATCCGGTACCAGCGGACGAGGCGGACGGTCGTCGCGGTGTGCGAGACGCGAGTCGTCATCGCGGGAGTCCCTTCTCGAGGAGGGAGCGGGGTGCTGGAACCAGCGGGGCGTTCGACGCGCGAACGGGGGGATGACCCGCACCGGGACGACTCCGTTGTCGACCGGTCGGGAGACTGCGGCGGGCATCCGGCGGACCGGATGCCAGGAACTCTAGACGACCGCGCGAACGGTGTCTGTCCCGTCGCCGGTCACAGCGGAGCGGCTCCGTTCAGCGGACTCAGGGCTGGACGGTGAAGCCGGCCGAGCGCGTCTGCCGGAACGCGGCCGCTTCGCGGGTGCGGGAGCGGAGCCTCCTCGCGCGGCGGTGGAGGAGCCGCTCGCTCGGGCCGAAGGCTCCGGATTCGAGGAGCTGGCGGAGGGACAGGGTCACCTGCCGGGCCAGACGGGGATCGATGCGGCCGGGGATCCGGATCGCGTCGATGAGGTCGAGGGCGTTGCGCGTGGTGCGGGAGATCGCCATGACGGAACCCTAGGGACGCCGGGGCGCGGTGTGCGCGCCCCGGACGGGGGCGCCGACGGGGACTGATGCTCAGCCCCGGGGCGCCCCGACGGGATCAGTCGTGCCCGTTGCTGCCGTCGCCACGGCCCGTGGAGGACTGCAGGCGGTCGATGTGCTCGGAGGCCTGGGCCTTGGTGAGGTCGGCGGGCAGGGTCTCGCCCGCCTCGCGCGCGAGGGTGTCGAGGTAGCTGCGCTGCGGGCCGGTCATCGGCTCGTCGCCGGTGACCCAGTCGGACGGGTCCTTGCTGGCGCTGGTGTCGCTGCCGTCGTCGGCACGGGCGCCGAGGACGTCGCCCTCGGTCTTGACATCGGGATCGGTGGTGTTGTCATCGCTCATGGTGCGACCGTACGCCCGACCACCGACGCCGACGAGGGCTTGCGGAGCGGGCCCGGGCGCCCCGCTTCACGAGCCGAGCAGCGCGTGCGCGACGGTGAAGATGACCAGCCCGGCCAGGGAGCCCACGACGGTGCCGTTGATCCGGATGAACTGGAGGTCCTTCCCGACCTGCAGCTCGAGCTTCTCGGACGTCTCGCGCGGGTCCCAGCGGTGGATGGTGTCGCCGATGATGCTGGCGATGTCGGTGCGGTAGCGGTCGACCAGGTTGGCCGAGACCGATCCGATCCAGGAGTCGACGGTCGCCGCGAGGCCGGCGTCGGTCGAGAGCCGGCGGCCCAGATCGACCACGATCGACTCGATGCTGCCGCGGAGGGGGCTCGACGGGTCGTCCATCGCGCCGAGGAGGGAGGCCTTCGTCGCCTCCCAGGCGTCCCCGGCGAGCTCGCGGACGCGCGGGCTGTCGAAGGCGCGGTTCTTGATCTCCTCGACCCGGGCGATCAGGTCGGGGTCGGTGCCCAGATCCTGCGCCAGCGTGGCGAGGTAGCCGTCGATCGCGATCCGGAACGGGTGCACCTGGTCCTCGCGCACCGCGGCGACGAAGACGAGCGCCTCGCGGTACAGCCGCTCGTCCACCGCTCGGCTGACCGCGGAGGGCAGCCAGCTCGGCAGGCGGCCGCTGACCATGCGGGTGAAGCTCTGCGGGTTCGCGGTCAGCCACGCCTCCGCCTGCTCCACCAGCGTGTCCACGAGGCGCCGGTGGTGGCCCGCCTCGACCACGCTGCCCACCAGCGAGCCCAGCGGCGGGCCCCACTGCGGGTCGAGGAGGTGGCGCCGCGCCAGCGCCTCGATCACGCGCTGCACGTCGGAGTCGTCCAGCAGGGCGATCGCCGAGCGGACGGCCGCGGCACTCTCGCCGCCGACCCGGTGCGCGTTCTCCGGCTCGGCGAGCCACAGCCCCGCCCGCCGGGCGATCCCGAAGGAGTCGAGCTTCTCGCGCACGATGGCGCCGCGGAGGAAGTTCTCCTCGACGAACTGCGCGAGGCTCGCGCCGATCTCGTCCTTCTTGGTCGGGATGATCGCGGTGTGCGGGATCGGCAGGCCCAGCGGCCGACGGAACAGCGCTGTCACGGCGAACCAGTCGGCGAGCGCGCCGACCATCCCGCCCTCGCTCGCGGCCCGGACCCACTGCAGCCACGGGTAGCGCTCCTGCAGGGCGAACGACACGGCGAAGACGACGGCCATCACCACGAGCAGGCCCGTGGCGAGCCGCTTCATCCGGACGAGGGCGACGCGCTTGGCCTCGTCGTCGCGCCCGACGGCCGCGAGGGTGGTCATGACGCGGTGGGGAACCCCTCGTGGCGGATGCCCCACGCGACGGTCCACTCCTCGCCCGGGTCGAGCCAGCGCAGGCCCTGCCCGCTGTTGAACGCCTCGGCGGGAGCGGTCATCGGCTCCACGGCGATCGCGGTCTTCACGTCGTCGCCGTCGGGGAAGATCCGGGTGATGAAGACCTGGATGAAGTTGTGCGAGGCGTCGGCCCAGAGGAGCACGCGGCGGCCGTCCGCGGCGCGGAGGCCGTGCACGCTCTCGCCGTCGACCATCCGGACGTCGGCCCAGGCGTCGTCGAGCTCGAGGTCGCCGATGCGGCGGCCGGAGCGGAGGTCCCACTCGGTGCCCTCGACCGGGTTCTGCACGGTGGGGTTGAGGCGCTCGTCGACCTCGATGTGCACCGCCGCGTCGACGGTGATCTCGAGCTCGTCGGTCGGGACGTCGCCGATGGCGAGGAAGGGGTGCGTGCCGATGGCGACGGGTGCCTCGTCGGCGCCGACGTTGACGACGCGGTGGACGACCTTCAGTCCGTCGGCCTGCAGCTCGTAGCGGACCGAGGTCTCGAGGTGGAACGGGTAGCCCGCCTGCGGCACGACCGGCGCGGCCAGCTCGACGAAGGACGGGCCCTGGTCGACGAGGCGGTACGGGGTGCTCACCAGCAGGCCGTGGATGGCGTTGTGGTACTTCGGCTCGGTGATCGCGAGCTGGAGCGTCTCGCCGCGGTGGTGCCAGCGCCCGTCCTTCACGCGGTTGGGCCAGGGCATCAGGACGATGCCCGAGCCGAACGGCGGAACGGTGCTCTCCGGGTAGGAGGCGGTGATCTCCACTCCGTCGACCGAGAGGTGGCGCAATGCTGCGGCCACCTCCGTCACGACGGCGTGCAGGGTGCGTCCCTCGGCGGTGAGGTCGAGCGAGAACTGGCGCCCGGTGGCGGGGGCGGGGGTGAAGTCGGCCATTCCTCGATCCTACGGACTGACGCGCTCGCCGAGCGCCCGGCAGCGGGTGACCGCGAGCCCCGCCTCCTCCAGAGCGGCGACGAGTCCGTCGGCGGCGCCCGCCCCCGTGAGCAGACGGTCGAACTCGTCGGGAGCGGCGACCCGGCCGAGGTCGACCACTCCGAGCTTCGAGGAGTCCGCGACCACGACCCGGCGGGTCGCCGCCTGCAGCATCCGGCGCTTCAGGGTCGCCTCCGGGAGGTTGACGTTGGTGACGCCGGCCTCGGGGTGCACGCCGGTGCAGCCGATGAAGGCGATGTCGGCGCGGATCCGCTCGAGCAGCTCGGACGCGAGCGGCTCGACCAGCGAGTGCTGCAGCGGCCGCAGAGTGCCCCCGGTGACGACGACCGTGAAGCGCGGGATGGCCGGCTCGAGCGCCAGCGCCGTGGAGAGGCCGTTCGTGATCACCGTGACGTCGCGCAGCTCCTCCCGCGCCACGAGCGCGTGCGCGATGGCGAGCGGGGTGGTGCCCACGTCGAGCACGATGCTCTGCCCGGAGGAGACGGAGGCGGCGGCCTCCTCGCCGATCGCGGCCTTCTCGTCGGAGGCGGCGCTCAGGCCCTCCTCGAGCGAGCGCTCACCGGTGGGCCTCGGCGCCGGGATCGCCCCTCCGCGCACCCGCTGGAGGACGCCCTCGCTCGCGAGCAGGGCGAGATCGGAGCGGACCGTGACGACCGAGACCCCGAGCATGTCGGCCATCGGGGCGACCCCGACGAAGCCCGAGCTCTCGGCGGCCAGACGCAGCCGCAGCCGGCGCTCGATCGCCGACGTGGACTCCTGCTCGCCGTCCGTCCTCATCCGCCCATCGTGCCCGCGGGCCGGTGGACTTGTCAAAGGGAAAACGAGCTTTCCTTTTCGAAGATGCGGCCCTAGTCTGACTCCTGCCATGAACGAAGCGATCACACTCTCCGCCGGCGTCGTCAAGCGCCCGCACACGCTGGCCGACGGCCGCGAGCTCTTCTACTTCGACGACGCCGACACGACCCTCCCCCCGGAGCGCGCCGCCGACGCACGCCACCTCGACCCCCGCCCTGCCACCGCGCGGATGCGCCAGGACGTGCTGACCGGCGAGTGGGTCTCCATCGCCGCGTCGCGCCAGAACCGCGTGTTCCTGCCGCCGGCCGAGCTCGATCCGCTCGCCCCGGCGTCGCCGACGAACCCGTCGGAGGTGCCCAGCCGCTACGACGTCGCCGTCTTCGAGAACCGCTCCCCCTCCTTCGGCCCGCTCCTCGAGGACACGGACGCGCCCGCCTCCCTGGAGGACCTGCGCACTCTCGGGCTCGGCCGGACGCTGACCAGCGTCGGCCGCTGCGAGGTCGTCTGCTTCAGCCCCGAGCACGAGGGCTCGTTCGCCACGCTCAGCGCCTCCCGCGCCCGGACCGTGGTCGAGGCCTGGGCCGACCGCGTGGGCGCCCTCTCGGCCCTTCCCGGCGTGCAGCAGGTCTTCCCGTTCGAGAACCGCGGCGAGGCGATCGGCGTCACGCTGCACCACCCCCACGGGCAGATCTACTCCTACCCCTACGTCACGCCGCGCACGACCCGCCTGCTCGCCTCGCTCGACAGCTACGGGCCGTCGATGTTCGCCGACGTCCTCGCCTTCGAGCAGGCCGGCGAGCGCGTCCTCCTCCGCGGCGAGCACTTCACCGCGTTCGTGCCGTTCGCCGCGCGCTGGCCCGTCGAGGTGCACCTCCTGCCGCACCGCCACGTCCCGGACCTGGCGGCGACGACCCCGGAGGAGCGCGATGAGCTGGCTGTGATGTACCAGCGCCTGCTCCGCGGCATCGACGCCCTCTACGACACCCCGACGCCCTACATCGCCGCCTGGCACCAGGCCCCGGTGCACGAGCGCCGCGACGAGGTGCGCCTGATGCTCCAGATCACCTCGCCACGCCGCGCCGAGACGAAGCTCAAGTACCTCGCGGGGAGCGAGGCCGCGATGGGCGCCTGGATCGGCGACATCGCCCCCGAGACGAGCGCCGCGGCCCTGCGCGCGGCGATCGAGCGGGCCGACGCGGCCGTGCTCGAGGCCGGGATCGCACAGCGCCCCGACGCGGCCCTGCCGGTCGCCGCGCACAGCGACGACTCGCTTCCCGGCGGCGCCGCCACTCCCGCCACCACCGCCGCCGACATCGCCGAGGAGAACCGATGACCGCCGCTCCCGCCTCCCTGACCGCCGTCGCCGAGAGCGCGGCCGCCGCCTTCGAGCGCACCTTCGGCCGCCCCGCCGCGGGCGTCTGGGCCGGCCCCGGCCGCGTGAACCTGATCGGCGAGCACACCGACTACAACGACGGCTTCGTCTTCCCCTTCGCGATCGACCGCGCCACGGCGATGGCCGTCGCTCCGAGGGAGGACCGCCTGATCCGGATCAGCAGCGCCTTCTCCCCCACGGTGGTCGAGGTCGCTCTCGACGAGCTCGGCCCCGGCGCCGTGACCGGCTGGTCGGCCTACCCGCTCGGCGTGGTCTGGGCGCTCACCGAGTACGGCGTCGACCTGGGCTCCCGCTCGGGCTTCGACGCGTACGTCGACTCCGACGTGCCGGTCGGCGCGGGGCTCTCGAGCTCGGCGGCGCTGATGTGCGCGATGGCCGTCGCCCTCGACGAGCTCTGGCACCTCCGTTTCGACCGCGCGACGATGGCCCGCGTCGGTCGTCGCGCCGAGAACGTCGCGGTCGGCGCCCCCACCGGCATCATGGACGAGTCCGCCTCCCTCTTCGGGAAGCGCGACGCCGCAGTGTTCCTGGACTGCCGCAGCCTCGACACCGAGGTCGTCCCCCTCGGCTTCGAGGAGGCCGGGCTCGTCCTGCTCGTCGTCGACACCCGCGTCGAGCACGCGCACGCCACCGGCGGCTACGCCGAGCGGCGCGCCTCCTGCGAGCTCGGCGCCGCGACCCTCGGCGTGCCGTCGCTCCGCGAGCTGACGGTCGACGACCTGCCGCGCGCCCAGGAGCTCCTCGACGACGTCACCTACCGGCGCGTGAAGCACGTCGTGACGGAGGACGCCCGCGTGCTCGAGACCGTCCGCACCCTGCGTGAGCACGGTCCCCGGGCGATCGGCGATCTGCTCGACGCCGGCCACGTCTCACTCCGCGACGACTTCGAGATCTCGGTGCCCGAGCTCGACACCGCCGTCGAGGCGGCGCGCGGCGCCGGAGCGATCGGCGCCCGGATGACCGGCGGCGGCTTCGGCGGCTCCGCGATCGCCCTCACCCCGGCGGAGAAGGAGGAGGAGGTCCGCGCCGCGGTCCTCGCCGCCTTCGCCGAGAAGGGCTTCACGACTCCGGAGCTCTTCCTGGTCACGGCCGCCGACGGCGCGGGCCGCGTGCTCTGACCTCTGCTCCCGTCGACGCCCCCTGCGACCTCGCGTCGCAGGGGGCGTTCCTCGTCCAGCCGCTACGGCGCCGGATCCGGCGGAACGACGGCGCGCGCTTCTCCCCCGGTGACCCGGACCAGCTCGGCGAAGCTCGTCGGGTAGACGGTGTGCGCGTGCCCGGCCGCAGCCCAGACCACGTCGGAGGCGGCGAGGGCCGTGTCGACCACGGTGCGCAGCGGCGCGGGATGACCGACCGGCGCGATCCCGCCGATCGTCTGGCCCGTCGCGGACTTCACGTCGGCGGCCGGCGCCCGGGTGACCGATCCGCCGAGCTGCACGCCCAGCCACGCGGTGTCGACGCGGTGGCCGCCGCTGGTCAGGACCAGCAGCGGCGCACCGTCGAGCAGGAACACGAGCGAGTTCGCGATCTGACCGACGTCGACGCCCAGCGCCTCTGCCGCCAGCGCGGCCGTCGACGCGGCCGAGTCGAGCCAGTGCACGGTCGGATGCACACCGTGCCGGTCGAGGTCGGCGAGGACGCGGTCGACGGCCGGGTGGCTCCGTTCGCTCATGCCGCCGAGGCTAGCGCCCCGGCCGCGCTCACTTCTCGAACGTGGAGGCGTCGATCACGAAGCGGTAGCGGACGTCCGAGGCGAGGACGCGCTCGTAGGCCTCGTTGATCTGCGAGGCCGAGACGACCTCGACCTCGCTCGCGATGCCCTTCTCGGCGCAGAAGTCGAGCATCTCCTGGGTCTCGCGGATGCCGCCGATGCCCGAGCCCGCGAAGGAGCGACGGGCGCCGAAGAGCGTGAAGACGTGCAGCGGCAGCGCCTCGGCCGGAGCGCCCACGTTCACCATCGTGCCGTTGCGGCGCAGGAGCCCCAGGTAGGCGTCGAGGTCGAGGGGCGCGCTGACCGTGTTGACGATCAGGTCGAAGGTGTTCGCGAGATCGGTGAAGGTCGCCTCGTCGCGCGTCGCGTAGTAGTGGTCGGCGCCCAGACGGAGGCCGTCCTCCTTCTTGCCGAGGGTCTGCGAGAGCACGGTGACCTCGGCGCCCATCGCGTGCGCGAACTTGACGGCCATGTGGCCGAGCCCGCCGAGGCCGACGACGGCCACGCGCTTGCCGGGGCCCGCCTCCCAGTGCGAGAGCGGCGAGTAGGTCGTGATGCCCGCGCATAGCAGCGGGGCGGCTGCCTCGTAGGGGATCGACTCCGGGACGCGGAGCACGAAGTCCTCGACGACGACGACGTGCGTGGAGTAGCCACCCTGGGTGATGGTGCCGTCGCGGTCGACGGAGGCGTAGGTGCCGGTGTTGCCCTTCAGGCAGTACTGCTCCTCGCCCGCGAGGCAGTTCTCGCACTCGCGGCAGGAGTTCACCATGCAGCCGACGCCGACGCGGTCGCCGACGGAGTGCTTGCTGACCTCGGAGCCGACCTCGGCGACGACGCCGACGATCTCGTGGCCGACGGTCAGCGGGTACGCCACCGGTCCCCAGTCGCCGCGGACGGTGTGGATGTCGGAGTGGCAGATGCCGGAGTAGGCGATCTCGATGAGCACGTCGTGCGGTCCGACGTCGCGGCGCTCGATGGTGGTGGGGACGAGCGGCTCGGTCGCGGAGGGGGCGGCGTAGGCGGTGACGGTGAGCATGGGTTCTCCTCGTGGGGCGGGGCGCGCTCCGAGGACGTGTCCGACGGGGTGGGGGACGCGAGAGCGCCGGGCCACGCTACCGGCAGGCGACTGGACGTCGCCCCCGAGCGCGGTCCGGCGCGGGTCCCGTGGCGCGGGACCGGTCAGCGCAGGGCGCGCTCGGCCGCCGTCACCACGTTGTGGATGAGCATCGCGCGCGTCATCGGGCCGACGCCGCCGGGCACGGGCGAGAGCCAGCCCGCGACCTCCGCCACCTCCGGTGCGACGTCGCCGGTCAGCTTCGCGCGGCCCGTCTCCGGGTTCTCGACCCGCGTGATGCCCACGTCGAGCACGGCGGCGCCGGGCTTCACCCAGTCGGCGCGGATGAGCCCGGGCACGCCCACGGCGGCCACCACGATGTCGGCGCGGCGCACCTCCGCGGCGAGATCGGCCGTGCGGGAGTGGGTGAGGGTCACGGTGGCGTCGAGGCCCTTCCGCGTGAGCAGGAGCCCGAGCGGACGGCCGACGGTGAGCCCGCGGCCCACGACGACGACGTGCCTGCCCGAGGTCGGGATGCCGTGGCGCTGCAGCATCTCGACGATCCCGTTCGGCGTGCAGGGCAGCGGGCTGTCCAGCTCGCCCTCGACGCCGAGAACCAGGCGGCCGAGGTTGGTGGGGTGCAGGCCGTCCGCGTCCTTGTCAGGATCCATGAGCTCGAGCATCGCGTTCTCGTCGATGCCCTTCGGCAGCGGGAGCTGGATGATGTACCCGGTCACGGCCTCCGAGTCGTTGAGCTGCCGGATGGCGGCGCGGATGTCGTCCGCCGACGCGGTCGCGGGGAGGTCCATGCGGATCGACTCGATCCCGACCTCCGCGCAGTCGCGGTGCTTACCCGCGACGTACGAGCGGGAGGCGGGATCGTCCCCCACCAGCAGCGTTCCGAGCCCGGGCACGACGCCCCGCTCGCGCAGAGCGGCGACCCGCTCCGCGATCTCCGTCTTGACCGCCGTCGCCGTCGCGACGCCGTCGAGTACCTGTGCCGTCATCTCGGGCTCCTCGGTCGTGGCGCGGCGGAGGGGGGGCGGTGCCCCGGCCTCCGCCGCGCGGGTGGTGCAGCGGATCGACTACAGCCCGGGGTAGAGCGGGAAGTCGTCGGTGAGGCGGGCGACACGGCCGCGCAGCGCCTCGAGGTCGGCCGAGGGCTTGAGCGCCTCGGCGATGACGTCGGCGACCTCGGTGAACTCCGTGTCACCGAAGCCGCGGGTCGCGAGCGCCGGCGTGCCGATGCGCAGGCCCGAGGTGACCATCGGCGGGCGGGGGTCGAACGGCACGGCGTTGCGGTTGACCGTGATGCCGACCTCGTGGAGGCGGTCCTCGGCCTGCTTGCCGTCCAACGGCGAGTCGCGCAGGTCGGCGAGGACGAGGTGGACGTCCGTGCCGCCGGTCAGGACGTCGATGCCCTCGGCCTTCGAGTCGGCCGCCGTGAGGCGCTCGGCGAGGATCTGCGCGCCGCGGATGGTGCGTGCCTGGCGGTCGGCGAACTCGGGCTCGCCGGCGAGCTTGAACGCGGTCGCCTTCGCGGCGATCACGTGCATGAGCGGGCCGCCCTGCTGGCCGGGGAAGACGGCCGAGTTCAGCTTCTTGGCGTACTCCTGCTTCGCGAGGATGAGCCCCGAGCGCGGGCCGGCCAGCGTCTTGTGGACGGTGGTCGTCACGACGTCGGCGTAGGGCACCGGCGACGGGTGCAGCCCCGCCGCCACGAGGCCTGCGAAGTGGGCCATGTCGACCCAGAGCTTCGCGCCGACCTCGCCGGCGATGGCGTGGAAAGCCTCGAAGTCGAGCTGACGGGGGTAGGCGGACCAGCCGGCGATGAGCACCTGCGGACGGACCTCGAGGGCCTTCTCGCGGACCGCGTCCATGTCGATGCGGAAGGTCTGCGGGTCGACGCCGTACGCGGTCGCGTTGTAGAGCTTGCCCGAGAAGTTCAGCTTCATGCCGTGGGTCAGGTGGCCGCCGTGCGCGAGCTCGAGGCCGAGGATGGTGTCTCCGGGCTGCACGAGCGCGGCGAGCGCCGCGGCGTTGGCGGAGGCTCCGGAGTGCGGCTGGACGTTGGCGAACTCGGCGCCGAAGAGGGCCTTGGCGCGGTCGATCGCGAGCTGCTCGGCGATGTCGACGTACTCGCAGCCGCCGTAGTAACGGCGTCCGGGGTAGCCCTCGGCGTACTTGTTGGTCAGGACGGAGCCCTGCGACTCGAGGATCGCGCGCGGCACGAAGTTCTCGCTCGCGATCATCTCGAGGTAGCCGCGCTGGCGGTCGAGCTCCTGCTGGAGCACGGCGGCGATCTCGGGGTCGACCACCGACACGGGCTGGTCGAACGAGGCGGCGACGCCGGGGCTGGCGGGGGAAGAGGACACGGACGCTCCTTGGCTGGGAAACGGAAGGGGCCCGGCAGGTCGCTGCGGCGCGACACGGCTCGTTCGGGCGACCCGATCTACGGTATCCGTTCCAGCCCAGGCGTGCGGCGGGAAAAGTGTCCGGGGCGCTGCCCCGGAGGAGGTGCCGCTCCCTGATGGTCACCCATCCGAACGCCAGTCGCGGCGGGCTCACTCTAGCAAGCGGGCCGGGTGGCGCGGGAGTCGCGCCAGTCGGGGGCGGGCACGCGCGATCGTGCGACGATCCCTCGGGCGGTCCCGGCGCGGGACCGGGAGGGAGGGCGTCGCCGTGGGTCCTCGACGCCGCTCCGAGCGCATCGGCGGCCGCAGCGACGAGGAGCTCGTCGCGCTGGTCCGGGAGGGCCGCACCGACGCGGTCTCCGAGCTCTGGCGCCGCCACTCCTCGGCCGGGCGCACCGTGGCCCGGGCGTGGGCGAGCAGCTCCGACCCCGACGACCTGGTCTCGGAGGCGTTCCTCCGCGTCCTGCGGGCGATCGAGCGCGGCGGCGGACCCGAGGGCGCCTTCCGCCCCTACTTCTTCACCGCCGTCCGCAACGTCGCGGGATCCTGGGCCCGGCGGGACCGGCACGAGCGGCCGTTCGACGAGGCCGACCGCGCCCTCCCCTCTGCCGGCCCCGATCCCGAGGCGCACGCCCTCGCCGCCCTCGAGCGCGACCTGGGCGCGCGCGCGTTCCGGGCGCTGCCGCCGCGCTGGCAGGAGGTGCTCTGGTACACGGAGGTGGAGGGCCTGTCCCCCGCCGCCGCCGCACCGCTGATGGGCCTGCGGCCCAACGCGGTCGCAGCGCTCGGGGTGCGGGCGCGGGAGGGGCTGCGCTCCGCGTGGATCCGGGAGCACGTGGCGGACGCCTCGGCGACGGGCGAGTGCGAGTGGGTGCTCGAGCGGGCGGGGACGTACGCGCGAGGACGAGCCCCCGTCCGGGACAGGCACCGCATCGACCGGCACCTGGACGGGTGCCTCTCCTGCCGGGAGGCGCTGGCGGAGGCCGAGAGCACTGCGCGCCGCCTCGCGTCGGTGCTGCTGCCGCTCTCGGCCGGCGTGAGCGGTGCGGCCGCCTGGGCGGCGGGCGGGGGCTCCGGCGCGGCCTCCGCTCCGCTGCCGAGCGCGGTCCGGGCGTCGAGCGCGGTTCGAGCGTCGAGCGCGGTCCGAGCGTCGAGAGCGGGCAGTGGAACAGGAGTGGTCGTCGCCGCATCCGCTGCGGCGGCACTCGCGGTCGCGGGAGTCGTCGGGGCGGCGGTGCTGCTATCCGGGAACGGGGGCAGCGCGCTCGTGGCGGCGGAGGACGCCTCCGCGCGGGTGGACGAGCGCGCAACGGCCGAGGCGGTTGCGCCGGCGTCGAGCGGAGGAGCGACGGCGAGCGCCGACCGACCGGAGACGGACCCGGAGGCCGCGGACCGGACGAGTGCAGCGGACGGCGATCCGGCGGGGCGGTCCAGCGGTTCCGGCGCCGCTCCGAGGAGCACGGTGCCGGCCGTGGCCGAGCGGGCTGCGTCGGACGATGCCGGAGCGACGCGCGCGACCCCCGGGAGGACGGGACGCCCGCCGCAACAAAAGCCGTCCCACGATCCCGTCGGCGCACCGGCGTCGAGAGGGATCGAGGCGACCGCCTCCCCGACTCCTGCCGCCGAGCCCGCCCCATCCC
>NZ_PSTL01000034.1:0-20401 GCF_002930845.1 Rathayibacter sp. AY1A7 | reverse complement strand
CGCCCCTAGAAATCGGAGAACACACCACATGACAACGACGTCAGCGACGTCGACGCGCGGTGGAGCGCGCGTCCACGTCCAGCGCTTCGGCACCTTCCTCTCGGGAATGGTCATGCCGAACATCGCGGCCTTCATCGCCTGGGGCTTCATCACGGCCCTCTTCATCCAGACCGGATGGCTCCCCCTCCTCGGCATCGACGCCACCTGGGTCCAGCAGTTCGGCGGCTGGAGCACGGATCCCGACGTCGTCAACACCGGCCTCGTCGCCCCGATGATCACCTACCTCCTCCCGCTCCTCATCGCGAACACCGGCGGCCGCATGGTCTACGGCGCCCGCGGAGGCGTGGTCGGCACCATCGCGACCATGGGCGTCATCGTCGGCGCCGGCATCCCGATGTTCATCGGCGCCATGATCATGGGCCCGCTGTCGGCGTGGCTCATGAAGAAGGTCGACTCGATCTGGGACGGCAAGATCAAGCCCGGCTTCGAGATGCTGGTCAACAACTTCTCCGCCGGAATCCTCGGCCTCCTCCTCGCGCTCCTCGCCTTCGCGGGCGTCGCGCCGCTCGTGGTCGGCCTCTCGACCGCCCTCGGCGCGGGCGTGGAGTTCCTGGTCAACGCGGGTCTGCTCCCGCTGACCTCGCTCTTCATCGAGCCGGCGAAGATCCTCTTCCTCAACAACGCCATCAACCACGGCATCCTCACGCCGCTGGGCGTGCAGCAGGCGGAGGAGGCGGGCAAGTCCTACCTCTTCCTCCTCGAGGCCAACCCCGGCCCCGGCATGGGCGTGCTCCTGGCGTTCGCGTTCTTCGGCGTCGGCGCGGCCCGCGCCTCGGCTCCCGGCGCGGCGATCATCCACTTCATCGGCGGCATCCACGAGATCTACTTCCCGTACGTGCTGATGAAGCCGGCGCTGCTCGCAGCCGTCATCCTCGGCGGTGCGACCGGTGTCGCGACGAACGTCGCGTTCAACTCCGGCCTCCGCGCCCCCGCCTCGCCCGGCTCGATCATCGCGGTGCTCCTGCAGACCGCGAACGACAGCTTCCTCGGCGTCATCCTCTCTGTGATCCTCGCGACCGCCGTGTCGTTCCTGGTGGCCTCGGTCATCATCCGGTCCGGCCGCAAGCGCGACCTGGCCGCGGAGCAGGAGGGCGACGACAAGCTCGCCGCCGCCGTCGCCGCCAACGAGGCGAACAAGGGCAAGGAGAGCGCCGTCGGCTCGCTCATCAACGCCCGCGGCGCCAACGCTCCGCAGGACTCGGCCGGCGCCTCGACCGCGGGAGCCACGGCCACCGCGACCCAGGTCCGGAACATCGTCTTCGCCTGCGACGCCGGCATGGGCTCGTCCGCGATGGGCGCCTCTGTTTTGCGGAACAAGATGAAGAAGGCGGGCTTCGAGGACGTCACGGTCACCAACAAGGCGATCGCCGCTCTCGAGGACGACGTGGACCTGGTCATCACCCAGGCCGAGCTCACGGAGCGCGCCCGCCAGCGCACCCCGGGCGCCATCCACGTCTCCGTGGACAACTTCATGAACAGCCCGAAGTACGACGAGGTCGTCTCGCTGGTCGCGGAGCAGCACGGCAAGTAGTACGCCAACCATTCGGAGGGAACCCGTAGGGTGCGACAGAGCGGACACGCTCCGCTCGCCCCTGCGGGTTCCCTCGCTGTCAGCACCTCCACGGAAGGACGCACCCCATGAGCGACGTGCTCACCATCGGACAGATCGACGCCTCCGGCACCGCCACCACGAAGGAGGCCGCCATCAAGGAGGCCGCCGACATGCTGGTCGGCGTCGGCGCGGTCACCCCCGCCTACTACGAGGCCATGCTCGCCCGCGAGGCGACCGTCTCGACCTACATGGGCAACCTGCTCGCCATCCCGCACGGCACCAACGACGCGAAGGACGAGATCCGCTCCTCCGCCCTCTCGTTCGTGCGCTACGCGCAGCCGATCGACTGGGACGGCAACGAGGTGCGCTTCGTCGTCGGCATCGCCGGCGTCGACAACGAGCACCTCGAGATCCTCTCCAAGATCGCGATCATCTTCTCGGAGGAGGACGAGGTGCAGAAGCTCCTCGACGCCCCGGACGCGCAGTCGCTCTACAGCCTGCTGGGCGAGGTCAACTCCTGATGCCCACCGCCGTCCACTTCGGCGCCGGCAACATCGGCCGCGGCTTCGTCGGCCTGATCCTGCACGGCGCCGGCTACGAGCTCGTCTTCGCCGACGTCAACTCCGAGCTGATCGGCCGCCTCGCCGCCGCCGACAGCTACGAGGTGCACGAGGTGGGGGAGGAGGCGGCCACGCACGTCGTCGACCGCTTCCGCGCGATCGACTCGGCCGCCGACGAGGAGGCGCTCGTCCGCGAGATCGCCGCCGCCGACATCGTCACCACGGCCGTCGGCCCGAACATCCTGCGCTTCGTCGCCCCCGTGATCGCGAAGGGCCTCGCCGCCCGCGACGAGTCGGCGCCGCGGCTGGCGGTCATGGCCTGCGAGAACGCGATCAACGCCACGCGCCTCCTGCAGACCGAGGTCGCCGCGAACCTCGGCGCGGACGAGTGGGAGCGCCTGCGCACCCGCGCCGTCTTCGCCGACACCGCGGTAGACCGCATCGTCCCGAACCAGGAACCGGGCCAGGGCCTGGACGTGACAGTGGAGAGCTTCTTCGAGTGGGTCGTCGACCGCACTCCGTTCGAGGGCACCGAGCCGGAGATCCCGGGCGCGACCTGGGTCGACGACCTCGAGCCCTTCATCGAGCGGAAGCTCTTCACGGTGAACACCGGCCACGCGACGGCCGCCTACACCGGCTTCGCGGCCGGAGCGCACAAGCTCTCCGACGCGCTGGCGATGCCCGAGGTGCACGACGCGGTCAAGGCCGCGCTCGAGGACACCAAGGCGCTCATCGTGGCCAAGCACGGCTTCAGCGACGAGGAGCAGCAGGCCTACCTCGAGAAGACGCTGAAGCGCTTCGCCAACCCGTACCTGACCGACACGGTCGACCGGGTGGGACGCCAGCCGCTGCGGAAGCTGTCGCGGCACGAGCGCTTCATCGGACCGGCGGCCGAGCTCGCCGAGCGCGGGCGCACGCCGGAGGGCCTGCTCGCCGCGATCGGCGCCGCGCTGCGCTTCGACGTGCCCGAGGACCCCCAGAGCGTGGAGCTCCACGAGAAGCTGGCCGCGCTCACCCCGGAGGAGTTCGTGGCGGAGGTCACCGGCCTCACGGCCGAGCATCCGCTCTTCGACCGGGTCGTGGCGGTCGTCCGCGGCTAGTCCCGTGGCCGCACGACGGTGAACGACGACGAGGTCCCCTGCTTCCCGCGGGGGACCTCGTCGTCGTCTGCGGCGGCTCGGGCGGAGCGCTAGAACAGCCGCCAGCGCGTGAGCGGCCAGGCCACGGCGAAGACGCGTCCGGTGACCCTGTCGATCGGCACGGTCTTCACGCATGTGTCGATCGGCCCGCCGGCGCCGCGGCACTCGCCGAGCGAGTCGTTGGAGTTCGACCGGTGGTCGCCCAGGACGAAGAGGGAGCCCTCGGGGACGGTGTACTCGTCGAAGCAGCGGAGGGACGCGGGGCTCGTCGTGCAGTCGAGGGTCCCGGGGGTGAAGGGGAAGTCCTCGAACACGTAGGACTCGTCCAGCGGCTTCCCGTCGACCAGCACGTGCCCCTCGGCGTCGCAGCAGGAGACGGTGTGGCCCCCCTCGGCGATCAGTCTCTTGACGAGGAACTCCTCGTGGGAGGGGCCGATGCTGGTGACGTCGCCGAAGGTCTTCACGATCTCGGAGAGGGGGCTGCCGGCCTCGTCGCTCGCGCCCCAGTCGGCGTCGCGCGAGAAGACGACGATCTGCCCCTCCTCCGGCCCGCCCTGGAGGGCGAGGGTGCGGTCGACCAGGATGCGGTCGCCGAAGAACCCTCCGCCCTGGAGGGTGTTCTCCATCGAGCCGGTCGGCACCGTGTACACCTTCACGAAGAAGGTCTGCACCAGGGCGATGACCGCGATCGCCGCCAGGATCGTCACCACCGGGTGCGAGTACCAGCTCCGCCTCGCGGTCGCGGACCTCGTCGTGCGCGCCATGTGCTCTCCCTCCGGCTCGACGGAGCCAGCCTAGGCGGCGGCGGACGCAGGGCCGGGCAGGGGGCGCGCGTCGGGCGCGGAGGCGGAGGAGGGGGCGACACGCCCGAGGTGGCGGAGCGGCCGCGATTCGCGTAGCATCGACCCTTGGTGTTTTGCGCGTGCTCCGGCATGCCCGCGAACCCCGATCCGGGCTCTCGCCCGGTGGTGGCTCGTCGCGGAAACATTCGCACGACCAGTACACACACTACTTCCGAACGACAGTGAGGCTATGGCCAAAAAAGACGGTGTCATCGAAATCGAAGGTGCGGTTGTCGAGGCGCTCCCCAACGCGATGTTCCGCGTGGAGCTGACCAACGGACACAAAGTTCTCGCCCATATCTCGGGCAAGATGCGTCAGCACTACATCCGGATCCTCCCCGAGGACCGGGTGATCGTGGAGCTGAGCCCCTACGACCTGACCCGCGGCCGGATCGTCTACCGCTACAAGTAGACGTTCGCTCCGCTGACGTTCGCGACGTGCGTGTCCTGTAAGGAACGGCCCCGGCATCCGCCGGGAGCACGACGCCAGCGAAAACAAGGACAAGAACAATGAAGGTCAACCCCAGCGTCAAGCGCATCTGCGACCACTGCAAGATCATCCGCCGCCACGGCAACGTGATGGTCATCTGCAGCAGCAACCCCCGCCACAAGCAGCGCCAGGGCTAGTCCCGCTGCTTCCGCGAGGGAGCGCAGGGGCGGCGTGCCGCCCCACTGCACAACTGAACACACCCGCAGCACCAGAAATCGCGCAGCACCCCGGCGACCCCGGGGTGGACGGCGAGGACACCTTCGGTCGGAGGCCGAGGCACCGGTGCTGCTTCACACCTCCACTCACTCACAGGAGAAGCCACAATGGCACGTCTGGCAGGAGTAGACATCCCGCGCGAGAAGCGCGTGGAGGTCGCACTGACCTACATCTACGGTGTCGGCCGCACTCGCGCGCTCAAGACCCTGAGCGACACCGGGATCGACGGCAACATCCGCGTCAAGGACCTCAGCGACGACCAGCTCGTCTCGCTCCGCGACTACATCGAGGGCAACTACAAGGTGGAGGGCGACCTCCGCCGCGAGGTCGCCGCCGACATCCGCCGCAAGGTCGAGATCGGCTCGTACGAGGGCCTCCGCCACCGTCGCGGCCTCCCGGTCCGTGGACAGCGCACCAAGACGAACGCGCGCACCCGCAAGGGACCCAAGCGCACCGTCGCCGGCAAGAAGAAGGCCGGCCGCAAGTAACGCGGGCGACACGGACCTAGAGGAGATACAGAATTGGCTACCCCCAAGTCGGCCGCGCGCAAGCCGCGCCGCAAGGAGAAGAAGAACATCGCTGTGGGCCAGGCCCACATCAAGTCGACGTTCAACAACACCATCGTCTCGATCACCGACCCCTCCGGGGCCGTCATCAGCTGGGCCTCGTCCGGTGGAGTCGGCTTCAAGGGCTCGCGCAAGTCGACGCCGTTCGCCGCCCAGCTCGCCGCCGAGTCGGCCGCGCGCCAGGCTCAGGAGCACGGCATGAAGAAGGTGGACGTCTTCGTGAAGGGCCCCGGCTCGGGTCGTGAGACCGCGATCCGCTCGCTCCAGGCCGCAGGCCTCGAGGTCGGCTCGATCAACGACGTCACCCCGCAGGCGCACAACGGCTGCCGCCCGCCCAAGCGTCGTCGCGTCTAAGCAGCACTCGCAGCCGTCGGCCGGCCGCACGAACCGCCTCCGGGCGGGGAGTGCGGCCGGCCGGCGGATCGCGCATTTCTTTCACAACTCCACACCTCGCAAACGCACGTGTCATATAGCGGACACGTGATCGAAAGGAATCATCAGTGCTTATCGCACAGCGTCCGACGCTCACCGAGGAGAACATCTCGGAGTTCCGTTCCCGCTTCGTCATCGAGCCCCTCGAGCCCGGCTTCGGCTACACGCTCGGCAACTCGCTGCGTCGCACCCTGCTGTCCTCCATCCCCGGCGCCGCTGTCACCAGCATCCGGATCGACGGAGTCCTGCACGAGTTCACGACCGTCCCGGGCGTCCGCGAGGACGTCACCGAGATCATCCTGAACATCAAGGGACTCGTCGTCTCCTCCGAGCACGACGAGCCGATCACCGCCTACCTGCGCAAGCAGGGAGCCGGCCAGGTCACCGCCGCGGACATCTCGGCTCCGGCCGGTGTCGAGATCCACAACCCGGAGCTCGTCATCGCCACGCTGAACGACAAGGCGAAGTTCGAGCTCGAGCTCACGATCGAGCGCGGCCGCGGCTACGTCTCGGCGACTCAGAACCGCAGCGAGTTCTCCGAGGCCGGCCAGATCCCGGTCGACTCGATCTACTCGCCCGTGCTGAAGGTCACCTACCGCGTCGAGGCCACCCGTGCCGGCGAGCGCACCGACTTCGACCGCCTGGTCGTGGACGTGGAGACGAAGGCCGCGATCTCGCCGCGCGACGCCATCGCCTCCGCCGGACGCACGCTGACCGAGCTGTTCGGTCTCGCCCGCGAGCTGAACAACGCGGCCGAGGGCATCGAGATCGGCCCCGCGCCGGTCGACGCGGTCCTCTCGACCGAGCTGTCCATGCCCATCGAGGACCTCGACCTCTCGGTGCGCAGCTACAACTGCCTCAAGCGCGAGGGCATCAACAACGTCAATGAGCTCGTCGCCCTCTCGGAGACGCAGCTCATGAACATCCGCAACTTCGGTCAGAAGTCGGTGGATGAGGTCAAGGAGAAGCTGACGGAGCTCGGCCTGTCGCTCAAGGACTCGGTCCCCGGGTTCGACGGCGCCCACTTCTACAGCTACGACGACGAGAGCATCTAGGTCCTCCGCTCCGGAGCCCCGGCTCCTCGCGTCCGACCTGCTGACACCCCTTTAGTACTGGAGTAAACCCATGCCCAAGCCCACCAAGGGCCCCCGCCTCGGAGGCGGACCCGCACACGAGCGCCTGCTGCTGGCGAACCTGGCCGCGGCCCTGTTCACGCACAAGAGCATCAAGACGACCGAGACCAAGGCCAAGCGCCTTCGTCCGCTCGCCGAGCGCCTGGTGACCTTCGCCAAGCGCGGCGACCTGCACGCCCGCCGTCGCGTCCTCGCGACGATCGGCGACAAGTCGGTCGTCCACGAGCTCTTCACCGAGATCGCTCCGCTCGTCGCCGAGCGCGAGGGCGGCTACACCCGCATCACCAAGATCGGCCCCCGCAAGGGAGACAACGCGCCCATGGCCGTGATCGAGCTCGTCCTCGAGCCCGTCACGCCCAAGGCGAAGAAGTCGCGCACCGCCACGGCGCCCGTGTCCGCTCCGGTGGACGAGGCCCCCGCCGAGGAGACGACTGCCGAGGAGACCCCCGTCGAGGAGGCGCCCGTGCAGGACGCTCCCGTCGAGGACGCCGCACAGGACGCTCCTGTCGAGGAGACCGGCGCGACCAAGTAGTCACGCCCCCTCTGCCGAGAGCCCTCCGTCCCCTCCGGGGCGGGGGGCTCTCGTCGTTCCACGGGGCCGAGTGGCGCGAATCGTCGCTTACGATGGCACGGCTGCGCTCGTCGGGTGCGGCCGCGTCACGACCGGCGCCCGGGGTCCGCCCCGACGATCCTCGGAGGACTCCTGTGCGACTGCGCTCCTCGGCCGCTGCGGCGCTCCTCGCCCTGGCACTCGCGGGCGGAGTGAGCGGCTGCGCCTCCGGCGAGGTGATCGACGTGCCGGAGTCGGCGGGTCTCGCGAGCACGCCCCCGGTGCCGTCGCCCGCACCGACCGTGCCCTCCGTGCCGTCGAGCGAGGGCGTGGACTGCGCGACCGCTCTCCCCGCCTCCCTGGTCGAGCAGGAGGCCGGCTCGACGGCGGGCACCGTGTCGATCGCCGCCGCGGGAGACACGTGCTCCTACGCCGTCGACGGCGGCGACCCGGTCGTCGTGCTGACGCTGCACCGCGGGCCCCTCGTCGAGACCTTCACCGGTGCGGGCGAGGCGCTCGGCGCCGCGCCGGTCTCGCTGGGCACGGCCGCCTACGGGGTGCAGGGCATCGCCTCCGCCCCCTCCGAGCTGGCCGTGCTCGCAGGCGGCTGGGAGGCGCGGATCGTCTCCTCGGTCGGCGAGCAGTCGACGCTGGTCGGCTAGGCGGTCTCGGCCCTGGCGGCCGTCGACGTCCCGCTCGCGGTCGCCTGAGCCGCGACCACGGCGCGCTCTAGACTCGTCTGATGCTCCACCGCGTCCGCCTCGACCTGGCCTACGACGGCTCGCACTTCTCCGGGTGGGCCAAGCAGCCCGGCCTCCGCACCGTGCAGGGGGTGCTCGAGGAGTCGCTCGCCCTGGTGCTGCGCTCCGAGCAGCACCCGACCGTGACGGTCGCCGGGCGCACCGACGTCGGCGTGCACGCCAGCGCCCAGGTCGCCCACGTCGACCTCACCCCCGAGCAGTGGGGCCGCATCAGCACCGGCCGGCGCCGACCGGGGGAGGAGCCGTTCCCGCCCGCGTCGATCCTGGAGCGGCGGCTCCGCGGGATCCTCGGGCAGTACACCGACGTCTCGGTGCACCGGGTGACGGAGGCGCCGGAGGGGTTCGACGCGCGGTTCTCGGCGCGCTGGCGGCGGTACGAGTACCGGCTGGCCGACGCCTCCTCGATGCGCCACCCGCTCGACCGCACGTACACCACCTGGATCACCGACTCCCTCGACCTCGACGCGATGTCGGCCGCGGCCCGCTCGCTCCTGGGCCTGCACGACTACGCGTCGTTCTGCCGTGCCCGCGCAGGGGCCACCACCATCCGGAGCCTGCTCGACTTCACCTGGGAGCGAGACGCCGACGGAGTCCTGCACGCCCACCTGCGCGCGGACGCCTTCTGCCACAGCATGGTGCGGGCCCTCGTGGGGGCGTGCGTCGCGGTCGGCGCCGGGAAGCTCGAGGCGGGGGCGGTCCCGCTGCTCCGGGACGCCGCCCGACGGACCAACGCGTTCGCGGTGATGCCGGCCCGCGGCCTCATCCTCCGCGAGGTCGACTACCCCGAGGACGACGCACTCGCCGAGCGGGCCCTGCTCACCCGGGCGAAGCGCACCGTGCGGACCGAGGGGCCGGACCCGGAGGACTCGGAGTGAGGCGAGGGCGCGCGACCGCGCCCCGCGACCCGTGGCGGCTCGGGTCGCACCTCCCGCCGCCGGAGCCCCTGCCGCCACGATCCGTGCTTGGCCGCACGGGGGCTTTGCTGTAATGTCGACCCTTGGTGTTTTCGGCCGTGTGCCGAGCGCCCGAAGTTGAGCCCTCCACCGGATCGGTTCGGCCCCCTCGCGGGTCGAACGGCCACGGAGCGGGATCCACGAACACCTCACTCCGACCAGAAAGCAGCACTCACGTGACTCGCACTTTTTCTCCGAAGCCGGCTGACGTCCAGCACGACTGGATCGTCATCGACGCCTCCGACGTCGTGCTCGGCCGTCTCGCCACCCACGCCGCGGCGCTCCTGCGCGGCAAGCACAAGGCCACCTTCGCGCCGCACATGGACATGGGCGACTTCGTCATCATCGTCAACGCGGAGAAGGTCGCCCTCACCGGCCAGAAGCTCCTCCAGAAGAAGGCCTACCGCCACTCCGGCTACCCGGGCGGCCTCTCGGCCACCACGTACGCCGAGCTCCTCGAGAAGAACCCGGTCCGCGCCGTCGAGAAGGCCATCCGCGGCATGCTCCCCAAGAACTCCCTCGGCCGCGCCCAGCTGCGCAAGCTGAAGGTCTACACGGGATCCGAGCACCCCCACGCGGCCCAGCAGCCGCAGGCGTACGCCTTCACCCAGGTCGCCCAGTAGGCTCCGGCCCTCCCCGACACCCCAGACTTCGAAGACAAAGGATCACCTACACCGTGGCGAAGATCGCAGACCAGATCGACGTGGCTCCCGAGAGCTACTCCACCGAAAGCCCGGCCACCGAGGCGTCCACGACGCCCCGCGCCGTCCTCAACGTCTCCGGCGCAGCCGTGGGCCGACGCAAGCAGGCCATCGCCCGCGTGCGCCTCGTCCCCGGCAACGGCGGCATGACCGTCAACGCCCGCGAGTTCGCGGAGTACTTCCCCAACAAGCTGCACCAGCAGCTGATCACCGACCCCTTCAAGGTGCTCGACCTGATCGGCTCCTACGACGTGGTCGCCAAGATCACCGGCGGCGGCCCCTCCGGTCAGGCCGGCGCGCTGCGCCTCGCCATCGCCCGTGCACTCAACGAGATCGACCGCGAGAACAACCGCGCGATCCTGAAGAAGGCGGGCTTCCTGACCCGCGACGCCCGCGTCATCGAGCGCAAGAAGGCCGGTCTCAAGAAGGCCCGCAAGGCGTCCCAGTTCTCGAAGCGCTAGTCGACGCGGCCTGACGGCCGCACGACCAGCAGCTCGAGAAGGGACTGCGCACCATGCCGCGCCTGTTCGGAACAGACGGCGTCCGTGGCCTCGCGAATCGCGAGGTCACGGCCGACCTGGCTCTCGGCCTCGCCCAGGCGGCCGCCCGTGTACTCGGAGCGGCCGCCCGGGCAGAGGGCCGTCGGCCCGTCGCCGTGCTCGCCCGCGACCCCCGCATCTCCGGTCAGTTCATCGGAGCCGCGGTCGCGGCGGGTCTCGCGAGCGCGGGAGTCGACGTGCTCGACGCCGGCGTCATCCCGACGCCCGCCACCGCCTACCTCATCGCCGACGAGAACGCCGACTTCGGCGTGATGATCTCGGCCTCGCACAACCCCGCCGCCGACAACGGCATCAAGTTCTTCGCCGCCGGCGGACGCAAGCTCCCGGACGAGCTCGAGAACCGCATCGAAGCGGCCCTCGGAGTCCCCCCGCTCACGCCGACCGGAGCCGACGTCGGCCGCATCACCCGCTTCTCCGACGCGGAGGACCGCTACGTCCTCCACCTGCTCGGATCCCTCGAGGGCACCCGTCTCGACGGCCTGCACGTGGTCATCGACTGCGCGCACGGCGCCGCCGCCGGTATCTCGCCCCAGGTGTTCACCGACGCCGGAGCGACCGTCACCGTCATCGGCAACGACCCCGACGGCCTCAACATCAACGACGGAGTGGGCTCCACCCACCTCGACAACGTCGCCGCCGCCGTCCGCGCGGCCGGCGCCGACATCGGCATCGCCCACGACGGCGACGCCGACCGCTGCCTCGCGGTGGACGCCGAAGGCCGCATCGTCGACGGCGACCAGATCATGGCGATCCTCGCGACAGCCATGGCCCGCCGCGGCGCCCTCCGCGACGACGTCCTCGTGGCCACCGTCATGAGCAACCTCGGCCTCAAGCTCGCCATGCGCGACGCCGGCATCCGCGTGATCGAGACCGCGGTCGGCGACCGCTACGTCCTCGAGGCGATGAACGACGGCGGCTACTCGCTCGGCGGGGAGCAGTCCGGCCACGTCATCATGAGCCGGTACGCCACCACCGGCGACGGCGTGCTCACCGGCCTCCAGCTCGCGGCCGAGATGGCCCGGACCGGACGCACGATCGCCGACCTGGCCGCCGTCATGTCCGTCTTCCCGCAGACCCTCCTCAACGTGCGCGGCGTCGACCGCGAGGGCGTCCGCGACGACGAGGTCATCGCCTCCGCCGTCGCCGACGCCACCGCCGAGCTCGGCAGCGATGGCCGCGTGCTCCTGCGCCCCTCCGGCACCGAGCCGATGGTGCGCGTCATGGTCGAGGCGAAGACGCAGGAGACGGCCGACCGCCTCGCCGAATCGCTCGCCGCGGTCGTGCTCGAGCGGCTGCGCTCTTAAGGAGCCGCTCCCTGCGCGGCTCCTCGCGGTCGGCCTGGAGAGGTGGTCGCGATGGGTGGAGCGGGGTGCGTTCGCCGCGCGGGAATCGCTTGGCACGCGATTCCCACGACGGCTCGTGGGTTGGGCCGCTCCCTGCGCGGCTCCTCGCGGTCGGCTTCGCGAGGTGGTTGCGATGGGTGGAGCGGGGCGCGTTCGCCGCGGGTGAATCGCTTGGCACGCGATTCCCACGACGGCTGTGTTCGTTACGGGGGCCGCTCCCTGCGCGGCCCTTCGCGGTCGGCTTCGGGAGGTGGTTGCGATGGCTGGAGCGGGGCGCGTTCGCCGCGGGTGAATCGCTTGGCACGCGATTCCCACGACGGCTCGTAGGTTGGGCCGCTCCCTGCGCGGCTCCTCGCGGTCGGCTTGGCGAGGTGGTCACGATGGGTGGAGCGGGTCGCGTTCGCCGCGCGTGAATCGCTTGGCACGCGATTCCCGCCGACGGCTCGTGGGTGGTGCCGAGCCTGCACCGATCCTGCGGTGGAAGGGTTCGGTGAGGTCGGTGGCTGCGCGGTGCGCGCGGCGGCGAACAGCGACCGGGGGCGCGGTCAGATCTTGCGGAGGAGGACCGAGGAGACCGTGTGGTCGGCCTGCTTGCGGAGGACCAGGCTCGCGCGGGAGCGGGTGGGGCGCACGTTCTGCAGCAGGTTCGGCTCGTTGATCGCGGCCCAGATGCTCCGCGCGCGCTCGCGGGCCTCATCCGGGCTGAGCGCCGCGTAGCGGTGGAAGTAGGAGTTCGGATTCGCGAACGCGCCCTGCTGCAGGGTGAGGAAGCGCTCCTCGTACCAGCGCGCGATGTCGCTGGTCCGGGCGTCGACGTAGACGGTGAAGTCGAACAGGTCGCTGACCGCCAGGCCGTGACCGGGCACCGGCGGCTGCAGCACGTTCAGGCCCTCGACGATCAGCACGTCCGGCCGCCGCACGACGATCTCGGCGTCGGGGACGATGTCGTAGGAGAGGTGCGAGTAGAACGGCGCGCGCACCTCCGCGGCCCCGCCCTTCACCTCCGAGACGAAGCGCAGCAGCGCCCGCCGGTCGTACGACTCGGGGAAGCCCTTGCGGCTCATCAGACCGCGGCGCTCCAGCTCGCGGTTGGGCAGCAGGAAGCCGTCGGTGGTCACCAGCTCGACGCGGGGCGTGTCCTCCCAGCGGGCGAGCAGCTCCCGCAGCAGGCGCGCGATCGTCGACTTGCCCACCGCGACCGACCCCGCGACGCCGATCACGAACGGAGTCGGCTGCGCGCGCTCCCCGAGGAACGTGCTCGTCGCGCGGTGCAGGTGCCGCGCGCCACCGGCGTACAGGCTCAGCAGGCGCGAGAGCGGCAGGTAGACCTCCGCGACCTCGGTGAGGCTCAGCCGGTCGCCCAGCCCCCGCAGCTGCACGACCTCGGTCTCCGACAGCGGCAACTCCGTGGTGCGGGCGAGCTCGGCCCAGTCGGAGCGGACGATCTCGACGAAGGGGGAGGGGTGCGCGTCGCGTGCGGGATCGCGAGGAGACGACGGCATGGGGACCGATCCTAGCGTCCGCCCCGCCGGGTGCCCGACGCCGCGGGAGGCGCCTCCGCGCCGCTTAGAATCGAGCGCATGTGTGGAATCGTTGGATACGTCGGTGAGCGCGACAGCCTGGCCGTGCTGCTCGGGGGCCTGAAGCGTCTGGAGTACCGCGGCTACGACTCGGCCGGCGTGGCCGTGATCGACGCCGACGGGCAGCTCGACAGCCGCAAGCGCTCGGGCAAGCTCAGCGTCCTGGTCGACGACCTCGAGGCGCACCCGCTGGCCGAGGGCACCACGGGCATCGGCCACACCCGCTGGGCGACGCACGGCGGCCCGACCGACCGCAACGCCCACCCCCACCTCGCGGACGAGGGCAGGCTCGCCGTCATCCACAACGGCATCATCGAGAACTTCCAGCCGCTCAAGGAGCAGCTGCTCGCCGAGGGCGCCGTCTTCGAGAGCGAGACCGACACCGAGGTCGCCGCGCACCTGATCGCCCGCGAGTACCGCCGCACCGGCGACCTCGTGCTCGCCTTCCAGGCCGTCGTCGCGCACCTCGAGGGCGCGTTCACCCTGCTCGCCCTGCACCAGGACCAGCCCGGCGTGGTCGTCGGCGCGCGCCGCAACTCGCCGCTCGTGATCGGCCTGGGCGACGGGGAGAACTTCCTCGGCTCCGACGTCGCGGCGTTCGTCGAGTTCACCCGCCGCGCGGTCGCCATCGGCCAGGACCAGATCGTCACGATCACCCCGGAGCTCGTCACGGTGACCGACTTCTTCGGCAACCCCGTCGAGACCGAGCCGTTCGAGATCGCCTGGGACGCGTCGGCGTCCGAGAAGGGCGGCTGGTCGAGCTTCATGGCGAAGGAGATCACCGAGGGCCCCGAGGCCGTCGCGAACACGCTCCGCGGCCGCATCCACGAGGGCGCGATCACGCTGCCCGAGCTCGACGCGCTCGGTCCGGTGCTGACGGAGATCGACCGCATCACGATCATCGCCTGCGGCACGGCCGCCTACTCGGGCATGGTCGCCAAGTACGCGATCGAGAAATGGGCGCGCGTCCCCGTCGAGGTCGAGCTCAGCCACGAGTTCCGCTACCGCGACCCGGTGCTCACCCCGCGCACCCTCGTCGTCTCGATCAGCCAGTCCGGTGAGACGATGGACACGCTGATGGCGGTCAAGTACGCCCGCGAGCACGGCGCCAAGACGCTCTCGGTCTGCAACACCCAGGGCGCGACGATCCCACGCGAGTCGGACGCCGTGCTCTACACGCACGCGGGACCGGAGGTGGCGGTCGCCTCGACCAAGGCCTTCGTCGCCCAGATCGCGGCGCTCTACCTCTTCGGGCTGCACCTGGCCGCGGTGCGCGGTGCCGCCTCCACCGAGCTCGTCGCCTCGCAGGCGGCGCAGCTCGCCGCGATCCCGGAGAAGCTCTCCCGCGTGCTCGACGCCTCCGACGACATCGCCCAGCTGGCCGGCTGGATGGCCGACACCCGTGCGGTGCTGTTCCTCGGCCGCCACGTCGGCTACCCGGTGGCGCTCGAGGGCGCGCTGAAGCTCAAGGAGCTCGCCTACATCCACGCCGAGGGCTTCGCGGCGGGCGAGCTCAAGCACGGCCCGATCGCACTGATCGAGCCTGGCCAGGTCGTCTTCGTGATCGTGCCGAGCCCGAGCGAGTCGTACGAGCTGCAGCGCAAGGTGATCTCGAACATCCAGGAGATCAAGGCCCGCGGCGCCCGCGTCATCGCGATCGCGGAGCAGGGCGACACGGCCGCGATCCAGATCGCCGACGAGGTCGTGCCGATCCCGCTCGCCGACCCGCTGTTCGAGCCGCTGCTCGCCGTCACCCCGTTGCAGATGTTCGCGATGGAGCTCGCCGCCGCCAAGGGCCTCGACGTCGACCAGCCGCGCAATCTCGCCAAGTCGGTCACGGTCGAGTGATCGAGCCGTGATCGTGGGGATCGGGGTGGACGTCGTGGACCTCGCGCGCTTCGAGCGCTCGCTGACGCGCACGCCCCGGCTCCGCGACCGGCTGTTCGCCGAGAGCGAACGCTCGCTCCCCGTCGCCTCGCTGGCGGGCCGCTTCGCCGCCAAGGAGGCGCTGATCAAGGCGCTCGGCGACTCCGTGGGCGCCCGCTGGCACGACATGGTCGTCGAGCGGGACGAGCACGGGAATCCGTCCTTCGCGCTGCACGGCCCGGCCCGGGCGGCCGCGGAGGCGCGCGGGATCACGCGCGTGCACCTCTCGATGACGCACGACGCGGGCGTGGCCTGCGCGTTCGTGGTGGCAGAGTCGTGAGCGTCCCCGCGTCGTACCGAGAGGCGGTGATCGACGTCGACGCGATGGCGGCGAACGCCGCGCGTCTGCGCGAGCTCACCGGCGCCCGCCGGCTGATGGCCGTCGTCAAGGCCAACGGCTACGGGCACGGCGCCCTGGCCGCGGCGCAGGCGGCGCTCGACGGCGGCGCGGACGCCCTCGGCACCGCTGAGCTGCGGGAGGCCGTGGCCCTGCGCGAGGCAGGCGTCGTCGCTCCGATCCTCTGCTGGCTGCACGACCCCGGCGAGGACTTCGACGCGGCGCTCGAGCACTCGATCGACGTCGCCGTCTCCTCGGTCGACCAGCTCGACACGCTCGCGCAGTCGGCGGAGGACCGCGGCGTGCGCGCGGCCGTGCAGCTCAAGGTCGACACGGGCCTCAGCCGCAACGGCGCCGCGGAGGAGGAGTGGCCGCACCTGGCGGAGTCGCTCGCCCGTCACAGCGCTCGCGGCACCGTCCACCTCACCGGGCTGTTCTCGCACCTGTCCAACACCTCGCGCGAGGACGACCTCGCCCAGCTCGCGCTCCTCCGCCGCGCCGAGGCCGTGCTGGCCGCGCACGGGGTGCAGGCGCCGGTCCTGCACCTCGCGGCGACGGCGGCGGCGCTGCGCCTCCCGGAAGCACGCCTCGACATGGTGCGCAGCGGCATCGCCCTCTACGGACTCTCGCCGTTCGAGGACGAGACCTCGCTCCAGCTCGGGCTCGTCCCGGCGATGACGCTCCAGGGCCGCGTCGCCGGCGTCCGCCGGGTGCCCCACGGGACCGGCGTGAGCTACGACTACACCTGGCGGGCCGAGGGCGGGACGACCCTCGCGCTCGTGCCGTTCGGCTACGCGGACGGCATCCCGCGGAGCGCCTCCGGCGTCGCGGAGGTCTCGATCGGCGGCCGCCGCCACCGGATCGCCGGGCGGGTCGCGATGGACCAGTTCGTCGTCGACGTGGGGGATGCGAGCGTCGCGACGGGCGACCCGGTGACGCTCTGGGGCGACCCGACGACCGGCGTCCCCTCGGTAGACGAGTGGGCGCGGTGGTGCGGCACCATCAACTACGAGCTGGTCACCCGGCTCGGGCCGCGGGTCCAGCGGCGGCTGCTGAGCGCGGCGGACGGCCGTGCCTGAGCGCTCCTGGTTCGCGGACCGCGTCGTCGAGGTCGCCGATCCGGAGGCCATGGCGGAGCTCGGCCGCGAGCTCGGCCGAGTGCTGCGCGCCGGCGACCTGCTGGTGCTGACCGGGCCGCTCGGCGCGGGCAAGACGACCTTCACGCGCGGGCTCGGCGAGGGCCTCGACGTGCGGGGTACCGTGACGAGCCCCACCTTCGTGATCGCGCGGACGCACCCGCCGCTGCACGACGGGCCGCCGCTCGTGCACGTCGACGCCTATCGCGTGGGCTCGCCGGTCGAGCTCGACGACCTCGACCTCGATTCGGCGCGCTCGGTGGTCGTCGTGGAGTGGGGGGCCGGGATGCTGGACGGCGTCGCGGAGTCCTGGCTCGACGTGGTCATCGAGCGGCCGACCGCCGGCTCCGACGCCGAGGAGGGCGAGGAGCCGATCGAGCCGCGGACCGTCCGCTTCCGCGGCACCGGCTGGAGCTGAGCCCGCGGGTACCCTGGACGCGTGCTCCTCGCGATCGACACCTCCTCCGGAACCTCCGTCGCCGTCGTCGACTCCGCGGGCGCCGTGCGCTCGGAGCGCACCGAGACCGACACCATGCGCCACGCGGAGGTGGTCGGCCGGCTGATCCAGGAGGCGCTCGAGGCGGCCGACGTGGCTCCCGGGGGCATCGAGGCGGTCGCCGTGGGCATGGGCCCCGGCCCCTTCACCGGCCTCCGGGTCGGGATCGCCGCCGCCCGGGCCTTCGCGCTCGGCCGCGGCGTCCCCACCCTCCCCGTGGTCTCGCACGACGCGATCGCTCTCGCCGCGCTGAGGCACGGGCGCGCCGCGGGCTTCCTCGTCGTCACCGACGCCCGCCGCCGAGAGCTGTACTGGAGCGCCTACGACGGGCTCGACGATCAGGGGCTCCCCGTCCGCCTCGCCGGCCCGGGCCTGGACAAGCCGCCGGCCCTCCCGCATCCGGAGCTCCCGCGCCTGGAGGCCGAGTCTGTCTCCGCCGGCGAGCTCGGAGTCGTGGCCGCCCGCCTGCGCGCGGCCGGTCGGCCCGGTGCCGCGGACGAGCCCCTCTACCTCCGCTCGCCCGACGTCACGCTGTCCGCCGGCCCCAAGCGGGTGACCGCATGAGCGAGGCCGTGCTCCGCGACGCGCAGGCGGACGACCTCGACGCTGTCATGGCGATCGAGGAGTCCGAGTTCGCCGGCGACGCCTGGTCGCGCGGGATGATGGCGGAGGAGATCCGGAGCCGTCACACCCGGTACCTGGTCGCCGAGCAGGACGGCGAGGTGGTCGGCTACGCCGGGCTCCTCTGCCCCGTCGGCGCCCACGAGGGCGACGTGCAGACGATCGCGGTCGTCGCCCGGGTCCGCCGCACCGGCCTCGGCCGCCGCCTGCTGCGCACGCTCCTCGAGGCGGCCGGCGAACGCGGCGCCCGCGAGGTCTTCCTCGAGGTCCGCGCCGACAACCCCGCCGCGCAGACCCTCTACCGCTCGGAGGGCTTCGAGGAGATCGGCGTCCGCCCCGCCTACTACCAGCCCGACGGAGTGGACGCGATCGTGATGCGCCGGCCGCCGACCCCGACCCAGGAGACCCCGTGAGCACCGGACCCCTCGTCCTCGGCATCGAGACCAGCTGCGACGAGACGGGGATCGGCATCGTCCGCGGCACGACGCTGCTCTCGAACACCATCGCCTCCTCGATGGAGGAGCACGCCCGCTACGGCGGCGTCGTGCCCGAGGTGGCCGCCCGGGCGCACCTGGAGGCGCTCGAGCCCGCCCTGCACGCGGCGCTCTCCGAGGCCGGTGTCGCGCTCGGCGACCTGGACGCGATCGCGGTCACCAGCGGACCGGGGCTCTCGGGCGCCCTCATGGTCGGCGTCGGAGCGGCGAAGGCGCTCGCCGTCTCGCTCGGCCTGCCGCTCTACGCCGTGAACCACCTCGTCGGACACGTGGGAGCCGACGTCCTCCGGGCCGACGGCAGCGAGGGCAGCCCCGTCGAGGTGCCGACGATCGCGCTGCTGGTCTCGGGCGGGCACACCTCGCTCCTGCACGTGCGCGATCTGGTGTCGGACGTCGAGCTGCTCGGCGAGACCATCGACGATGCCGCCGGCGAGGCCTTCGACAAGGTGGCGCGAGTCCTGGGCCTGCCCTATCCGGGCGGACCGCAGATCGACCGGGTGGCGGCGGACGGGGACCCGAAGGCGATCCGCTTCCCCCGCGGGCTCAGCCTGCCGAAGGACCTCGAGCGCCACCGCTACGACTTCTCGTTCTCAGGGCTGAAGACCGCGGTCGCCCGCTGGGTCGAGAAGCGCCAGGACGCGGGGGAGGAGGTGCCCGTGGCCGACGTCGCGGCGAGCTTCCGCGAGGCGGTCGCCGACGTCCTGCTCACGAAGGCGCTCGCCGCCTGCCGCGACCGGGGCGTGCCGCGCCTCCTGCTCGGCGGCGGCGTGGTCGCCAACGCCCGGGTGCGCGCGCTGGCGGAGGAGCGGTGCGCGGCCGCGGGAGTGACCCTCCGGATCCCGGCGCTCTCGCTCTGCACCGACAACGGCGCGATGATCGCCGCACTGGCGGCGCAGCTGATCGAGGCGGGGCATCCGCCGTCGGGGCTCGGCTTCGGGGCCGACTCGACCCTCCCGGTCACCGAGATCCAGGTCCGCTGAGGCCTCTACCGGGCGGCGGCCGGGCCGCGCAAGCGCCGTCCAGCTTTTTGACAGGCGGATCGTGCCACTGCCACTCTTGGCCGCATCCGCTCGTTCCTGACCCTGGGGGATTCCATGACCACTCCGTACACGCCCGCGTCCGACCGCTACAACATCCTGGCGATCATCGGCTTCATCGCCTCGTTCTTCGTCTCCATCGTGGGCATCGTGCTGGGCTTCATCGCCCTGTCGCAGATCAAGCGCACGGGGGAGAAGGGCCGCGGCCTCGCCCTCGCCGCCGTCATCATCGGCTTCGTCGCGATCATCATCACCATCATCTCGTTCGTCGCGCTCTTCTCGATCGCGGCGACCATGCCCTCGACCGGGTACTGATCGACACGCCTCCGAGGCTCGGGGGCGCCCGCACCACCAGGAGGACACCGTGACCGACGACACCGCGCCCGGACCGCAGACCGGACCGGCGCCCGCGCCGTTCGCCCCTCCGCTCGGCGAGCCGTCGGCGGCCTACCCGCCGCCGACGGCCGCCGCCGATCCCTACCCCGGTCTCCCGCCCCGCCGCCCGCCGATGAATCCGCTCGCGGTCGCGGCTCTGGTGTGCGGACTGCTGGGGCTGGCGCCCGCCGCCATCGTCCTCGGCCACATCGGCTTCGCCCAGGCCCGACGCTCCGGACAGCGCGGCCGCGGTCTCGCGGTCGCCGGCTTCGTGCTGGGCTACCTCGCGATCGTCCTCGCGGTGATCGCCTACCTCGCCTGGACGGCCTTCGTCGGCGACTTGCGCGACGGCGGCTACCTGCCCGCGTGAGCGGACGGAACCCCTCCGCCGCCGCCCGGGTGCTGGCTAGACTCGCGCCATGAGCGACGACAGCACCCGTCCCGGCCCCGGCTCCGACGAGCAGCACGGCTCCGTCCCGGTCCCGCCGGGAGGCCGTGGCCTACCATGGCCGGATGCGACGCGACGAGCTGGTCGAGCTCC
>NZ_PSTL01000033.1:0-20736 GCF_002930845.1 Rathayibacter sp. AY1A7 | reverse complement strand
GGCGTGGGGTGGGCTCCGGGGAAGGGCGGTGAGGAGCGGAGCCGCACGCCGCTCCGGAGCGCCCGCCACGCCGCTCAGGACAGCCGGACGCCCGTCAGGGCGAGACCCGCGGCGGCCGCCGCGACGGCGAGTGCGGCCGTGCCGACGCCGTACCCCAGGCCGGCCGCCCAGCGCCGGTCGAGCAAGAGCCGCGCGGTCTCGACGCTCGCCGTGCTGAACGTGGTGAAGCCGCCGAGCACGCCCGTCCCGAGCACGGCCCGCCACACCGGGTCGAGGACGCCGGCCAGCACGAGCCCGGTGACGACTCCGAGCAGCAGCGAACCGCTGACGTTGATCAGCGCGGTGCCGACCGGCCAGCGCGCCGGCACGAGCGACCGCGCGACCCCGTCGACGACGAGCCGTGCGGCCGCTCCGACTCCGCCCGCGAGAGCGACCGCGAGCAGCAGGCCGGGCGTCACGCCGCCGCCCTCCGCCGCCCCGCGACCGCGATGCCCAGCGCCGCGGCGAGCACGCCCAGCACGAGCGTGCCGCCGGTGTAGAGCAGGTACTCCACGACGTGGCCGCCCTCGAGCAGCGCGACCGTGTCGAGCGAGAAGGTGCTGTAGGTCGTGAATCCGCCCAGCACGCCGGTGCCGAGCAGGAGGCGCAGGGTGCGGCGCCCGCCCTCGTCCGGCCCGCGCCGCGCCAGCGCCTCGAGCAGGAGGCCCAGGAGGAACGCGCCCGGCAGGTTCACGGCGAGCGTCGCGACCGGCACGACGCCCAACGGGGGCAGTGCGGCGCCGATCGCTGCGCGGGCAGCCGTGCCGACGGCTCCGCCCGCCGCGACGAGGAGGATCGCGGAGGGGCGCAGGTGGAGGGGTCGCGTCACTCCGCGAGGTCCCAGGGCGCCGGGCGCGACGGGTCGCGGTCGGCGCGCGGGACGACGAGCACGGGGCGGTGCTGGCGGTGCGCGAGGTGGGCGGCGACGCTCCCGCTGAGGAACTCGGCGATGCTCGCGAGCACGCCCGCGTCGCGGGTGCCGACCACGATCATCCGCGCGTCGACCTCCTCGGCGACTTCGGCGAGCGCCAGGGCGGGCTCGCCCCGCGCCGCGCGCAGCGACCACTGCACGGTGCTGCCGTCCAGCTCGTGCTCGACCGTCTCGCGGAGCCCGGGCGGGAGGGACGGGCCCTCGCCGCGGTCGGCCGCGGCGCCGACGAAGCCGAGCGGGATGCCGCCGGTCATCGGATCGACGTACTCGCCGACGAGGTACGGATCGGCCGAGACCGACACGAGCAGCAGGGCGGCTCCGGCGTCGGCGGCGACGCGGGCGGCGGTGCGCAGGACCTCGGGTCGCTGGCCGTCGACGATGCCGACGAGGACGGGCCCGGTGGGGGTGGGTACGGTCATGAGGAGCTCCTTCCCGGTTGCGCCCCATCCTGGCACCGCACGGGCGCGAGCGGTCGGAGCATCCGTGCCGGATCCGTCGTGATCGTTCCGTTATGCGCGGGCCTCGGGCTAGAGTGGCTCGTCGCCGGATCCCCACCGGCCCCCGACCCCCCGTCACCACCGTCATCCGAGGAGAACGCACGCGTGTCGAAGCCAGGCATTCCCATCCCTGAGGAGAGTGCCGGCACCCCGACCACTGCACCCCTGACCCGGCGCGAGGCCCGCGAGGCCGAGCGCCGTGCGGCCCGGGCCGAGACGGAGACGGGCGCGGCGACCGCCGGCACCGCGGTCGAGGGCAGCGGATCGGACGACTCCGCCGCTTCCGCAGGCGCTGGCGACTCCGCGCCCACCGCCGTCGACGCCGCAATGGCCGTGGCGACCGCTCCGACCGTCTCGGTCGAGGTCCCCGCCGTCGCCTCCCCCGCCTCCCGGTCGATCCCGGCCTCACCGCGCCGCGCGTCCGCCTCCCGCCCCGTCGCTCCCCGCGCCGCCGAGCCCGCCCGGGCCCGCGGCCTCAGCCGCCGCGCCCTGGCCTTCGGCACCTTCTCGGTGGTCGGCGGCCTCTTCGCCACGGCCGCGATCCCCGCGTACGGCGCCCGCAGCTCCTCCGCCACCGCGACCGGCCGCGCCGCCGCGAACCGGGTCGGCCTCCAGAACCTCACCGTCTCCTCCGACGCCGCCGGCCAGACCGCCGTCCGCGACGCCTTCGCCGCACCGACCCAGGCGCAGCTCGACGAGGCCAGCCGCCAGGCGGCCGTGCTCTCCGGATCCAACGGCGGCGAGTTCTCGACCGTGCAGACCCGCGCGGTCGGCGACGACTACCCGTGGCCCTACGAGACCATCGACGACGACGGCGGCGGACTCTCGCCCCTCGGCTACTACTACCGCGAGTGCGTCGACTTCGTGGCCTGGCGCCTCAACCGCGACGCCGGCCGCACCTCCGCGCCGTGGAAGTACACGTGGGGCAACATCACCCCGCTCGGCGGCAGCGCCTACGAGTGGCCGGACAACTGGGCCGCGAAGGGCTGGGCGACCAGCAGCGTCCCGATCGTCGGCTGCGTCGCGTGGTGGACCTACAACCACGTCTCCTACGTGCAGAAGGTCAACGACGACGGCACCGTGCTCCTCGAGGAGTACAACTACGGCGGCAAGCACAGCTACGTGACCCGCACCTTCCCCACCGCGCAGGTCCCGCTCTTCCTGTACCCGCCGGTCCTGTAGGGGGCCTGTTCCCGTCGCGCCTCGGCGGGCGGAGCGTCGCAGTCCCGCTCCCGGCGCGCGTCAGCCGAGCGCGGCGAGGAGGATCGCGAAGGCGGGCGTCGTCGGATCGACGAGCGCCATGTGGTCGGCGTCGGCGAGCTCGTGCAGCTGCACGGCGGGGTGCCGGTCGGCGTATCGGCGGCTGTAGGCGACGGGGACGTCCTCGTCGAGTGCGCCGTGGATCAGCGTGGTCGGCTGCGGCGGCGTGGGCAGCTGCGCGGGGTCGGCGCCCGGGAGCAGCGCGAGGTCGCCGCCGAGGAGCTCCCCCACGGCGTCGTCGCTGAGGCGGTCGGCGGAGGCGGCGGCCAGGTCGAGTACGCCCGCCAGCGCCACCACGGCGGCGACGTGCGGCGACGGACGGGCGGCCTGCGACCAGACGGCGAGGTGGCCGCCGGCGGAGTGGCCGACGAGGGTGACCGGTCCGGCGCCGGGCAGCAGTGCCGGGAGCGCCGCGAGCACGGCCAGGACGTCGTCGCCGGTGCCCGGCCAGCCGCCTCCCGGGTCGCCCGTGCGCCGGTACTCGGGGAGGAGCACGTCGTGCCCGCGGTCGGCCAGTGCCGCCGCGAGCGGCCGGGCGTGCCGCCGGTCCCACCGCGCCCGCCAGAACCCGCCGTGCACGAGCACGACCGGCCGGCGCGCCTCGCCGGGCGCCCCGCGGAAGACGTCCGCGATCTGCTCCGGAGCCTCCCCGTACCGGCGCACCTCGTCCGGCTCGCGCCCCTCCGACTGCTGCATCCCCCCAGTACCTCCCTGCGAGACGCCACGTCGGTGCGCCCGGCACGGCGTGTCGCGTACCGGAGCGGCATCTCGCGGAAAGGGAGGGGAGGGCGCGGGAGCTCGCGTCAGGACTCGAACCAGCCCCGGGGGTGGTGGTCGGCCGTGAGGGGCGTGCGCGGCCGGGTCGGGCGGGCCCAGCGGACGGCGTTCGCCAGCACGCGCCGGATGTCCGGGTGGTGGTAGACGGGGTAGTCCTGGTCGCCGGGCGAGAAGTAGAAGACCTTCCCGAGGCCGCGGGTGTAGGTCACGCCGGAGCGGAACACCTCGCCGCCGGTGAAGGTCGACAGGAACACCGTCTCCTCCGGCACCGGGATGTCGAAGTACTCGCCGTACATCTCCTGCTCGGGGATGATCAGCGGGCTGGGCACGCCCTCGGCGATCGGATGGGTGGGCGCGATCGTCCAGACCAGCTCGCGGTCGCGGTCGTTGCGCCACTTCAGCGAGCAGGTCGTGCCCATGAGCGCTTTGAAGATCGACGAGTAGTGGCCCGAGTGCAGGACCAGGATCCCCATCCCCTCCTGCACGTGCCGCAGGACGCGCTGGACGACCTCGTCCGACACCTCCTCGTGCGCGATGTGCCCCCACCACAGCAGCACGTCCGTCGTCGCGAGCGCCTCCTCGGTGAGCCCGTGCTCGGGCTCGGGGAGCGTCGCGGTGCGCACCGAGACGGCGTCGCCGAGCGACTCCGCGAGTCCGTCCGCGATGACGCGGTGGATGCCGTCCGGGTAATGGCGCAGCACGGTCTCGTCGCCGCGGGTCTCGTGGCGGAACTCGTTCCAGACGAGGACCTCGATCGGGGCGCTCATGCGACCGCCACCTCCTGCTTCTCGGCGGCGGAGCGGTAGATCGCGTCGACCACCCGGCTGCGGTGCAGCGCGTACTCGCCGTAGTGGCCGGAGTAGCGGGGGCCGCCCGCGGGCGCGTCGGCTCCCGAGGCGATCGCCTCCAGGAACTCGGCGATGACCGAGCGGTGGTGTCCGGCGGGGACCTTCACGTCGGGGTGCGAGACGGTCGGCGCTCCGGCGACCTCGGAGTAGAGCGTCAGAGTCCCTTCCGTGGCGTAGTCGGCGATGTGGAGGCGCGCGCCCCCGGCCGAGCCGAGCAGCTCGACCTCGATGTCCTCGTCGACCTTCGAGTAGCTGGCCCAGGAGGCGTCGAGCTGGAGCGAGCGGCCGTTGTCGAGGCGCAGCAGGGCGCTCGAGAAGTCCTCCACCTCGAACGCGTGCGTGCCGGTGGCGGCGACGCCGTGCGGGCGCCCTCCGCGGCCGGAGCGGCCGATCTCGCCGTACGCGACCGCCGAGACGCTGGTCACGCGCGGCTCGTCGAGCAGGTGCAGCGCGATGTCGAGCACGTGGGAGCCGAGGTCGATGAGCGGGCCGCCGCCGGCGAGCTCCTTGCTGGTGAACCAGGAGCCGATGCCGGGGATGCCGGTGCGCCGCTGCCAGCTCGCGCGGGCGTGGTAGACGTCGCCCAGCGGCGCGTCGTCGAGGTAGTCGCGGAGGAAGGCGACGTCGGCGCGGCGGCGGTGGTTGTAGGCGATCTCGAGCACCCGGTCGTTCGTGCGGGCGGCCTCGACCATCTCGGCCGCCAGCTCGGCGGTGGTGGCGAGCGGCTTCTCGCAGAAGACGTGCTTGCCGCTCGCGAGCGCGGCCACGGCGATCGGGTGGTGCAGGTGGTTCGGGACGCCGATGGAGACGACGTCGAGGTCGTCGCGGGCGACGAGGTCCTCCCAGTAGGCGTAGAGGTCGGGGACGCCGCGGGTCGCTCCGAGTTCGTGCAGGCGCGCCTCCTCCTGGCCGGCGAGCGCGACGACGCGGGCGCCGGGCAGGGACTGGAAGGCGTCGAGGTGGGTGGTGCCGGCGAAGCCGAGGCCGACGACCCCCACGCGCAGCTCAGTGGTGTTCTCTGTCATGCGCCGAGCCTACTCGAATCGATTCGAGCACTCCATGGGCGGTGCGGCCTCCCGGAGCATCCGGCAGGCCGGCTTCAGGCCGCGAGGCGCGCCTCGAGCGCGGCGAGCGACGCGCGCAGGGCGGGCGCCTCGAGGGCGTCGCCGTCGGCGGCGGCGTGCGCGGCGGCGAACGCCTGGACCTGGCGGTGCAGCTCGACGCGGGTCCCGCCGCGGGCGACGACCGCGAGCCGCTCGGCGAGGCGCACGCCGGCGCGGACGACGAGCGGCTGCTCCATCGCGTACGAGCGCAGGGCGAGGAACACGTCGGCCAGAAGCTCGCCCGCTCGAGGCCACGGGACGACCAGGCGGACGACTCCGTCGGCGTCGGAGTAGCGGCCGCGCGCCTCCGGCCGGCCGCAGAGGTCGACGAGCGCGCTGGTCAGGGCCTCGACGGCGCCGACCGCGGTGTACGGGTCGTTGGTGCCGGTCGCGAGCCCGCGGACTCCGATCTCGACCACCTGCTGGACGGCGTAGCGGAGGTCCTGGTGCGGGGTGCGGGCGTCGGCGACGACGACCGCGGCGACCGCCTCCTCCTGGGCGACGGACCCCTCCAGGACCTCGAGCACCGGGTCGCCGACGAGGACGTGGTCGCCGGGCAGCGCGAGCACCCGGAGCCGCGCGTCGCCGCGGCGGGCCAGGGCGACCAGCCGCTCGACCTCGAGCTGCTCGACGTAGCCCCCGCGCACCGCACACAGCACGACCGGCTCGCGCCCCGCCGGCGGCAGGGCCTCCTCCGCATTCGTCGGCTCCTCCCCGTCCTCCGGGTGCAGTCGCTCGATCACGTCGACGAGCTCGCCGAGCACCCGCTGCTGCAGCGTCGTCACCTGCACCGACAGCGCGATGTGGTGGATGAAGTAGACGAGCACCGCGACGTCGCCCACCGCGAGCAGCACCGAGAACGAGACGGCCACCACCGGCACGAACGTCAGCGACGCGTCCTCCTCGGTGTGCACCGCGCGCAGCACGATCAGCGAGTACAGGAACGTGGACGTGAGCACCGCCAGGACGACCTGGTTGCCGCGGTCGGCCATGAAGTTGCGGACAAGCCGGGGCCCGTAGGCGGAGGACGTGGTCGCCAGCACCGAGATCGTGATCGAGAACGAGGTCGCGGCGACGCCCAGCATCGTCCCGCCGATCGCCGAGAGGATCGCCCGGCCGCCGGTCGGCGACAGGTCCTCGATCAGGGGGATGTCGCTGACGCCGGCGCGGACCAGCAGATGGTCGACCTCGACCAGCCCCAGCGCCAGCCCGACGGCGAGGACGCCGAACAGGGCCGGGAGGAACCAGAAGGATTCGCGGAGGTGGAGGAGCCGGGAGCGCATCCTCGAAGGCTAGGGCGGCGCCTCCTCGCGGGCCGCGCCGCCGCGGAGGCTTGCGCGCCGGGCCGGGACGTGCCGCGGTGCCCGCCGCGGAGGCGACGTCGCGTCAGGGCCGTCCGCACTGCGGGGGCGTCGTCGCGACGGACGCCGGACGCACCGGAGGCGCCGACCCCCGGGGATCGGCGCCTCCACGGGGCGTCAGGTGACGTTGATGAGCGTGCGCTGCCAGCCGGAGGATCCGTCGGGCGCGACCGGCGCGCGGTCCTCGATCTGGACCATGCCGTTCTTGTCGACCGCTCGGACCGCGACGTAGTGCGAGCCGGGCTGGGCGTCCCAGTCGACGAACCACTGCACCCAGGTGTCGAGGTTGACCGGGGTCGAGAGCGTCGCCTCCTGCCAGTCGCCGTTGTCGATGCTCACCTCGACCTTCTCGATGCCGATGCTCTGCGCCCAGGCGACGCCCGCGATCTTGAGAGCGCCCGAGGTGACGGGGACGCCGATCCGCGGGGTGTCGATCCGCGAGGACATCTTGATGGGGGCCTCGGCGGAGTAGCCGCGCGGGGTCCAGTAGGCCTGGTCGGCCTCGAAGGTGGTGACCTTGAGCTCGGTGAGCCACTTGGTGGCCGAGACGTAGCCGTAGAGGCCGGGCACGATCATCCGCACCGGGAAGCCGTGCTCGAACGGGAGGGGCTCGCCGTTCATGCCGACGGCGAGGATCGCGTCGAGGTTCTCGTCCGTGACCGCGGTGATCGGGGTGGACGCCGTGTAGCCGTCGCTGCTGGTCGAGAGGAGCATGTCGGCTCCGCTCTGCACGCCGGCCATCTTCAGCACGTCGCGCAGGGGGACGCCGAGCCACTTGGCGTTGCCGACGAGGTTGCCGCCGACCTGGTTCGAGACGCAGGTGAGGGTGATGCCGTACTCGTCGAGGCCCATGTCGAAGATCTGCTGGAGGTTGAGCGTCACCTCGCGGTCGACCATGCCGGTGATCTTCAGCGACCAGGCCGACGGGTCCAGGTTGGGCACGGTGAGGGCGGTGTCGACGCGGTAGAAGTCGGCGTTCGGCGTGTAGAGCGGGGTGATGCCCTCGATGTCGAGCTCGGCGCCCGCAGGGACCGAGACGGTGCTGCGCGGGGACGGCAAGCGCAGGGCGTCGCGGACGCCGGCGAGGGAGGAGGTCGCCGCGTTGACCAGGCGGGCACCGGTGCCGACGACGGCCGCGCCGACGGCGGAGATCAGCGCGATGCGGAAGAAGCCGCGGCGCTCGAGGGCGCCCGGACGGGCCTCGGAGGATGTTCCCCTGGCCTCCGAGGCCCGGGCCGCACGCCAACCGCGCAGGCGCGTGAAGAGGAGGTGCATGACGACGACGGCGACGACGAGTCCGACCAGCGTGGGCACCGCGGCGAGCGGCGACGCTCCCGTGCGGGTCACGATGGCGGCGATCGAGAGGCCGCCGGCGATCACGAGCAGCACCTGGCCGAGCGGCGGGCGGACCAGCTGGAGCACTCCGGCGATCGCGGCGGCGACGACGACCGCGGCGCCCACGCTGCCGAGCAGGAAGGTCTTGTCGTTCTCGCCGAACGTCTCGATCGCGAACTCCTTGAGCGGGCGCGGGACGATGTCGACGATGAAGGCGCCGAGCGCGAGCACGGGGCTCGCGGTGCGGGCGACCGCGAGGGCGATGAGCTCGGCGACGGCGAGGAGGACTCCGCCCGTGACGATGCCCGCGAGGGCGGCGAGCAGGAAGTAGAGAGCTCGATGCTCGCGCACGGGTGCCGCTGTCTGGTTCATGGAGGAGAGTTTTCTCCCGCGACCTGCCGTTTCCCAGGGTGTCCCTGGTTTGGTCGTGTAGGCGCCTTTTTCATAACGAACAGGTAACGCACAGCGGCGGCATCTCGACGGGATCACCTCTCGCTCGGCCCGCCGCCGGGCCTCACCGCGCGCGACGCCCCCGCCGGAGGACCGCCGCGTTCGCGGTGACGATGAGGGCGATCCCGATCCATCCGGCCGCGCCGACGTCCTGCCCGAGCACGACCGCGCCGATGAGGGCGGCCAGGACGGGGTTGGCGCTCATGAGCGTCCCGAACACGCTCGCCGGGAGCCTCCGGAGCGCGATCACGTCGGCCACGAACGGGACGGCCGTCGCCAGGACGCCGGCGCCGACCGCCAGGAGCACGGTGCCCGCGTCGGGGCGCGTCGAGACGAGCGTCCAGACGGCGACGGGCAGGAAGACGGCGGCGGAGATCCCGGTCGCCGTGGCGGTCCCCTGCGCTCCGGGCAGCCGGAGTCCGATGATCCGGTTGAGCAGGATGTACGCGGCCCAGCAGCACGCGGCCGCGAGACCGAGCGCGATCCCCAGCTGGTCGGACGAGGGCCTCGGCCCGGCGATCGCGAGGACGCCCGCTCCGGCGACGAGGGCGCAGAGCGCGCTGGTCCTGCTCCGGGAGCCGAGGAGCGCGACCGCCAGCGGCCCGCAGAACTCCAGGGTCACCGCCAGCCCCAGCCCGATGCGGTCGATGGCCGCGTAGAGCGTGAGGTTCATCGCTCCGAACACCACGGCGAGGAGCAGGACGGGCCACCACTGCGCGCGGGTCAGGTCGCGGATCCGCGGCCGCACGACCGGGAGGAGGATCAGCGCGGCGACGATCTGCCGGACGGCGACCACTCCGACGGATCCCAGGACCGGGAAGGCCAGAGTCCCGGAGGCCGCCCCGAGCTGATTCGAGAGGGCGCTCGCGAGGGCGGTCGCGACGCCGACGGTCCGTCCGTCGCCGGGGAGCTGCTTCGTCATGCCGGAAGTCTGCGAGCCGTCCGGCCCCGGCTCACAATGCATCACCGGTCCGATCGATGCGGGAACCGCATGAATAGGATGCGGTCATGGATCTGGAACTGCGCCACCTCCGGTCGTTCGTCGGCGTCGTGGACGCCGGGACCTTCACCGACGCGGGGATCGACCTCGGCATCTCCCAGACGGCGGTCTCCCGCAACGTCGCGGCGCTCGAGTCCGTCCTCGGAAGAAGGCTCCTCCACCGGACGACCCGCAGCGTCGAGCTCGCGCCGGCGGGCGAGCGGGTGCTGCGGCACGCCCGCCGCGTCCTGGCCGTCGTCGACGATCTGCGCGAGGAGGCGGCGGCCGGGACGGACACGATCCGGATCGGCTACGCCTGGTCGGCTCTCGGCGAGCACACCCAGGAGTTCCAGCGCCGCTGGGCCGCGGCGCTCCCCCGCCACGAGCTGCGGCTGATCCGCTCCAACACCCCCACCGCGGGGCTCGCGGAGGGCCTCAGCGACCTCGCGATCCTCCGGCGCGGATCTCCGGCTGCGGACGTCGAGTCGGCTCTGATCGGCACCGAGAAGCGCTACTGCGCCCTGTCCGTCGACGACCCGCTCGCCGCGAAGCGCACGGTCACGCTCGCCCAGGTGGCGACCGCTCCGCTCGCGCTCGACGACCGGACCGGGAGCACCCGGCTCGACCTCTGGCCCGAGCACGACCGGCCGCGGATCACCGTCCCGACGACCGACGTCGATGACTGGCTCACGGTGATCAGCAGCGGCTCCGCCCGCGGAGTGACCGCGGAATCGACGGTGAGCCAGTACCGACGGCAGGGCCTCGCCTACCGGGTCGTCCGCGACGCCCCGCCGGTCCCCGTGCACGCCGCGTGGATCCGGAGCGACCCGCCGCCCCTCCTGGGCGACGTCATCGGGCTGCTCCAGGGCCTGTACCGCACCTCCGACTGACGACGACGGCCGCCGGGGGCGATCCCCGGCGGCCGTCGTCGTCACGTCACTTGCAGGTGAGAGCGGAGTACGCGGCCTGCTTCGTGGTGGTCACCGATGCTCCGTCCACGGTCGCCGTCGCGGTCACCGTCGCCGAGCCCGCGGCCACCGAGGCGGCGCGGGTGGTGAAGGCGTGGGACGCGCTCGACCCCGGAGCGATCCCGGTGAACGACTTCGAGCCCCAGGAGGACGCGATGGTGATCGCCGCTGGGACCTTCGCGTCGTTCCGAGCGGAGACCGTCACCACGACCTTGCCCGCCACGCAGCGGCTGGTGGCCGCCACGGTCGTCGGTACCGTCGCCGCGGAGGCGCGGACGATGGAGAGGCGGTAGGTCGCTGTCGTCGTGTGGTCCTGCGCCGACGACTCGACGACCACGCTCGTCGTGCCCGACGCCGCGAGCGGCACCGTGCGGCGGAGGGTGTCGTCGATCAGCACGCCGTCGACCTTCACCAGGCCGCTGGGCACGGCCGGGTCCAGGTCGAGCGAGACGCTCGTCGTGCCGGCCGGCACCGTGAGCGTGTGGTCCCTGACCCCGGCGGCGAGAGCCGGCGAGAGCGTCCCGACGTGGGAGGAGAGCTTCGTCAGCTCCGGGTCCGCAGCGTAGGTGGTCGACTCGGTCGTGTAGACCCCGAAGACACCGCCGACGTAGCTGGATCCGGTGCCCTGGAAGCGCACCGTGACGACGGGGATCTTCTGCCCCTTCGCGTCGAGCACGTACTTCCCGCTCTGGTCGCGCTTGTAGCTGTCCTTCGCGGCGAGACCGCTGAGGATCGACGCCGGGATCCGGTCGTACTGGACGTACCAGCTCGTCGCTCCGGCCGCTCCCGAGACCACCTCGGTCTTGAGCTTCACGTCGTTGAGGTAGACGTCGAAGGTGCGTCCCGCGTCGCCGCCGTAGTAGCGGACCCCGAGGTAGTTCGCCGGCAGAGCCGGGTCGACGATCATGTCGTACTGGAAGTACGCCTCCGCCGAGCGCTCGCCGTCGCGGTACCCCTCGCCGCGCCAGGTCCCCACTGAGGACCGCGCGGTCTTGTAGTTCTTGTCGGCCTCGCTGTTGTTGTTGTCGAAGGAGGTGAGGGAGTCGATCGTCGTCTCGTCGACGCGCAGCTGCTCCTTCTGCGTCCGGATCAGCTCCTGGGCCGCGGCCGAGTCGGGCTCGATCAGGGTCATGTAGGTCGCGTAGCGGGCGTTGTAGAGGCTGTAGTACGGAGTGAACACCCGGGCGGCGGACGCGGCGTCGACGTTCTTCATGCCGAAGCGCATCGTCGTGCGGCCGTTGCCGTCCGCGCCGTCGGGCAGGCGGACCAGGTTGCCGCGGACCGCGGACTTCCAGGCCGCGGAGTCCGCGACGACGACGTTCGAGTTCACGGACTTGTCGGCCGTGCCCATGCGCACCAGGACGCCGGCGACGTAGGACGCCTCGACGTTCGAGCGGTTGAGCTCGGTCGCCAGCAGCACCGGTCCGTAGCGGAACGCGGTCCAGTCGGGGTTCTCCGTGTCCGCGACCGCGCTGACCGCGGCGGGCAGCTTCCAGGTCAGCACGTCACCGGCGGCGACGGCGACCGAGACGTATCCGGCCTGGGCCGTGACGGCACGGGCGGCACCGTTCACGGTGAGCGTCGGCGCTCCGTCGATCCAGGACGGCACGCGCAGCTTGAGGGTCGTGTCCGCGGCCACGGCTCCTCCGGCCAGCGCTTCGACCCTCAGGGTCGCCGTGTCAGTGCTCGGGATGTCCGCCGTCTGGGTCAGCCGGAGGTTGTTCGCGGAGGAGCGGAGGACCGAGGAGCGGAACTGGTTCACGAAGACGGTCTTCGGCTTCTCGAAGTAGATCGAGTCGCCGAGCTTGGTGAAGCTCTCGATACCCGAGCCGTGGTCGCACCAGAACTCGTCGAGCTCGTGCCCGAAGACCTTGGCGTAGCCCGCGGTCTGCGGCTGGAAGTAGGTCACCATGCCGGTGTCCGGGTTCTGCACCGAGAGGACGCCGTTGATGAACGTCTCCTCGTAGAAGTCGGCGTACTTCACGTCCTCGGTCACCTGGAACAGCGCCCGGGTGAGCTTGAGCATGTTGTAGATGTTGCAGCCCTCGGAGGTCGAGTTCTCGCCGTAGCCGGTGGTCTGGCCGTTCGTGGCGTACTCGTACAGGGTGCCGGGTGCGTGGAAGTGCTCGGACTGGCTGTTGCCGCCGTTGGCGTAGGTGTGGGTCTCGTCGACCATGCGCCAGAAGTTCTCGGCGGCACGGCGGTACATGTCGAGATCCGACTTCTCCGCGGCGGTGAGCGTGGCGTAGAGCGCCGGGTCGTCGGTGAAGACGCGGTAGCGCTTCAGCGCGCCGATCAGCTTCGGGACGGTCGTGTTCGCGTGCAGCCCGTTGAGGACGTCCTCGTTGTTCGCGAGCTTCTGGAACAGCGCGGTCTCGTCGAAGTACTCGGCCGCGCGCTTGTGCGCCGGGTCGTGCGTGGTCTCGTACAGGCGGTAGAGCGCCTCGTTCATTCCGCCGTACTCCGTGTTCAGGAGCTGCCCGGGGTTGGCCTGGCGGCCCGCCCAGGCGGTGATCCAGCTGCCGAAGCCGCCGGCGACGGTGAGCGCCTTCTGCGAGACGGCGTCGGGCGCCTGGTCGTGGGCGTCGAGGAGGCCTGCGAGCACCTTGTGCAGGTTGTAGAAGGGGACGAGCAGGCCGTCGCCGCCCGAGGGGAGGTAGCGGGTCGGGAACGGCGAGACGTAGCCGGCGTTCGCGGGGTCCTTCAGCGCGTAGGCGTCCTGGACCTTCTTCAGACCGTCGACGGAAGCGGTGAGCTTCGCGAGCAGTGCCGCCTTGGTGGCCGCGTCTTCCTCGGTCGCGTAGGCCTGCGAGAGCGCCGAGAGGTAGTGGCCGAAGAAGTGGCCCTGGAACCGGGTGCCGTTCTCGCGCTCCCAACCCCCGTATCCGCCGCTGGTGGTCGGCGTGAGCCCGGCCTCGCGGTAGAAGGAGTAGAGGAACATCTCGGGGTCGAGGCTCAGCAGGTACTCGACGGTCTGCTGCTCCCCGTTCTCGAGGTAGGGGTCCTGCACGGAGACGTCGGACAGGCCGGCCTCCAGAAGGTAGTTCGACGTCTTCACTCCCCGGGGCTGCACCTGGAGAGTGTAGGTCTTCGTGACCGCGGTGCTGCCCCCGTAGGTGGCGGAGCCGGTGAGGACGACCTGCGTCGCGGAGCCGGTGGGCGGCGTGACCGCGGCCGTGCCTCCGCTGATCGCGACGGTCGCCGGGTCGGAGGAGGTCCAGCTGAGGGCGGACCCCTTCGCGCCGACGGTGGGCAGGGTGAAGCCGGTGCTGGTGCTCGCGGGCGGGGCGACCAGCTCGAGGTCGGCCCGGGCGATGCTCGCGGGGTCGAAGGAGGGGTTGCCGGCCTTCGTCAGGGCGACGACGTCGGTGGCGGTCGCGACGCCGTTGTAGAGCGCGTAGTCGTCGAGCAGGCCGCGCAGGTGCGCGCCGTTGTACTGGGGGCCGTTGAAGCCGAGGGTCTTCGTCGAGGTGCTCTCGGAGCCGAGGACGCCGGATGCGGAGGAGGACGGCGCGGTCTTGACGACGGCGGTCTGCTTCACCCCGTTGCGGTAGAAGGCGACGGCCTTGGTGCTCTTGTCGTACGTGGCGACCACGTGCGTCCACTCCCCCGCGGGGAAGAAGCCGGAGCGGGCGGTCTCGACGGCGACCTTGTACGGCTGACCGCCGGACGGGCCGATCGAGAGGGCGAGCGGAGTGCCGTCGCCCTCGGAGGTGAGGTACCAGCCGTCGGAGTTGTAGGCGGTCTTGTTCCAGGTGAAGACCTGCTCACCGGTCATCGCGCTGGTCGGCTTGTACCAGAACGAGACGGTGAGGTCGGCGGGCTGCAGCGCCGCCGCAGTGCCGAGCGAGATCGCGTTCGATCCGGTGAACTCGAACGCCCGGCCGTTCAGGCCGGTGCCGTAGGAGGCGGTGCCCTTCTGCATCCCGAGGGCGGTACCACGACCGCTGGTGTCGGCGAGCGACCCGTCGAACGGGAGCTCGAGCACCTTCGCGGCGTCGAGCGAGGTGGTGGGGGCGGCCTGGGCCGTGGGGCCGACCGACAGGAGACCCGCCGTCAGCGCCATCACCGCCACGGTGGCCAGGGGGAGTCGTCGTCTCATTCGTGAGGCCTCTCGTCGTTGAGAAATCCGGCCCAGGGGGGGCGGGCCGCCTCGAATGTTACCGTTAACAATAGTTTTCGGTGAGGTTTCGGTGAGAGGACTGACAGGGTCCTCGAGCGCTCAGCGGCGCCGGTCCAGAGCCGCCCGGAGGTACGGAGAGGTGCGGCTGCCCGCGGCCTCGGCGACCTCCTCCGGAGTGCCCGTCGCGACCACCGAGCCGCCGGCCCGGCCCGCCCCCGGGCCGAGGTCCACGACCCAGTCCGCGTCGGCGACGACGCGCATGTCGTGCTCGACGACGATCACCGTGTTGCCCGCGTCGACGAGGTGCTGCAGGTGCTCGAGCAGGCGGTCGGCGTCGGCGGGGTGCAGGCCCGACGTCGGCTCGTCGAGCAGGTAGAGCGTGTCCCCGCGCTGGGCGCGACGCAGCTCCGAGGCGAGCTTCACCCGCTGCGCCTCTCCCCCGGACAGCTCGGGCGCCGGCTGGCCGAGCGAGACGTAGCCGAGCCCCACGTCCACCAGAGCGTCGAGGTGGCGGGCGACCTCGCGGTCCTCGGCGAAGGCCTCGCGCGCGTCGGCGACGCTCAGCGCGAGGACGTCGGCGATCGTCCGGCCGCCGAGGGTGACCTCGAGGGTCTCGTCGTTGTACCGGGTGCCGCCGCACGCCGTGCAGGGCGCCTCGACGGTCGGGAGGAACAGCAGCTCCACCTCCACGGAGCCCTCGCCCTTGCAGACGGGGCAGCGCCCGCTGGGCAGGTTGAAGGAGAAGCGGCTCGCCGAGAAGCGGCGGCGCTTCGCCTCCGGGGTGGCCGCGAAGAGCGTCCGCACCCGGTCGAACAGACCCGTGTAGGTCGCGACGTTCGAGCGCGAGGTCCGGCCGATCGGGGTCTGGGTCACCTGCACCACCCGGCGCAGGCGGTCCGCGGGCCCGGAGGCGGTGCCGCGGGTCGCCGCCGCGGCCGCGTCGAGCAGCGGGTCCGCCTCCCCGCCCTCCTCGGCCGGCGCGTCCTCGGCGACGTCGGCGCGGAGCGAGGCGCGCAGCAGATCGGGCAGCGCCTGGTTCACGAGCGTCGACTTGCCCGATCCGGAGACACCGGTGACCGCGGTGAGCACCCCGACCGGGAACGCGACGGAGAGGTCGTCGAGGGTGTGCCGCGAGACTCCGGCGAGCTCGATCCACTGCTCCGCGGTGCGGCGGGAGCGCAGCGGCGCCGGGTCGCCCTCGGGGAAGAGGTAGCGGCGGGTGACGGAGCCGCGGGCGCCCGGCAGGCCGTCGAGCGGGCCGGAGTAGACGACGGTGCCGCCCCCCGACCCCGCGCCCGGGCCGATGTCGACGATCCAGTCGGCCTCGCGGATGACGTCGAGGGAGTGCTCGACGAAGAAGACGGTGTTGCCGGTCGCCCGCAGGGTCCGCAGGATGCCGAGCAGCGCCTCCGTGTCGGCGGGGTGCAGGCCCGTGGACGGCTCGTCGAGCACGAAGACGACGCCGAAGAGGCGCGAGAGCACCTGCGTCGCGAGGCGCATCCGCTGGAGCTCCCCCGAGGAGAGAGTCGGCGTGGAGCGGTCGAGCGAGAGGTGGCCGAGGCCCAGGTCGACGATCGGCGCGAGGCGGGCGACGAGGTCCTCGACCAGCCGCTGCGCGGCCAGGCGGGTCTGCGGAGTGCCGTCGGCCGGGGTCCAGCCGGGCTCCAGCACGCGCCGCGCGACGACGACCAGCTCCTCGAGCGGGAGCGCTGACAGCTCGGTGATGTCGAGCCCCTCGAAGGTGACGGCGAGCGCGTCGGGCTTCAGCCTCCGGCCGCCGCACACCGGGCAGGCGACGCTGACGACGAACGAGGCCGCGCGCTCGCGCATCCGGGCGCTCTTCGAGCCGGCGAAGGTGTCGAGCACGTAGCGGCGCACCCCGAGGAACGTGCTCATGTAGCGCGGCTCGTCACCGGCGGCCACGGCCGCGCGCACCTCCGCGGGAGAGCGGTCGGTCCACACGGGAACCTGCGGGGAGTCAGGAGTGTGCAGGATCCAGTCGCGGTCCTCCGCGGGCAGGTCGCGCCACGGAGTGTCGATGTCGTGTCCGAGCGAGATCAGGCTGTCGCGCAGTTGCTTGCCGTGCCAGGCGGTCGGCCAGGCGGCGAGCGCCCCGTCGCGGATCGAGAGGGAGTCGTCCGGCACCATCAGCTCGTCGGGGACGTCGTAGACCCGGCCGATGCCGTGGCAGCTGGGGCACGCGCCCTGCACGGTGTTGGCCGAGAAGTCCTCTGCGAGCAGCATCGGCGCGCCCTCGGGGTAGGCGCCGATGCGCGAGAACACCATCCGCACCACGCTCGAGAGCGTCGTCGCACTGCCGACCGTGGAGCGGGCCGAGCCTCCGGAGCGCCGCTGCGGGAGGGCGACGGCCGGCGGCAGGCCCTCGATCGAGTCGACGTCCGGCACGCCGACCTGGTCGATCAGCCGCCGCGCGTAGGGGGCGACCGACTCGAAGTAGCGGCGCTGCGCCTCCGCGTAGAGCGTGCCGAAGGCGAGCGAGCTCTTGCCCGATCCGGAGACCCCCGTGAAGGCGACGAGGGCGTCGCGCGGCACGTCGACGTCGATGCTCCGGAGGTTGTTCTCGCGGGCGCCGCGCACGCGGACGTGGTCGAGGGGGTCGGTGGTTCCAGGCGCGCTCATCCGTACAGCCTGCCGTGCCGGGATGTGGGGCGGCCGCCGCGGAGCTCCGAGGCGCTCGACGCCGAGACGGCCCGCTCCCGGCCGAGGCACCGCAGTGGGGCGGTGTCTCGGCGGGGGCGGGCCGTCTCGGCGTCAGCGGCGCGCGTGCGTCAGCAGGTGCGCGCCGGGTAGGCCGCGGTCAGGGCGCCCGCGGTGAGCGAGGCGGCCGGGACCGAGGCCTGACGGGTGGTGAAGGCGGCCGAGGCGCTGGCGCCGGGGGCGGCGGTCAGCGTCTGCGAGGCGCCGAACGGCGAGCGGATGACGACCGAGAGGGGCGTCGTGCCCGTGTTCTTCACCACTCCGGTGAGGACGACCTTGCCCGCGACGCAGCGGGTGGACGCGGTGAGCGTCGAGGTCGGTGCCGTCACCACCACGGTCGCGGTGACCGTGACGGCCGTGGAGCTCGAGAGCCGACGGTCGGCGGCGTCGTAGGCCGTCGATCCGTTCGCGCCCACCCACTGGTTGTCGTTCGCACCGATCGTGCGGACGACTCCGGTGACGGAGTAGCGGCCGGGCGCCGTCGCCACCGCGGAGGTGTTCCAGGTGACCGGCTGCGAGGCGGTGCCCCGGTTGTAGGCGAGCACGACGTCGGCGCGGGCGGGCAGAGCCGCCGCGGCGTCGGTGCCGGAGGCGACCGTCACCTCGCCGAGGTCCGAGCGGACCGCGGAGGCGGCGTCGGCCGAGCGGACCTCGGCGTACTGCCCCGCGGTCAGCGAGACGATGCCGCCGTGCTTGGTCGACGAGGCGAGCGAGAAGCCCGGGTCGGTGAGCTGGGTCCAGCCCGTGTCGAGGTCGTTCGTCACCATCGGCTTGTAGCCGGTCGCGGGGATCACGTCGACGTACAGGTACCAGGTGTCCTCGCCGTGGTCCTTGAACACCGCGGGGCCCTCGACCCCGCCGGGGTTGCCGCCGGACCACACCGCGCCGATGCGCGACTGGATCTGCGTCCACGAGGTCGTCGGCAGCCACCAGGTCGCCGAGGTGGTCGACTCCATGTAGATGCCCTTGCCGGTGCCGTTGTCCTTCGAGATCCGGTAGGTCGTGCCGGAGTCCTGGATCAGCGTGGTGTCGATCGTGTCGGCCCCGGTGTCGATGAAGGTGCCGCCGTACGAGTAGGTGGCCTGCGTGAAGTCCGTGGTCGCTCCCCAGAGCACGCGGGAGGATCCGGTGCCCGGCGTGTGCGCCGCGGTCGGGTAGACCGTCGAGGACCAGTAGACGACGAACGCGCCCTTGCCGGGTCCCGCGTAGTCCGGCACCCACGTGGCCTCGGGAGCCCACATCATGCCGGCCTCGAGCTTCTTCGTCCCCGCGGCGTCGAGCGCCACGTCGAACTGGCGGACGTCGCTCCACGACACGAGGTCGCTCGACTCCCAGACGTTCATCTTCGTGCTGCCCTTGGTGGTCCAGTAGCACCAGGTGTCGCAGGTGCTGGGGCCCCGGTCGCCGCCGAAGACGCGGAGGTCCGTGGCGATGATGTAGTACTTCTTCGTGTCGGGGTTGTAGGTCAGGTACGGGTCGCGGACACCGGTGGTGCCGAGGTCGGAGGCCAGGATCGGCTTCGCGCCGTTGAGCGGGTCCCACTTCTCCGGGTCGTCGCCGCGGGAGACGTCGAGGTAGATCTTCTCGGCGTAGCCCTGGGAGTCCTCGACGAAGTGGACCATCATGTAGCCGTAGGGGGTGTCGACGCCGACCTGCGGCTCGACCGTCACGGCGATCGAGCGGGTCTGCACGATTCCGCGGATCGACGCCGTCGCGGTGAGCGTCGAGGCGCGCGCGGCCTGGCCCACGGCGGGGCGGTCGGCGCTGAGGGTGCGGCCGTCGGCCGAGACGCGCAGGGTCGGGTCGCTGGAGGACCAGGTCACCGCTCCCCCGTAGTCGGGCAGGTTCGTGGTCGAGTCGTCGACGGTGAGCGGGGCGACCCCGGCCAGCACGGCGGCGGCGATCGGGGAGAACGTGGAGGCGTGAGGCTTCGCGTCGACGCTCGACACGGCCACCACCTCCGCCCCGGTGAGCGCGCGGTCGTAGACGCGGAACGCCGAGACCTCGCCCGTGTAGAACGGGTCGGGGTACGGTGCTCGGCCGATCGTGTTCAGCGACTGGTCCGCCACCGACGAGGGGCGCAGGGCGGTGGGCGCCGAGGCGACCTGGACGCCGTCGACGAAGAACGAGATCGTGCCGGCGCTGCCGTCGATCACCGAGGTGAGACTGTACCAGCGGTCGGCGGTCAGGGCGGAGGCGCTGCGGGCGTTGTTCTCGCCGTTCCCTCCGCTGGTCGTGATCGCGGTGCGCACCCGGTCGCGGACGGACGCGAACCAGTACTGGTTCGTGCTGTCGCTGCCGATGTTCCACAGGAAGTGGAAGTTCGAGAGCATCGACGCGTCGGCGCGGGTCTCGATCGTGACGGTGGCCGACGAGCGACCGGTCAGCAGGTTCGCGGGCAGCTGCACCCAGGGGGCGGTGGTGCTGCTCTTGGGGCCGCCGGTGAGGCGGAGCGACGTGCCGGTCCAGAGCGCGTCGGTCGCGTTGCGGACGGTGGCGGCTCCCACGCCTCCGCTCACGGTGTTCGGGACCGTGCTGCCGGTGGTCTGCGTGAACCGGTAGTCGGCGAGGAGGCCCTGCTGCGGGATCACGGCATCGGCCGCCTGCGCGGCCGGAGCCGGGGCGACGAGGCCCGAGAGCAGCACTGCTCCGAGGCCGAGCGCGGCGAGCGCTGCGCGCAGCGGCGCTCGCCGCGCGGGTGTGGTGGTGGGGGGCATGGTGCTCCTTCAGTGGAGTGGTGCGGTTCGGGGAGGGGGAGAGGATCTCGGGGTGCCGAGCCCTGCTGGGTCGAGCAGCGCCGTCAGGGGCGTGTCGGAGCCTGTGTGCGGAGCACGAAGGGCTCGATACGCCGCCGGGCGGCTGCTCGACCGGCAGGGAGGGGCAGCTGCTCGACCGGCACGAGGGATCAGCCGCCGGGGTTCGTGTCGGTGTACCCGGTGGTCGGGGCGGTGGTGCCGAGTGCCGCGAGGGTGGGCGCCTTCCGCATCACGACGGGGTTGCCCGGGCTGTCGCGACCATGGAGCAGTCGCCGTCGTGGAACTCGATCGCGGGGTCGGCGGTGTCCGGCGCGATCGGGTCGGTGGAGGTCGGCTCGCCGAGGGCGACGGCCGGGGAGGCGGCGGTGAAGGGCAGCGGAGCCACCGCGGCGAGGAGGATCAGCAGCCCGGCCGTGTGGCGGCGCCGGAGCCCCGCGGATCGGGGGAGCTCGGCGTCGACGGGCGTCGATGCGGTCGTCATCGTGACTCCATCGTCAGGGGCGGCGTGGGGCCCGGAGGCGCACCGTGAGCGGCGCGCCCCCGGGGGCGCGCCGCTCACGGTGCGCCTCCGGGCCCCACGCCGCCCCTGAC
>NZ_PSTL01000032.1:0-21862 GCF_002930845.1 Rathayibacter sp. AY1A7 | reverse complement strand
GTCCGCGGGGGAGGAGCGGGTCGTCGGCTGCGCGGGGTCGACGGGGTCCGCGGAGGAGGGGCTCGAGGAGCGGCGGTCGGAGGCGCCGGATCCCGCACCGGGAGCGGAGGGGTCCGCAGTCGCCGCTGCATCCTCCGCGGGCGAGGCGGCGGTCGGCGTCGACACCGCTTCCGGGGCGGTCATCGCCTCGGGCGCGAGTGCGGCGGAGGCGAACACCACCGAGAGCACGAGGGTCGTCGTCGGGACGAACGCGGCGAGAGCGCGGGTGGTGCGGGTCACGGACGGTCCAGTTCTGCGGGCTCTGCGATGCGCCCGCCTGTGATTACTACCAGGAGCGTGAAGAGCTCTGCACCCCCGCTTCCGGGTGAAGTACCGCGCAGCGCGCCAGCGGGGCTCGGCCGTGCTCGTGCGCCCACCTCTTCGACGAGGCGGCGCTGAGCCGGATCGATCAGGCGACCGATCTCCTTCTCGGGGAGCACCTGCGGGGGAGCGGCCGTTCCTTCCCGCCCGCGGAGATCGACGTGACGGCGCTCCCGCCCAGGCCCGGCACGTCCTTCGGCCTCTGGAGCCCTGAGCCGCGCACATCGAGCCCGCACTCGCCCTGCGCGTCGGATGATGCGCCGCACACGCAGAGGAGGGAGCGCCCGCGGGCACTCCCTCCTCCGTCACGACCGGTCGACCGGCCGCCGTGCGCTCAGCAGACGCGGGCCGGGTAGGCCACCGTCTGCGCGAGGGTCTCGGAGCCCGCCGTGGCGGTCACCGTCACCTGGCTGCCCGGCATGCTCGCGAGGCGGGTGGTGAACGCGGCCGATCCGCTCACACCCGCGGCCACCGCGGTGACCGTCTTCGAGCCGTAGGCCGAGGCCATCGCGACGTCGATCGGAGCGGTGCCGCCGTTCTTGGCGAGGACAGTCAGCACCGCCTTCCCGGCGACGCAGCGCGACGTCACGGTCACCGGCACCGTCAGCGCCGGGGCGGCCGCCTCGGGGACGACGATCTCGCCGATCTTGAGGAACGAGCCCGGCGTGGAGAAGGTCAGCTTCAGGCCGGTGGCCGAGACCGCCGCGAACGGGATCGTGGTCAGCGTGCCGTTCGCCGCCGGAGCGACGTTCTGCGCGGTGGTCGGCTTCCAGGTGCCGTCCTCGGCGCGGTAGGCCACGCTCACCGACGCCAGGGTGCCCTCGGTGTTGGTGAAGGTGAGCCCGGCGACGCGGTGCGCCTCGGTGTTCGTCAGCGTGAACTCGGCGCTGCCGGCGAAGGTGCCGTCGGTCCAGGTCGACCAGGGGGTGCTCACGTTGCCGTCGCAGGCGTTCTTCGCGGGGAGGGTCGCGTACTTCGTCTGGCTGAACGACGCCGAGACCGCGGCTCCGGGGACGCGGCAGACGTTCGTCGGCGGCGCGGTGCCCCAGATCTGCACCTCCGAGACCGACTGCCACGTGTTCGCCGCGCTGGTGAGGTGCAGGCGGAGGCCCGTGGTGTCGGGCAGGGAGGACAGGTCGAGGATCGCCGTCGGGGCGGATCCGGTCGCGGCCTGGCTGAGGGTGGTGGCGACCGAGGAGGTCGTCCATGCGCCGTTCACCTGGTACTCGACCTCGATCCTCGAGGGCCAGGTGGCGGTCGCACCGTCCTTGTAGGTGCTGACCGTCACCGAGTCGAGGTTCTGCGCCGCGCCCCAGGAGAAGGAGAGGCGGCTGTCGCGCGGGTAGCCGGCTGAGGACCAGTCGTCCCAGCCCTTGCCCTTGACGTCGCCGTCGATGAGCTTGCCGGCGAGGTCCGTGCGGCTCGAGACCGCGACGGACGCTCCGGGAGCGAGGTTCGCGATGCCGGGCTCCGCCACCTCGATCGTGCGGGTGAAGCGGCGGCCGGAGGAGAATCCGGCGTCGGCGGCGAGCGTGCCCGTCACCTGCACCGTGCCGAGCTCGGCGGGGCCGGGGGCGGCCCAGGTCACGGCGACGTCGCGGGTCGAGCCGTTGCTCGCGACCGAGACCGTCGAGGGGAGCGCGGCGGCGATGTCGGCGCCGCGGCGGACCTGCTTCGGCAGACGGGCGTCCACGACCGACCAGACACCCTCGCCGACCCCCTTGTCGTCCCAGTAGGAGAGGTTCCAGCCGGATCCCCAGCGCGCCGGGTCCTCCTGAGCCGGATTCCGCATCTCGAGGCGGCCGTTCTCACCGACCGTCATCGGGAGCCAGACGTAGGTCGAGTCCGACTTGCCCTCGTTCCAGCGGTCGCCCATGTAGACGTACTTCCCGGGAGCGAGGGTGAGGACGTTCGTCGACTGCGAGCCGAAGGTCGTCTTGCGGGAGTCGCCGATCGAGAGCAGGCCGTCGCCGCCCTCCGGGATCGCGTTGTAGGCGACGTTCTCGTCGGCGTCGCCCTTCTCGACTCCGCGGGTCCACGCGCCGAGGATCGAGTCGGCGGTATAGTAGGTCTGCGGGTTCGGCGCCCAGCCGGTCGCCCCGGAGGCGATCGTGTAGTACTTGCCGCCGTTGGCGAAGATCGCGGGCGCCTCGAGGTGTCCGCACTCCTTCACGATCTGGAAGTCGGTGCCGCGCACCGGTGCTCCGGCCGCACCGTCGGCGAAGACGTAGGGGTACGTCCCGTCGGCCGAGTACTGGTTCGCGTCGAGGGTGTCGGTCGTGGTGGTCCGCTCGACGTTGGTGTAGTCGGCGTCCAGCTTCGCCACGTAGAGCGAGTAGTTCTCCTCGGAGGAGTAGGAGATGTACGCGGTGCCGTCCTCGTCCTGGAAGACGGTCATGTCCCGCGCCTGCCCGGGCACGGCGGAGGTGGTGCAGGACTTGTAGTCCGTGCGGTTGTAGAGGCGGTAGACGCCCTGGAGCGTGAAGGGCCCGGTCGGGCTGTCCGAGACGGCGACTCCCGCCATCGAGCGCGCATAGGTGCTGCCACCCGGGGTGATGCGGCCGTCGGAGTGCCACCACATGACCCACTTGCCGGTCTTCTCGTTGAAGAGGACCTTGGGGCGCTCGAAGATGGCGGTGTTCGGCGAGGCCTGCGTCGTGTCGAGGTGGTAGTCGAGCTCCGCGATGCGGTCGGCGCGAGGGGCTCCGGAGTCGTCGACGGTGTCGTAGAGCGCGTCGAAGTAGGGGGCCTCGAGGTCGGCCGGAGCCGAGACGCTGCGGAGCGCGGTGCCCTTGTTCTCCCAGTTGTGGCCGTCGGTGGAGCGGTAGACCGCGACTCCGGGGCTGTTCCAGTAGCCCTTCGTGCGGTCCTCGCCGTACCAGTACTGGACCTGCTGACCGCCCTCCTCGACGGTGACGATCTGGCCGCCGTGCGCCTGGATGTGGCGGCCGTCGGTGTCGTACCAGTAGGGCTGGAAGTAGCCGGCCGCGGTGCTGCCCGGGTCCTGGACCGCCGGGTAGTCGGTGTAGGTCACGGGCGTCGAGGTGCGCGGCACTCCGTCGTCGGGATCCGTGGCCACGGCGGCCGAGGCCGACTGCGCTCCTGTTCCCAGGAGCGCTGCGACGAGCAGCGCGGCCACCGCCGCGGCGGCCGTTCGTGGTCGAGACGTCATGCTGTGCTCCTTTGCACCGGGGACTTCGCGCATGTTCACGCAAACATCAGGCTTCCACGGGGCTCTGATGACGTCAACATTCAGGTCGATCCGATCGCCGGATCCCGACGGCTGCGCGGGCCCGGTCCTCGCTGCTCGACCTTCCGGCACGAGCGCTCCGCCCGGCTGGAAGGCGCGCTCCGCGAACCGGCGATCATCCGATGCCGCCCGAACCGCGATCGCCCCCGAGCCGGAGGGCTCGAGGGCGATCGGACGTGCGGTGCGGCCTGGCCGCTGACCGCCTTCCGGATATCGATCTCAGGGCTGCGAGGATCTCGCGCGCTCGAGGATGGCCGCGATCACGGCGGACTTCGCCTCGGCGTAGTCGTTCCCGTCCTCCCAGCGCCGGAGGAGGAGAGACGCCTTCGTGCTGCGGTAGAGCTCGCGGTCGGCCGGGTCGGTGCGCAGCCGGTCGCGCAGGAGGAGGTACGCGTCGATCGCGGGATGACCCTCCTCGTAGATGTGGACGTGGGCGTCCCGTCCGGGCGTGCGGACGAGCCGGTGCCCGGGCTCGCGGGTGCGCAGGACGTAGCCGGCCTCGAGCAGCGGCGCGACGTGGTCCTCCTCCGCCGTGACGTCGGGCACGACGACCAGCACGTCGACGATCGGCTTCGCGGGCAGGCCCGGAACGGAGGTCGAGCCGATGTGCTCGACCCGTACGCCCGGGACGGCCTCGAGGATGCGCCGCCGGTGCTCCTCGAACAGGGCGGACCACTCGGGGTCGTGCTCGTGCAGGGCGAGCTCGAGCGGCTCCGGTCCACCGACGAGCTCGACGGAGACGACGTCGGGGCGGCGGGGGGAGCGGTGCGGAGTCACCGGGTCATCCTGCCAGGGGTGCCGCAGGGCGGGTGCGGTTCACTGGAGCGGTGAGCACCCTCCTCGTCACCGCGCACCCCGACCGCGACTCCCTCACCGCCGCCCTCGCCCGGCGGCTTCGGGAGGAGCTCGGCCCCGACGAAGTGGAGACGGCCGACCTCGACGCCGAGGGCTTCGACCCGCGGTTCGGCGCGGCCGACCGGGACCGCTACCGCGGTGTCGGCCCGGTTCCCGACGACGTCCTCCGCGAGCAGCGCCGGCTCGACGGTGTCGACCATCTCGTGCTCGTCTTCCCCGTCTACTGGTGGTCGATGCCCGCGCTGCTGAAGGGCTGGTTCGACCGCGTCTTCCTCGCCGGCTGGGCCTTCGACATCGACCCCGTCCACGGCACGCAGCGCAGGCTCGGCGCCCTGACCGTCCACCTCGTCCTCGTCGCGGGGGACTCCGCCGGGACCTACGAGCGGCACGGCTACGAGCAGGCGCTGCTGACGCAGATCCAGCACGGGATCATCGACTACTGCGGGGCCCGGCGCGGCGGGGCCGTCTTCGTCCACGAGTCCGAGCGCGAGGACGACGCGAGCCGCAGGGCGGCGGTCGAGGACGCGGTCGAGCGGACCGTGGAGGCGATCAGGGCTGATCCGTCTGCAGCGCTCCGGTGACGAGGGCCTGCACGAGGGTGTCGGCGTCGTAGTCCGGATCGTGGGCGGCGCCGATGCAGAGGTTGCCGATGCCCTTGAGGAGCATGTAGCCGCTGAGACTCGACGCCGGGATCCGGGCGGGTCGTGCCGCCTCGAGCAGGTCGCCGCAGACGGGGACGAGCCGCTCCACGAAGTAGGCGTGTAGGGCGTCGGATCCGGCGCTGTCGCCCTGGAGCGCACCGGCGAGGCCGTGCTTGGTCACCAGGAGGTCGACGAAGTGGGCGACCCAGGCCCGGAGGGCGGCCTCCGGAGTCGCGCTGTCCGCGAGCAGCCGTGGGCCCGCCTCCGCGCAGGCCTCGACCTGGTGGCGGTAGACGGCGACCACGAGCTCCGAGCGGGTCGGGAAGTGCCGGTAGATCGTCCCCACGCCGACGCCGGCCTCCGCCGCGATCTCGCGGACCGGCGCGTCCACGCCGGAGGCCACGAACACCGTCGCCGCGGCGGCGAGCAGTGCGTCGCGACTGGTCCGCGGTCGGCCGGGCGTGCGGGGCACACGGTCGCTCATCGGTTCTCCTTGCTTTTCGGAGCGGCGCTCCGTAATGTCTCCGAGCGCAGCTCCACCACATTCCGGAGCAGCGCTCCGCAATGTTCCGGAGCAGTGCTCCACAATGTTCCGGAGCAGCGCTCCGACGATTGTGCCAGAGCGCCGCCCCCAGGAAGGACCCTCGTGCCCACTCCGCTCCTCGACTCGTCGACCCCCGGTGAGCACCGCTTGATGCGCGCGGTCCGCACGGCCGAGCGCGACCCCTCTCGATCCGTCGCGAACGGCCCGTCGCCGAGGGGCGGACGGGCCGTTCGCGACGGATGAGCGGAGCGGGTCCTGCCGTCAGCGCGGGGCGCGCAGCCCGGCGAGCGGGCCGTCGTGCAGCGGCTCCGTCTCCCAGCGGACGCGGGCGGTGCGGTCGGGAGCGAGCTCGACGTGCAGGCGGTGCGGGGTCTCGAGGAACACGACGTCGACCAGCACGCTGTCGCCCGAGGGTCCGGCGCTCGCCGCGAACGGCCCGTCGACGGTCCAGGCTCCTGCGCCGGGCGTCACGGCGAAGCGCTCGTCGCCCTCGATCAGCGCGAGCGTCCAGCCGCCCTCGTCGGCCGTCACCTCGACGGCGTCGGGCCACGATCCGACCGGCGTGTAGCTCCCGGTCGCGGGGGAGGCGCCCTCGAGCGGGCGAAGGGCGAGCTCCGACAGCCGGTCGGCCAGTCGGGCGTCGGCCTCCGCCGTGGACCCTCGGCCGACGGCGGGGAGCAGGTGCTCCCAGGCGAGCGCGAGCAGCGTCTGCGTGTCCGAGGTCTGGCCGGTCAGCGCGATCACGAGCTCGTGCTCGGGCACGATCAGGCTGAACTGCCCGTACGCGCCGTCCGCGCGGTAGCCGTGCAGCGACCGCCAGAACTGGAAGCCGTAGCCCTGCTGCCAGTCCGGTCCGCCGTCCTCGTGGGTCGGGACGTGCGCGCGGGACGCCTCGGCGACCCATTCCGGCGAGAGGATCCGCCGGTCGCCCCAGCGCCCCTCCTGCAGGTACAGCAGTCCGAGCGCAGCTGCCGCCTCGGTGGTGGCGTGCAGCCCGCTGTAGCCGAGCTCGCGCCCCGAGTCGTCGCGATGCCAAGCGACCTCGCCGATGCCGAGCGGATCGAGCAGGCGCGGGCGCAGGTAGTCGGTCAGCGACTGCCCGCTCACGCGCTGCACGATCGCGGCGGCGGCGAAGGTGCAGGGCTGGTTGTAGGCGAAGACGCTGCCCGGCTCCTGCTCCGGCGGGAGGAGGAGGAAGCCGCGCACCAGGTCGACCGGATCCGTCTCCTCGGCGCGGTCGATCGTCTCGGCGGAGTGGCCGCTCGCCATCGCGAGGACGTGGCGGACGCGGATCGCACGCGAGCGCGGGTCGGTGATCTCGTCGTCGAGCTCGGGGAAGTACGAGAGGACGGTGGCGTCCAGGTCGACCAGGCCCTCGGCGACCGCGAGGCCGACGGCGGTCGCGGTGAAGCTCTTGCTCAGCGAGTAGAAGAGGTGCGGCCGCTCGGCCGAGTACGGCGCCCACCAGCCCTCGGCGACGACGTCGCCGCCCTGCACGACCATCAGGCCGTGCAGCTCGACGCCGGGAGCGGCCTCGACCCCTTCGACGAAGGCCAGCACTCCCTCGGCGTCGACGGAGCGGGCGGACGGGGTGCTTCTCGGCAGTGAGCGCGTCATCCTCCGATGCTACGACCGGCGCGGCGCCGCCTCCGCCCGGGGGCAGGTGGCGGCGCCGCCTAGGCGGTCGGCTCGGCGGGGAAGGGGCCGAGGCCGAGCAGGAAGCGGAGGATCGCGTCGGCCGGCACGCGCAGGGCGGTGCCGGAGCCGAGCTCCCACTCCGCGTCGGTCGGAGCGAGGGTGCGACCGCGGACGGCGGCGCGGATCGCGAGCGGCGCGCGCTGCAGGCGGTCCAGGGCCACCCCGCCGGTGATGCGGGAGGAGAGGGCGAGCGGCTCGGGGGAGAGGGCGAGCTCGACGCGGACGACCTCGACCAGCTCGGCGACCGAGCGGGGACCGGCGCCGGCGCGGCGAGCGGAGGCGAGAGCGGCCAGGGCCGGGGCGATCTCGGCGGCAGGGGGAGGGGAGGAGGCCTCGCGGGCGCCCATCCGCGTCGCGAGGCGCTGGCCGGTGCTGCTCGAGAGCCGCACGACGAGCTCTCCGAGCAGGGCGTCCCGGGAGACGGCACTGGCCGCCTCGCCCTCCGTGGTGGAGGGCGAGGCGGCCAGGACGGCGAGGCGGTCGAGCCTCTCGGCGACGAGGGGGCGCCAGTCGTTGCTGACGCCCGTCTCGTCGACCGAGGGCCCGGTGCTCAGCGGCAGGAACCGCGACCAGTCGGGCACGACCGCAGGGCCTAGCGTCCGCCCGAGCGGCGCTTGTTGTAGACGTCGAAGGCGACCGCGAGCAGGAGCACGAGGCCCTTGACCGCCTGCTGCCACTCGATGCCGATGCCCATGATCGACATGCCGTTGTTCAGGACGCCGATGATGAGGCCACCGATGATCGCGCCGCCGATGGTGCCGACGCCGCCCTGGACCGCCGCGCCGCCGATGAAGGCGGCCGAGATGGCCTCGAGCTCGAAGCCGTCGCCCGCCTTCGGGCCGGCGAGGTTGAGTCGCGCGGTGAAGACGAGGCCGGCCAGCGCCGCGAGGACGCCCATGTTGACGAACAGCCAGAAGGTGACGTTGCGGGTCTTGATGCCGGACAGCTCCGCGGCGTGCAGGTTGCCGCCGATCGCGTAGACGTGACGGCCGAAGACGGAGCGGTTCATGACCACGCCGTAGATCAGGACGAGCACGGCGAGCACGATCAGGGTGACCGGGATGCCCTTGAAGGTGGCCAGCGCGAAGGAGAAGGCCGCGATCACGACGGAGACGAGGACGAGCTTGGTGACGAACCAGGCGCCCGGCTCGACGCTCTGCGCGTACTTCTGGCGGCCGCGGCGGGTGCGCACGGACTGCACGGCGAAGGCGACGATCGCGAGCGCGCCGATGACGAGCGACAGCGGGTCGAGGTCGGTCTCGCCGAACAGGTCGGTGAGGAAGCCGTTGCCCAGCGCGCGGTACTCGGTCGGGAAGGAGCCGATGTTCGCGTTGCCGAGGACGACGAGCGCCAGGCCGCGGAAGATCAGCATGCCCGCCAGGGTCACGATGAACGCCGGGATCCCGACGTAGGCGATCCAGAAGCCCTGCCACGCTCCGACCAGGGCGCCGATGAGGAGGGAGAGGATGATCGACAGCCACCACGGGAGACCCATGTTGACCGCGAAGACGCCCGAGATCGCTCCGACGAACGCCGCGACCGAGCCGACCGAGAGGTCGATGTGCCCGGCCACGATGACCATCACCATGCCGATGGCGAGGATCAGGATGTAGCCGTTCTGGACGATCAGGTTCGAGATGTTCTGGGGGCGGAGGAGGATTCCGCCGGTCATCACCTCGAACAGCAGCACCACCACGATGAGGGCGATGAAGATGCCGTTCTTGCCGAGGTCGCCCAGCACGTGGCTGAGGCGCTTCGTGAAGGCGTTCTCGGTGGGCTTCACCTGCGCACCGGCCGCGGTGGACGGTTCGTTCTGCAGATCGGTCATCGTTGCTTCTCCTGGGTCATGAGGGTGAGGACCGCCTCGGGCGTCGCCTCGGCGATGGGCAGCTCGCCCGTGATCCGGCCCTCCGACAGCGCGTAGACGCGGTCGCAGATGCCGAGCAGCTCCGGCAGCTCGGAGGAGATGACGATGATCCCCTTACCCTGCGCCGCGAGCCGGTTGATGATGGTGTAGATCTCGTACTTCGCACCCACGTCGATGCCGCGGGTGGGCTCGTCGAGGATGAGGACGTCCGGGTCGGAGTAGATCCACTTCGACAGGACGACCTTCTGCTGGTTGCCGCCGGAGAGCTTCCCGGTCTTGGCGAGCACGGTCGGCGACTTGATGTTCATGCTGCCGCGGTACTCGTTGGCAACCTCGAACTCGCGGTTGTCGTCGACGAGTCCGCCGCGGGCGACCTTGTCGAGCGACGCGAGCGAGATGTTCCGCTTGATGTCGTCGATGAGGTTGAGGCCGTAGTGCTTGCGGTCCTCGGTCGCGTAGGCGAGCCCGTGGGCGATCGCCTCCGAGACGTTGCGGATCTTGATCTCCTTGCCGGCCTTGAAGACCTGGCCGGAGATGCGGCTGCCGTAGGAGCGGCCGAAGAGGCTCATCGCGAACTCGGTGCGCCCGGCGCCCATGAGCCCGGCGATGCCGACGATCTCGCCGCGGTGGACCGACAGGTTGACCTTGTCCACCATGACGCGGGACGGGTCCTGGGGGTGGTGGGCCGTCCAGTCGACCACGCGCAGGATCTCCTCGCCGATGTGCGGCGTGTGGTCCGGGTAGCGGTGGTCGAGGTCGCGGCCGACCATGTCCTTGATGATGCGGTCCTCGGTGACGTCGTCGTGAGCGATCGTCTCGATGGTCTTGCCGTCGCGGATGACCGTGACGGTGTCCGCGATCTTCTTGATCTCGTTCAGCTTGTGGCTGATGATGATCGACGTGATGCCCTGCTCCTTGAGGTGCAGGATCAGGTCGAGCAGGTGGTCCGAGTCCTCGTCGTTCAGGGCCGCGGTGGGCTCGTCGAGGATGAGCAGCTTGACCCGCTTGGAGAGCGCCTTCGCGATCTCGACGAGCTGCTGCTTGCCGACTCCGATCTCCATGATCTTGGTGGTCGGGTTCTCGCGCAGACCCACGCGGGCCAGCAGCGCCGCGGCCTCCTGGTTGGTCTTGTTCCAGTCGATCAGGCCGCCGAAGCCGCGCACCTCGTTGCCGAGGAAGATGTTCTCCGCGATGGAGAGGTAGGGGCTGAGGGCCAGCTCCTGGTGGATGATGACGATGCCCTTCGCCTCCGAGTCGCGGATGCTGGAGAACTGCATCACCTCGTCCTCGAAGACGATGTCGCCCTCGTAGGTGCCGTGCGGGTAGACGCCCGACAGGACCTTCATCAGCGTCGACTTGCCGGCGCCGTTCTCCCCGCAGATCGCGTGGACTTCGCCGCGCTGTGCGTTGAGCGTGACGTCCTGGAGCGCCTTCACGCCCGGGAACGTCTTGGTGATGCCGCGCATCTCGAGGATGTTCGAGGTCACGCCGCCTCCCTTCCTTCGTAGTGGGGGAGGGCGCCCAGTGGGCGCCCTCCCGAGGTGTTCCTTCTCGGGTGAGGAGAGAGGACTAGCCGTTCACTTCCGCGTCGGTGTAGTAGCCGCCGTCGACGAGGACGGACTGGATCTGGTCCTTGGTGACGATGACCGGCTCGAGCAGGAAGGACGGGACGACCTTCTTGCCGTTGTCGTAGGTGTCGGTGTCGTTGACCTCGGGCTCGGTGCCCTCGAGCACGGCCTGGGCCATCTTCACGGCCTCCTTGGCGAGCTCGCGGGTGTCCTTGTAGATGGTCGCGTACTGCTCGCCGGCGATGATCGCCTTGACGGAGTCGAGCTCGGCGTCCTGACCGGTGATGATCGGGAAGTCGGAGCCGACGGTGTAGCCGGCGTCGGTCAGAGCCGAGATGATGCCGCGGCTGAGGCCGTCGTAGGGCGAGAGGACGCCCTGGACCTTGGAGCCGTCGGAGTACGTCTTGGTGAGGATGTCCTCCATGCGGCTCTGGGCGACCTCGCCGTCCCAGCGGAGCGTGGCGACGGTGTTGAAGTCGGTCTCGCCGGACTTCACGACGAGCGTCTTGTCGTCGATGTACGGCTGGAGGGTGTCCATCGCGCCGTTGAAGAAGAACGTGGCGTTGTTGTCGTCGGGGCTGCCGGCGAACAGCTCGACGTTGAACGGGCCGGCGGGGGCGTCGGCGGCCTTCGCGCCGGTGAGGTCGGTGAGACCGAGGCCCGCGAGGAGCGAGGTGGCCTGCTGGACGCCCACCTTGTAGTTGTCGAACGTGGCGTAGTAGTCCACGTTCTCGGAGTCGCGGATGAGGCGGTCGTAGGCGATGACGGGGATGTCGTTGGCCTTGGCCTCCTCGAGCACGCTCGTGAGGGTGGTGCCGTCGATCGAGGCGACGATCAGGGCCTTGGCGCCCTTGGTGATCATGTTCTCGAGCTGCGAGACCTGGGTGGGGATGTCGTCCTCGGCGTACTGCAGGTCGACCTGGTAGCCGGCCTCCTCGAGCTGCGACTTGACGTTGTTGCCGTCAGCGATCCAGCGCTCGGACGACTTGGTCGGCATCGCGACGCCGACGAGGCCGCCGTCGCCGGATCCCGAGCCCGAGCCGCCACCGGTTCCGGAGGAGCAGGCGGCGAGGGAGAGGATCATCGCTCCGCCGGCGATGCCGGCGATGAGAGCGCGCTTCATTGTGGTCACTGTGATTCCTTCGTCATTGAATGCAGTGGATGCAGGGCCGCCCTCGGGATCGGGGCGGAGATGTGATGCCATGTGAGCGATCACATTGCGTCATGCTAGACCCGACGGCGCCGTTCGTGTCAACGCGTACGTCTCGACTCGGTAACGGGACACCGGCGGCGCGTCGTCCGCTCTCGGAGCGGTGCTGTCAAGGGTCCCCGGCCCCGGAAGGGAGCCGGAGCCGTCGGCGTTGCGTCCAGCACTGTCGAAAGGACGCACACCATGACGAAGACCTGGTTCATCACCGGCGCCTCGAAGGGCTTCGGCCGCGAGTGGGCCGAGGCGGCGCTCGAGCGCGGCGACTCGGTCGCCGGCACCGCCCGCCGGATCGAGACCCTCGACGCCCTCGTCGAGGAGTACCCCGACACGTTCCTCCCACTGACCCTCGACGTGACCGACCGCGCGGCCGGCTTCGCCGCCGTGCAGGCCGCGGCCGAGCGGTTCGGCCGGCTGGACGTCGTGATCAACAACGCCGGCTACGGGCACTTCGGCATGATCGAGGAGCTCACCGAGGAGGAGGTCCGCGCGCAGCTCGAGACCAACGTCTTCGGCGCCCTCTGGGTCACCCAGGCCGCGCTGCCGATCCTCCGCGAGCAGGGCTCGGGCCACATCGTCCAGGTGTCGAGCATCGGCGGCATCAGCGCGTTCCCCTCGATCGGCGCGTACCACGCGTCGAAGTGGGCGCTCGAGGGCTTCACCCAGTCGCTGGCCGCCGAGGTCGCCGGCTTCGGGATCCACGTGACCCTCGTCGAGCCCGGCGGATACTCGACCGACTGGTCCGGTCCCTCCGCGTCGCGCAGCGAGCCGATCGCCGCGTACGACGAGGTCCGGGAGGCGGCGAGCCGACGCCCCTCCGCCGCTCAGCAGGGCGACCCGCGGGCCTCGTGTCTCGGGATCCTCGCGGTCGTGGACGCGGACGAGCCGCCGCTGCGGATCTTCTTCGGGCGCGCGCCGCTGGGCATCGCGACGGCGGACTACGAGTCGCGCCTCGAGACCTGGAAGCGCTGGAACGACGTGTCGATCGCCGCTCACGGCGACTGATCCCGGGCGGTCGCGGCGCGAGGGCGTCGCGGCCGCCGGTCAGCGCGAGGCGGTGACGCTCGCGCTCCGGGGGACGGCCGTGGATCCGCGGACGACCAGCTGCGGAGCGATCGGCGCCGCCTTCTCCGGCCGGTCGCCCTCGATCAGGCTGAGCAGCGCGGCCACGCACCGGCGTCCGAGCTCCACGAAGTCCTGGCGGACGCTGGTCAGCGGCGGCCAGTAGAACGCAGCCTCGGGGATGTCGTCGAAGCCGATGACGCTGACGTCCTCCGGCACGCGGACCCCGCGCTCGTGGAACGCGCTCATCAGTCCGAGCGCCATCTGGTCGTTCCCCGCGAACACCGCGGTGAAGTCGAGGAAGCGCGAGAGCTCGAGGCCCACGCGGTGGCCGCGCTCGGCGCTCCAGTCGCCGAGCAGCGGCGGGCGCAGCGGGATCGAGCGGTGGTCGAGCTCGGCGAGGTAGCCGCGCATCCGCGCCTCGGCCTCGATCCAGTCCTGCGGGCCGGCGAGGTGCACGATCTCGGTGTGCCCGAGGTCGATCAGGTGCCCGGTGGCGATGCGGGCGCCGGCCATCTGGTCGACGTAGAGCGCGTCGTCGCGGTCGTCCTCGCTCGTCTGCAGCGTCACGTGCGGGATGCGCAGCGCGACTCCGGAGAGGATGTCGAAGACGCGGATCTGCGGCGCGACGACCACGAGGCCCTCGACCGCCTGGTTGAGCAGATGCCGGATCCCGGCCTGGATCGACGCGCCGTCGGTGCCATCGACGTTGGCCGTGACCACGAGGTAGCCCGCGTCGCGCGCCGCCACCTCGATGGCCTGGATGCTGGAGGCCGGACCGTACTGCAGGCTCTGCGAGGACAGCACGCCGACGGTGCGGGTGCGGCTGGTGACCAGTGCCCGTGCGGCGAGGTTGGGGCGGTAGTCGAGCTCGGCCATCACCTCGAGCACGCGCTTCTTCGTCTCGGCGCGGAGGCTCGGGTGGTCGTTCAGGACGCGGGAGACGGTCTGGTGCGAGACGCCGGCCGCGCGGGCGACGTCGTAGATGCTCGGCGCCCGCGACGCGGGCTTGTCTTCCGGCATCGGGGCACCGCGGCTCTCTGTGATCGGCGCCTCCGACGCAGGACCGGGGCGCCCTCACGGGCGGCTCGCCCGTCCGCGGGCGCGTGTGAGCACACTTTACGTCCCTCGGCGCGGGGGCCTGCACACCGACGGAACCTCGACGGCTCGGACGGGGTGCCGCTCCCGGATCGGCCGGACGTTCCGGCGCCGCTGGTGCGGGCGCGCCGGAACGGCGCGATCCGCGCTTCCGCCCGGCGGTCGTCGCAGCGGGTGGTCGCCGCGGTCGGGTCAGCCGTCGAAGACCTCGGCCGAGGCGGAGGCCGCATCGGAGCGGAGCACGGCGACGAGGTCCTCGGGACAGTCCTCGAAGGCCGTCCTCTCCGGACCGGGAGGCGTGTGCGCTCGGACGTCGACGACGGATCCCTGGGGCGCGACGGCGTCGGGCGATCACAGGCGCCGCCCTGCGGTCCGGGGTACTTTCCCGCGTGTGAACGACAGCGACGAGAAGTCCGGGAGAGGCTGGCGCATCGATCTCGGCGAGCCGCCGGAGAGCGTGTCCGGCGATGTCGTCGACGCTCTCGATAAGGTGTCCGCGGAATTCGCGGCATTCCGGAGCGGGACTTCCGGCGAGGGCGGAGAAAGGGCCGCGGCCCTCCGCGGAGCCGCCCGACTCGGGGCCGGAGAGCACCGGCTCGCCGTCGCCTCGGGGCTGACGCGGGAAGGCGTCCGCGCCTTTCTCGCGGGGGGATGATGAGCCGTCGGAGAGGCGGTTTCCCCGTGCCTCGACGAGCCGGCGCCGAAGGAAGAGAAAGGCCTCGAGAAGGCGCGGCATCCGGAGAGATCGGAGACGACGAATGGACGACGAGGAGTGGGCTCGGTACCTTCTCGCGATGGAGCGCCGAGCACCGACGAATCAGGACGGGGCGGCCGCGGAACGCCGTGACGCGATGCTGGCGGCCGTCCTGCGGGAGCTCGACGCGGTCGATCCGTACGGACTCGAGCCGGGTCGCGAGGACGGCGCTCCCCGCGACGAGCACGCGTCTGAGGCGGCCCCGATCGCGAGCATCCTCCTGCGCCGAGGACGGATCACCGGCGAGGAGCTCGACTCCGTCTGGCGGTTCTGGTTCGGCGAGCCGCTGAGCGCCCTGCTCGGCGACGGCTTCGCCCCGCTCCTGGCGCGGCTCGACCGGCTCGCTCCTCCCTCGGCGGAGGACTGACGGGCGTCGGCTCCCGGCGGCGGACCGGCCGCGATCCCGGCGTCCCGTATAGCTCCGCCTAGCTCCGCCTAGCTCCGCTCGCGGAAGAAGCGGATGAGCTCGCGCAGGGCCGGGAGCGTCGCGCTCTCGGCCTCGGTGTCGTCGAGGTCGTCGAAGGAGGTGCGGAGCCCGGCGGCCTCGGCGTCGGCGGCGGACTCGAACGCCATCGACCACTCCGGGAACAGCCTCTCCCGGATCGGCTCCTCGAGGAGGGTGCGCAGCTGCGCGTGGCGCTCGTCGGCGGCGATGACGGCCATCCGCTCGCGCAGGACCGCGTCCGGCCCCTCGAGCACCTGGAGGAACCGGCCGTCGCGGTGCAGGAGCATGCCGGTCAGGCCGAGGCGCTCGTTGTTCGCGCGGCACTGGGCGAGCAGCGCGGGGAGGTCGGCGTCCGTGAAGCCGGCGGAGGTGCGGCTGGAGTAGACGAGGGAGAGCATGCCGTCCGTTCCGGGTGGGGGAGGCGGGCGCCTCCGCTCCCAGTGGACCACCGACAGCGCCTCCCGCACGGCCACTTCCGCCGGCGGCGGCAGGCTGCTAGAGCTAGCCGACCGTGATCGGAGCGGCGGACGGACGGGTGCCCTGCCGCATCCAGACGAAGAAGCCGACCAGGGTGAACGCGCCGTAGAAGACGTACATCAGCCCCGACGCGTAGTAGCCGGCCGAGAACAGCAGCGGCACGCCGACCAGGTCGACGGCCACCCAGATGAGCCAGAACTCGGTCCAGCCCTTCGCCATGCCGTAGGTGGCGAGGACGGAGCCGACGAAGATCCACGCGTCGCTCCAGACGGGCTCGTAGGAGCCGAGCGCGCGGAACACCGGGGTCAGCACCGCGGTGCCGCCGACCATCCCGAGCACCAGCAGGCCGCGGGTGCGCCACGACGCCCAGCGCGGCTCGATCAGGGTGGCGGCGTCGTCGGGGCGGTGGGTCCACCGGTACCAGCCGTAGACGCTGACCAGGATGAACATCACCTGCCGCCCGGCCTGGCCGAGCAGGTTGACGGGGTTGGGAGTGCCGAACAGGGCGCCCATGAAGACCGTGAACAGCAGCACGTTGCCGATGAGGCCGACGGGCCAGGCCCAGACCTTCCGCCGCATCCCGCCGAGGGCGCTGAGGAGCCCGAAGACGTTGCCGATGACCTCCCGCCAGAGGACGGTCTGCTCGCCGATGACGATCTGCGCGTCGAACAGCCAGTGCACGAGGTCCACGAGGCCTTCTTCCTGAGTCGGGATGCCGGGTGGTGCAACCCTGCCCCATCCCGGGCCATTCCCGTCGCGGGCTGATGAGGGCGCCGCGCTCGGACCACGCTGGATCCCGCTCCGGGGCGGGGAGCGCGACCGGCGCCCCGCTGTGCCGCCGCGACCGTAGGCTGGCGGGATGACGTCCCGGGTGCGACTCCTGCTGGCCTCGTCGCACCCCGGGCCGACCGTGACGGTCACCGTGCTGGCGACCGTGATCGCGGCGGCGTCCGGGCATCCGCTCGGGCAGGTCGTGCTGGTGGCGCTCGCCGTGCTGCTCGGGCAGCTCTCGATCGGGCTCGCGAACGACTGGATCGACGCCGACCGCGACCGCGCGGTGGGGCGCACCGACAAGCCGGTCGCGCAGGGGCTGATCGGCGTGGGCGCCGTCCGCGCCGCCGCACTGGGGACGGCGGCGGCCGCCGTGGTGCTCTCGCTGGTGCTCGGACCGGTCGCCGCGGTCGCGCACCTGGTGCTGGTCGCCGCGGGCTGGGCCTACGACGCGGGGCTCAAGCGCACGGTCTGGTCGGTCGCTCCGTTCGTGGTCGCCTTCGGGCTGCTGCCGGTGGTGGCGGTGGCGGCGGGCGACGGCCGGCTCCCCGCCTGGTGGGCGATCGCGACCGGCGCCGTGTTCGGCATCGCGATCCACTGCACGAACGTGCTCCCCGACCTGGTCGACGACGAGGCCACCGGGGTCCGCGGCTTCCCGCACCGCCTCGGCCTGCGGCTCTCCGGAGTCGTCGCCTTCGGGTCGCTGGTGGTCGCCGCGCTGCTCGTGCTCGTCGGACAGCTCGTCGGCGACCAGCCGGTGCGCGGGACAGGCGTGGTGCTCGCGGTGATCGGGACCCTCGCGGTGGTCGTGCTCGCCGCGGCGGGCATCCGCCTGGTGCTGACCGGTCCGCCGACGCGCACCCTGTTCCGGCTGGTGATCGCGGCCTCGCTCGTGCTGGTGGTCGAGCTCGGGCTGGCGGGCGCGCGGCTGGTCGGCTGACCGGCCGCCCTCAGGACCAGCGCATCGCGTAGACGCAGGCGAGCAGGTCCGAGGTCGGCAGGGCGAGGGCGATGCGGAGGAACGCCTCGCGGCCGCGGTGCGCGAGCGAGCCGAGCGGGCGTCCGAGGGCCATGTTCGCCTCCGCCTGCCGCGCCGCGCGCCGGGCCGCGGTGGTGCGCCGCCGGGCGAAGCCGGGCCAGGGGCCGGCCTCGCCGCGGCGCACGGCACCGGCCAGGAGCGGGGCGAGCTCGGCGGCGTCGAGCCAGCCGAGGTTCATGCCCTGCCCGCCGATCGGACTGATCTCGTGCGCGGCGTCGCCGATGAGCACGACGCGGCCGACGCCCATCCGCTCGGCCTCGCGGCGCCGCACCTGGAAGCCGCTGAGCATCGTGCAGGTCTCCGGGTCGGCGTCGGCGCCCGTCCGGTCGCGGACAGCGGCGGCCAGGGCGCGCGCGGCCTCCTGGTCGGGGGCCTCCTCGGGCCGCCAGGCGGGGGCGCCGAGGGAGCGGTCGGGGCCGCTCAGGGCGACGTACCGGCGCCGACCGCCCGGCAGGGGGAAGGACTCCACCACTCCGGCCGGGCCGACGTCGACCAGCGCGGTGCCGGTGAGACCGCCGGGCTCGGGGTCGGCGAAGTCGCCCATCACGTAGCGGTCCGGGTAGTCGCGGCCGGTGGTGCGGATCCCGAGCAGGTCGCGGACGGTGCTCCGGGCGCCGTCGGCTCCCACGACGAAGGCGGTGCGGACGGAGACCGGCTCGCCGCCCGGTCCGGTGCCGGTCGCCTCGACGGTGGAGCCGTGACGGAGCAGGCCGGTCAGCGCGACCCCGGGGCGCAGCGCGTCCGGGGCCGCCGCCTCGAGGCGCTCGCGGAGGATCGCCTCGGTGCGGTGCTGGTCGAGGGTGACGACGTAGGGGTGCGTCGCGGAGGCGCGCGCGAACGAGAGCGTGCCGAGGGTGCGGCCCCGGCTGCGCGCGACGCCCTCGCGGACCCGGGTGGCCTCGGCCAGCACGGGAGCATCGGCGCCGACTGCGGCGAACGCGTCGAGCGACGGCGGATGGATGCCGATCGCCCGCGAGCCGCGCGGCACCGAGGAGCGCCGCTCCCACACCTGCACGTCCACTCCGGCCCGCGCCAGGAGCGCGCCGAGCAGGAGTCCGACCGGACCGCCGCCGACGACGAGCACGTCCGTCTCCGCTATCACGGGTCGAGCCTAGGGAGCGGCGGCACGGCGGGCGAGGGGGTGCGCTCGACCGCCGCGCGTGCTCAGGGTGCGAGCGGAGGTGTCAGAGCGCGTCGACGGCGGCGAGGATCTCCTCGGTCTCCGTGCGCGTCGTGTAGTCGACGTGCACGTCCGCCGTGCGGACGATCCGGTCGGCGTCGACGACCAGGACGGTCGGGTACGGGACGGCCGGGGTGTCGTCGGCGTTGCTGTCCTTCACGGCGAAGCCGAGCGCGGTGTGCGCCTCCTGCGCGTCGCCGCTGGGGGCGGTGACGATGCCGAGAGCGCTCGCGAGCGTGTTGCCGGGGTCGGAGACGACGGTGAAGCCCAGGTCGCCGTTCGCGACCGCCGCGCGCGACCCGTCGGGGGTCTGCGGGCTGATCGCGACGAGGGCGACTCCGCGCGACGCGAGCTCGGGGGCGAGGGTCTCGTTGTAGTGCTTGAGCGTGATGTTGCAGTACGGGCACCAGGCTCCGCGGTAGAAGACGAGGACGGCCGGGCCCGCGCCGAGGACGTCCGCGAGGTCGACGGTGTCGCCGTCGACGGTCACGACGGAGGCGGCGGGGAGCGCGTCGCCGGCGGTGACGGCTCCGCTCGGGGCGCCGGCGGCGACGAGGTCGTCGCGCTCGCCGGAGAAGACGGCGGCGAGCTCGGGGCCGACCGTCTCGTCGAAGCCGACGGTGAACTGGTCGAGCTGGGTGCGGACGGAGGTGCTGGTCATCGTAAGTCCTTCGGTCGTGACGGTCGTGGTCCCCCGTCCGGGAGCCTAGGCACGCAGGGGACCGGGCGCCGGGCGCCCGTCACGCGGCGTCACACGACGGCCGACGCGTGTCGGCCGGCGTGCGTGGGGCCCGGCCCCGTCGCTCCGTCATTCCGGGGCGACGACCAGCTCGCCGCCGGCGGAGCGCGAGACGCACGGCATGATCCAGCGGTCCTGCTCCTCGGGGGTCAGCACCAGGTCGCGGTGCTCCGCCGTCCCGCCGACGAGGCGCAGGCGGCAGGTGCCGCACGTGCCCGACTCGCAGGAGGAGTCGACGTCGATCCCGGAGGAGCGGAGCGCGGTGAGGAGCGAGCGGTCGGCCGGGACCTCCACGACGGCTCCGGTCGGCTCCCAGACGGCGGCGAAGGGGACGGCCCGGTCGCCGACGGCGTCGACGCCCGCGAAGTCCTCGACGTGGATCCGGCTCGGGCGCCAGTGCATCGTGAGGGCGAGGACCTCGTCGATCAGCGCGGACGGACCGCAGCAGTAGATCCGGGTGTCGTCGTCGGGCTCGGCGACGAGCGGCCAGAGGTCGAGCCGGCCGTGGATCGCACTGTGGTGCACGAGGGAGCCGTCGGCGGAGAACTCGTCGAGCCACGCGGTGTCCTCGGGGGTGCGGCTGAGGTACACGACCTGCACGGCCGAGCCCTGCGCCCGGAGCTCGGCGGCCATCGCGCGGATCGGGGTGACCCCGATCCCGCCGGCGATCAGGAGGTAGCGGGCGGCGGGGTGGAGGGCGAAGGTGTTCGCGGGCGGCGCGGAGGAGAGGACGTCGCCGACGCGGACGTCGTCGTGGAGGCTCCGCGATCCGCCCCGACCCCCGGGCTCGCGGCGCACCGCGATCGCGAAGTGCGACGGCTCCGCGGATCCCGGCTCGACGAGGCTGTAGCTGCGGCGCTCGCCGGAGGGGGTCGTGAGCGTGAGGTGCGCGCCGGCGGAGTAGCCGGGCAGCGGGGCGCCGTCCTCGCTCCGCAGCACGAAGCGGGTGACGGCCGGGGTGAGCGCCTCGCGCTCGGCCACCACGAGCCGCAGCTCAGCCACGGAGCACCAGCTCGTCGCCCACGCCGAGCGTGCCGCCGTCGAGGACCTCCGCGTAGACGCCGAGGAGCTCGTGGCCGTAGGTCTCGTGCAGCAGCCGGGGGACCGGCAGGTCGCGCCGACCGGTGCCCGGCTCGACCTCGGTCGCGGCGCACCGCTCGGTGGCCTTCGTGATCCGCAGCCGCAGCCCGCCCGCGGTGAGCTCGCGCCCGAGCAGCTCGAGCTCGCTCCACGCCGGCAGCCCCTCGAGGTGTATGTTCCCGCGGAACCGCAGCGGATCGACGCTCCGGCCGGTGCGCTCGGCGAGGTCGCGGACACTCGCCAGGTTGATCAGCGAGACGTACTCCATCTCGATGTCGGAGTTGTGGGCCGTGTCGGTGTAGCGGCGCCCCGCGTCCTGGGCGATCACGGGCTCGACGCCGGGCGGCAGGTCGAGCACGCGGGCGGCGAAGGAGCGCAGTGCGGCCCGGCCGTCCTCCGCGCCGAGGTCGGCGGAGAGGACCCGGTGGCCGCGGACGTCGACGGTGAGCACTCCGCTGTCGGGGTCGAGGTGCGTGGTCAGGCCGGCGAGGCGGGCCTCGGCGACGAGGACGAAGTACTCGCGCTTGGAGATGCCGTGCCGCATGCCGGGCCGGTAGGCGCCGCCGGGGCGGGCGAGGGCGATCGTGCGGTCGAAGGGGACGCCGCGGCCGGCGGTGAGCTCGACGCGGGGGAGCGGCTGCGGGGTCAGGCCCTTGACCGGGTAGACGAAGAGGCCGTCCACGCGTGTCGTCATGCCCCCATCCTGGCGCATCGCCGGGGAGCCGGCAGGGCCGTCGCGGCGCAGCGGAGCGCGAGGAGCGGACGCGGCGCCGTGCGGATCCTGCGAGGGCGGATGGAGGGATCCGCTCCGGCGGGCCTCGTCAGTACTGGAGCGAGAGGCCGACCAGGGGCGGGACGACGAGCGCTCCCAGCTCGACGATCGCGACGCTGGCGCCGACACCGAGCGTGACGGCCGAGAGCAGCCGGGCGCGGTCCTTCCGCGCGACGCCGATGACGCCGACGATCGCGGTCGCCGTCGCGAGCACGAGCATCGTGACCCCGAGGGCGGCGAAGAGCGCCCCGATCTGCGTGGTGTCGAAGCCGCCCTGGAACGCGAGGACCGGGATGGCCGTGGTGAGCGCGGTCCGCCCGATCTGCGCGAGGACGAGGACGATCGCGAGGACGAGGCCGACGATGCCGACGACGTCTCGGGGCCGGGGCTGGGGGGCGGGGACGGAGGCGGTCACGCCGTCGAGCCTAGGGGCGGGCGCGGCGGCGGGGCGAACG
>NZ_PSTL01000031.1:0-22890 GCF_002930845.1 Rathayibacter sp. AY1A7 | reverse complement strand
GTCTCGAGGGGAGGGCTGCGCCCGCTGCTCGATCAGCAGGAGGGCGCCGCTCAGGCCTCGACCCAGGTCCAGGTGCCGGCCGGGCCGTCGACCGAGACGTCGCCGCCGGTGCGCGTCACGGTGAAGACCGTCTCCTCCCCCGTGTCGTGCGCGACGACCCGGACCGGCGTCGCTCCGTCCGGCCCCGGGAACACCCTCAGCTCGAGCCCGTCGAGGTAGTCGTACTCGGCCGAGTCCTGGCGGGCCCCCACCGGGATCACCGCACCCTCGCGCACGTACAGCGGCAGCGAGTCGAAGCCGTGGACCTCACGACGCCACTCCCCCGTCGAGACGATCCGCTCGCCCGTCCACCAGCTCGTCCACGTCCCGCGCGGGAGGTAGAACTCGACCGTGCCGTCCTCGGTGAACACCGGAGCGACGAGCAGGTCGTGCCCGAGCAGGTACTGCGTGTCGAGGTGGGCGGCGCTGCGGTCGTCCTCGAACTCGAGCGCCATCGGGCGCATGATCGGGACGCCGGTGCTCGCCGCCTCCGCCCCCGCCGCGAAGAGGTAGGGCATCAGCAAGAGCTTCAGCCGGGTGAAGAGCCGGGTGACCTCCACGGCCTCCTCGTCGAACGCCCACGGCACGCGCACCGAGGAGGATCCGTGCAGCCGCGAGTGCGAGGAGAGCAGGCCGAACGCGAGCCAGCGCTTGAACACTCCGGGATCGGGCGTGCCCTCGAAGCCGCCGATGTCGTGCGCCCAGAAGCCGAACCCGCCCAGCGCGAGCGAGAGGCCTCCGCGCAGGGTCTCGGCCATCGACACGTAGGAGGAGGTGTTGTCCCCGCCCCAGTGCACCGGCAGCGACTGCCCGCCGACCGTGGCGCTGCGGGCGAAGAGGACCGCGCGGCCCTCGCCGAGCTCCTGCTCGAGTACCTCGTGCACCGCGCGGTTGTAGAGCTGGGTGTACCAGTTGTGCATGGCCTCGGGGTCGGTCCCGTCGGCCCAGACGACGCCCTCCGAGGGGATCCGCTCGCCGAAGTCGGTCTTGAAGGAGTCGACGCCCTGGCGCACGAGGACGCGGAGCTTCTCCTGGAACCAGGAGGTCGCCTCCGGATTCGTGAAGTCGATCAGCGCCATGCCGGCGACCCACATGTCCCACTGCCAGACGTCGCCGGAGGCCGTTCTGAGCAGGTAGCCCTTCTCGCGCCCCTCGGCGAACAGCGGCGACGCCTGCGCGATGTACGGATTGATCCAGACGCAGGTGTGCAGCCCGCGCTCGTGCAGGCGGGCGAGGATCCCCTCCGGGTCCGGGAAGGTGCGCGGGTCCCACTCGAGGTCGGTCCACTGGAACTCGCGCATCCAGAAGCAGTCGAAGTGGAACGCCGACAGCGGCAGCTCCCGCTCCGCGAAGCCGTCGATGAAGGAGTTCACCGTCTCCTCGTCGTAGCTCGTGGTGAAGCTGGTCGTCAGCCAGAGCCCGTAGCTCCAGGCGGGCACGACGGAGGGGCGGCCCGCGAGACCGGTGTAGCGCCGCAGCACGTCCTTCTTCGTCGGGCCCTGGATCACCAGGTACTCCAGCGCCTCGCCGCCGACCGAGAACTGCACGCGCTCGACCGCCTCGGAGCCGATCTCGAACGAGACGAGGCCGGGATCGTTCACGAGCACGCCGTAGCCGCGGCTGGAGAGGTAGAACGGGACGTTCTTGTAGGCCTGCTCGGAGGAGGTGCCGCCGTCGGCGTTCCACACATCCACGGTCTGGCCGTTCTTCACGAAGGGGCCGAAGCGCTCGCCGAGCCCGTAGACCAGCTCGCCGACGCCGAGGTCGAGCTGCTCGTGCAGGTAGGCGGCTCCGTCCGGTCCGGTCAGGTAGCCCTGCGCCTTGTGCCCGGACCCGGTGAGGCGCGTGCCGGTCGAGGTGTCCCAGAACTCCAGCGACCACGGAGCGCCCTGCCTGATCCGGACCTCGAGGTCGCCGGTGCGCAGCACGCCGCCGGACTCCGTCACCTCCGCCGCTCCGACGTCGCCCCCGGCCAGCTCGAAGCCGGGCCGCACCGCCGTCCCGCGCCAGTGCTCGATCCGCACCCGCGCGACCCCCTCGGCCGGCGAGGACACCGTGACCGTGAGCGCCGGCCGGTTGAGGACGTCGCCGCGGCCCTGGATGACCCGGGTCGGGGCGATCACCTCGAGCGAGGTGCCGTCGGTGCGGATGTCGTACGCCTCCTGCGCGAACAGGGGCGTGAATCCGGCCCGCGTCTGCCAGAACCCGTCGGTGAACTTCATGGGGGTGCCTTTCGATGGCGCGCCGGCGGATCCCGCGAGGGAGGCGCCGACGGAGGGAGAGAGGGCTACTTGACCGCGCCGGCGGTGATGCCGCGGGTGAGGGTGCGCTGGAAGATCAGGAAGAAGATCAGCGTCGGGAGAAGGCCCAGGAGAGCGCTCGCGCTGGTCGTGGTGACGTCCATGATCTTGTCGCCCTGGAGGCTCGAGATCGCGATCGGGACGGTCTGCGTCGCGTCGCTCACCAGGAAGACCAGCGGGATGAGGAACTCGTTCCAGGTCCAGATGAAGAAGAAGATCATCAGCACCGAGAGGGTGGGCCGCGAGATCGGGACGATCACCCGGGTGAGGACCTGCCACTTCGAGGCGCCGTCGAGAGCCGCGGCCTCGAGGACCTCCTTCGGGAAGGTGCCGTAGACGCTCGAGAGCAGATAGGTGCCGAACGCCGACTGGATGACGGTGAAGATGACGATGACCGACAGCTGGGTGTCGTAGATCCCGACCGCTTTGAACATGTAGTACAGCGGGTAGAGCAGGGCCTCCTGCGGGAGCATGTTCGCCAGCAGGAACAGGACGATGATCCAGCTCCGGCCGCGGACCCGGCCGATGCCGATCGCGTAGGCGTTCAGCACCGAGAGGGCGACGGCGAGGATCGCGACCGACCCCGAGATGAGGATCGAGTTGCCGAGCTTCTCGGGGAAGTCGACGCGGCTCCAGAAGGTCGAGAGGCCGTCGAAGGAGAGGCCGGTCGGGAAGGCGAGCGGGCCGTTCGCCGAGTACTCCGCGGGGGTCTTGAAGGAGTTGAGCAGGATCAGCAGCACCGGGCTGATGATCACGAGTCCGATCACCACGGCGACGGCGAGGATCACCCAGTCGCCGAGGGTGCGCTTCGTCGTGCCCTTCGCGGGCTTGGCGGGACGGGAGGACGAGAGGTCCGCGTCCTCCGTGCCGGCCTGGGTGAGGGGCAGGGTCTCGATGGCCGACATCAGCGGGCTCCTTCGCTGCGCTCGACGCGCTCCTGGGCGCGGATGAACAGCACGGCGAGGATCACGATGACGATCGTGAGCGCGGTCGCGATGGTGGCGCCGTAGCCCACCTGCTGCTTCTGGAAGAACTCGGTGTACGAGTAGTAGGAGGGGACGATCGTGGAGTCGCCGGGGCCGCCGCGGGTCAGGGCGTAGATCGGGCCGAAGACCTTCAGCGCGGCGATGGTGCAGGTGAGGGTGACCACGAAGATCTCGGGCCGGATGATCGAGACCGTGATCCAGCGGAAGCGCTGGAACCAGTTCGCCCCGTCGAGCTCCGCCGCCTCGTAGAGCTCGGGGTCCACGCGCTGCAGCGCCGCCATGAAGATGACGACCGGGTAGCCCAGCTGCACCCAGATCATCACGACCATGATCGAGAGCATCGCGGTGTCCGGCTTGCCGAGCCAGTCGTGCGAGAGGGAGCCGAGCCCGACGGCCTCGAGGATCGAGTTCAGCGCGCCGTTGTCGGGGCGGAGGATCCAGCCGATGACGATCGCGGCGATGACGGTCGGCAGGATCTGCGGGAGGTAGTAGGTGGCGCGGAGGAAGCTCGCCAGGCGCCCGCCGAACTTCTTGCCGACGAGATCGAAGAGGATCGCCGCGAGCAGGAGTCCGAGGATCGTGGGGACGATCACCATCGCGATGATCATGTAGACCGAGTTGAGGAACGAGGTCCAGAACTGGTCGTCGCCCATCAGCTCGATCCAGTTGTCGAGGCCGATGAAGATCGGCGGCTTGATGCCGCGCCAGGACGTGAAGCTGATGTAGACGTTCCAGATCAGCGGGATCAGCACGATGAACGTGAAGAGCACGAACCCGGGGATCAGGTAGAGCCAGTAGCCGCCGGAGCGCTTCTCGCGGGGCGGCGTCGTGGGAGGCGGCGCGCTCTCCGCGCGACGAGGTGCTGTCGTCGTCATGGGTACTCCTAGGTCGGACGGGGTCGTGGGTGTGCTGGGGCGGTATGCCGCTCCGGTACGGAGGCGACGGCGTGTTGCGTACCGGAGCGGCATCCAGCGGGGGGGTGGAGGCTCGGCGGTGCTCTTGCGACCCCCTCGAGGGGTCGCCGTCACGTCCTCAGGTCTTCCGCTGCCGTTCCGCGCCTGCAGGCGCGGGGTAGGCCGCCGTGGCCGACGTCACGTGACGCTTCCGAGTCACTTGATGTCGGCGACTCCGTCGTCGTACTTGGCCTGGAGGTCGGAGAGCATGGCGGACTCGTCGGAGGAGCCGTTGATGAGCTCCTGCGTGGCGGCGACCAGGTCGTCGTAGACGGTCGCGGTGGGCCAGTCGGGGTAGAAGGAGAGCTGGTCGCCGTCGACGACCGTCTTCCACTGCGAGAGCAGCGCCTTGCTCTTCTCGTCGGTGATGGCGCTCTCGTCGACGACCAGCGGGATGCCTCCGTTGTTGCCGATGAGGTTCTGGATCTCGGGTCGCATCGTGATGTCGATCCACTTGTAGGCGAGGTCCTTGTTCTTCGCCGTCTCCGGGATCACCCAGTGGTTGCCGGCGGAGCCCATCGTGAACTCGGCGCCCGGGAAGAGGAACGTGTCCCATTCGAATCCGGTGATCTCGGTCTTGAAGCGGCCGAACCACCAGGAGCCCGAGAAGAAGATCGGGTACTCGCCCGAGATGAACGCCGTGCCCGCGTCCTCCGCCTTCAGCCCGGAGGCGTCGGCCGAGAAGTAGCCCTTGTCGACGTAGGTCTTCAGCTGGTCGGCCGCGTAGCTCCAGGCCGCGTCCTCGAAGTCGACCTCGCCCGTGTAGGTCTGGTAGTCGGTGATCCAGGAGCGGTCGGCCTTCAGCAGCGCGAGCTGGTAGAAGAGCTGCTGCAGCGGGTACTCGGCGCCGGCCTCGGCCAGCGGGGTGATCCCCTTGGCCACGAAGGCGTCGAGGACGGCCGTGAACTCCTCGTAGGTGGTGGGGACCTCGAGGCCGTTCGCGGCGAAGGCGTCCTTGTTGTAGTAGACGAAGGTGAACTCGCCGTAGTTGGGGATGCCGTACCAGGAGCCGGAGCCCATGATCCCGTTCTCGTCGTACTTCGCGGTGGTCTGCAGCGCGCCGGGGATCAGCGAGTCCCAGCCGTAGAACGCGACCGCCTCGTCGAGGTTGGTGAGCAGGCCCTGGCTCGAGAGGAGCCCGCTGGTCGCGTTGCCCTTGTTGTACTCGACGACGTCGGGCGCCGAGTTGGAGTTGAAGATCTGGCTGGCGCCGGTGCGCAGCTGCTCGAAGGCCTTGAACTCGTACGCGATCTCGGCCCCCGTCTCCTGGGTGAAGATGTCGCGGGCGGCGAGCCAGGCGATGCCGCGGTCGCTGTCGGGCGTCTCGAAGTCCCAGAGCGTGAGGGTGCGGCCGGCGCCGTCGACCGTGGTCGAGAGCGCGTCGGAGCCGGCGTCGGGGCCGCCACCGGAGCAGGCGGCCAGCGCGAACATCGCGCTGAGGCCGACTCCGCCGGCGAGGAGGTTGCGCCGGCTGAGACCGGCGGTCGGGCGGTGGAAGGCGGAGCGGGATCGGAGCGACATTGCGGTGGTTCTCCTTCGAACGGTGCGGTGGTGCTGCGGAGGTGGTGCAGGGAGCGCTCTCTCACGGAGGCGCGGTGTCGAAGCGTTTCGACAGTGCGCAGAGCCGGAGCGGGCGGGAAGAGGGTGGAGGACTAGAGGGAGGCCGGCGCGGGAGTGCCGGACGGGACCGCCGGCACCGGAGCGCCGATCGGAGCGACCGCGAGGGATCCGCGGTCGACGTAGGAGGGCGGGAGCAGCTCGACGCCGACGGTGCGGCCGGAGTCGATCTGCTGGAGGGTCCGCGCGACGGCCGCTCGGCACATCGCGTCGAACGGGAGGGGAAGACTGCTGGTGGGGACAGGGAGGGCGCCGCCGTCGTAGCTGGCGCAGGCCGCCAGGATCGACAGGTCGCCCGGGACGGAGAGGCCGCGCTCGAGGACGCGCTCGATCGCCGCCTCCGCCACGGGCTCGTTGCAGTGCAGCACGAGCGCGGTGGGCGGGACGGGTGCGGCGAGGATCGCGTCGATCGCGGCCTGTGCGCTCGGGCGGCCGATGTGCGGGCGCTCGACCGCGATCTCGACTCCGAGCGCTGCGGCCTCGGCGCGGAACGCCTCGTCGAAGCGGCGGACGAAGCCGGCGTTGCGGTCGGTGTAGGACTGCGGATGCTCGAGCAGGCCGAGCGAGCGGTGGCCCAGCTCAGCGAGCCGGCGGACGCTCTGGCGGGCGGCCTCGGCGAAGTCGAGGTCGACGCAGGCGAGATCGTGGGAGTCGGCGGGCACGCCGATGAAGGTGGCGGGGACCCCCGCCGCGCGGATCAGCTCGGCGCGGTCGTCGTCGTCGTCGACGCCCATCAGGACGATGCCGTCGACGAGCGAGGAGGAGGAGACGCGCCCGATGCCGCTGGAGGCCTCGTCGGTGACGAGCAGCAGGACGTCGTAGTCCGACTCCCGGGCGCGCTCGAGCACCTCGGTGACGAAGCGCATGTGGGTCGGCAGGTGCAGCTCGCCGCGCATCGGCGCGGAGAGGGCGAGGATGTGGGTCCGCGCCCCTGCGAGCATCCGGGCTCCCGCGTGGGGCCGGTAGCCGAGCTGGCGCACCGCGTCGTCGACGCGCTGCCGGGTGGAGGCGGCGATCGAGCGCTTGCCGGAGAGGGCGTAGGAGACGGTGCTGATCGAGACTCCGGCAGCGCGGGCCACGTCGTGGATGGTCGCCATGGCTCCTCCTGCCGGACGTCGTCGTCGGTCGCGGTCGGGCTTCGAAGCGCTTCGACCGGTCGTGCTGGAGCGACTGTACGCACAGTCGAAGCGCTTGCGCAAGCGGTCCTCGCGACGACCTCCCCGGGCGCCGGCCCGCTCCGCGAGCGGTTCCGCGGCTCGGGCGGGCGGCACCCGCGAGGGGCCGGAGGGCGACGCGCTGGGCCTTCCGCTCGTTGCGCCTCCCGACCCTCACGGGATATGTTGGGCCCAACAACAATTCGGCGACGTCGCCGGAAAGGATTCGGATCCCATGTCCCTGACCCCCACCCGCGCCGACAAGTTCTCCTTCGGCCTCTGGACCATCGGCTACAACGGGACGGACCCGTTCGGCGGCCCGACCCGCGAGCCGCTCGACGTCGTCCACGCGGTCGAGAAGCTCGACGAGCTCGGCGCCTACGGCCTCACCTTCCACGACGACGACCTGTTCGCCTTCGGCTCCACCGACGCCGAGCGCCAGACCCAGATCGACCGCCTCAAGGGCGCGCTGGAGTCCACCGGCCTCATCGTGCCGATGGTCACCACCAACCTCTTCAGCGCCCCGGTCTTCAAGGACGGCGGCTTCACCTCGAACGACCGCGACGTCCGCCGCTTCGCGCTGCGCAAGGTCCTCCGCAACATCGACCTCGCCGCCGAGCTGGGCGCGAAGACCTTCGTCATGTGGGGCGGCCGCGAGGGCGCCGAGTACGACTCCGCCAAGGACATCCGCGCCGCGCTCGAGCGCTACCGCGAGGCCGTCAACCTGCTCGGCGACTACGTCACCGACAAGGGCTACGACATCCGCTTCGCCATCGAGCCCAAGCCGAACGAGCCCCGCGGCGACATCCTGCTGCCGACGCTCGGCCACGCGATCGCGTTCATCGACTCCCTCGAGCGCCCCGAGCTCGTCGGCGTGAACCCCGAGGTCGGCCACGAGCAGATGGCGGGCCTGAACTTCACCGCCGGCATCGCCCAGGCGCTGTACCACGGCAAGCTCTTCCACATCGACCTCAACGGCCAGCGCGGCATCAAGTACGACCAGGACCTGGTCTTCGGCCACGGCGACCTGCACAACGCGTTCTCGCTCGTCGACCTCCTCGAGAACGGCGGCCCCGGCGGCGTCCCGGCCTACGACGGCCCGCGCCACTTCGACTACAAGCCCTCGCGCACCGAGGACGAGACCGGAGTCTGGGACTCGGCCGCCGCGAACATGCGCACCTACCTGCTGCTCAAGGAGCGCGCCGCGGCCTTCCGCGCCGACCCCGAGGTGCAGGAGGCGCTGGCCGCCGCGAAGGTCGCCGAGCTCTCCACCCCGACGCTGAACGAGGGCGAGTCGTACGACGACCTGCTCGCGGACACCGCCTCGTACGAGTCGTTCGACGCCGACGCCTACCTCGGCGGCAAGGGCTTCGGCTTCGTGCGCCTGCAGCAGCTGGCCACCGAGCACCTGCTCGGCGCCCGCGGCTGACCCGCACCTCCTGAGCCCGCGGTCAGCCGCGGGACGACCTGAGACGGACGAGATCCCCTGCACCGGCACGGGATCTCGTCCGTTCTCCTGCATCCGGCCCGGTTCCGCACCGGACGCCCGAACCCGTACCCCCAACGAAAGAGGACAGCGATGACGCTCGTCGCAGGGATCGACTCGTCGACCCAGAGCTGCAAGGTGGTCGTCCGCGACCTCGACACCGGCGCCGTGGTGCGCACCGGCCGGGCGAGCCACCCGGACGGCACCGAGGTCGATCCGGCCGCGTGGTGGGAGGCGCTGCAGCTCGCCCTCGCCGACGCCGGCGGGCTCGACGACGTCGCCGCGATCTCGGTCGGCGGCCAGCAGCACGGCATGGTCGTCCTCGACGAGAGCGGCGCCGTCATCCGCCCCGCTCTGCTCTGGAACGACACCCGCAGCGCGCCCGCCGCCGCCGCGCTCATCGAGGAGCTCGGAGCCGGGGCCTGGGCGGAGCGGACCGGATCGGTGCCGGTCGCCTCCTTCACCGCCACCAAGCTCCGCTGGCTGCGCGACGCCGAGCCCGAGAACGCCGCCCGTGTCGCCGCCGTCGCGCTCCCCCACGACTGGCTGACCTGGCGCCTGCTCGGCTACGGCCCCGACTCCGCCCGTGGTCCGCAGCTCGACGCGCTCACGACCGACCGGTCCGACGCGTCCGGCACCTCGTACTGGGGAGCGGACGGCTACGACCTCGACCTGCTCGAGCGCGCCCTCGGCCACCGCCCGCTGCTCCCCCGCGTGCTCGGCCCCTCGGAGGAGGCGGGCCGCACCGAGAGCGGACTCGTCGTCGGCCCCGGCGCGGGCGACAACGCGGGCGCCGCGCTCGGCCTCGGCGCCGGCCCCGGCGACGTGGTCGTCAGCATCGGCACGAGCGGCACCGTCTTCGCCGTCACGGACGACCCGGTGCGCGACGCCTCCGGGACCGTTGCCGGCTTCGCCGATGCGAGCGGGCGCTTCCTGCCGCTGGTCGCGACGCTCAACGCGGCGCGCGTGCTGGCCTCGACCGCGACCCTGCTCGGCAGCGACTTCGACGAGTTCGCCGCACTGGCGCTCGAGGCGGAGCCGGGTGCCGACGGCCTCGTGCTGGTCCCCTACTTCGAGGGCGAGCGCACGCCGAACCTGCCGGACGCGACCGCGAGCCTGCACGGGATGACCATCGCCTCGACCACGCGCCCGAACCTCGCCCGCGCGGCGATCGAGGGCATGCTCTGCGGACTGGCCGACGGCCTCGACGCCGTTCGCGCGCAGGGAGTGGAGGCGCGGCGCATCCTCCTCATCGGCGGAGCCGCGCAGAACCGCGCCGTGCAGCTCGCTGCCTCGCAGGTGTTCGACGTGCCCGTGCAGGTGCCGACGCCCGGCGAGTACGTGGCCGACGGTGCCGCCGTGCAGGCCGCCTGGGCGCTGACCGGATCGCGCCCGACGTGGACCGTCACCTCGGTGGCCGAGCCCGCGCCGGACCACCGCCCTGTGATCCGCGAGCAGTACGCGGCCGCCCGCGCCTGAGAATCCGGCCCCGGCCCTCATCCAGGGCCGGGGCCGCGCCGCAAGCCCCAGTGGACGGGGAGCGGAATCGCGCTACTCTCATTACTCAGCCAGCTGATTAATGGAGGAGCGACATGACCGCCACACGAACCCCCGACCGCGCCGACCGGATCCGCCAGGTCGTCGTCGCCGTGAGCGCGGTGCTCGCCCTCATCGGCTCGTTCATCGGCTCGGGCGCCGCGGGCGGCACGCAGATCCAGAACGCGGCCGGCGGCGCCCTGACCGCGTCCTCGACCCCCATCGCTCCCGACGGCCCCGCCTTCGCGATCTGGAGCGTCATCTACACCGGCCTCATCGCCTACGCGATCTGGCAGTTCCTGCCCTCGCAGACCGCCCGCACCCGCCACCGCCGGCTGGGCTACTGGGCCGCGGCCAGCCTCCTCCTGAACGCCGCGTGGATCCTGGTCGTCCAGGCCGGCTTCCTGACGCTCAGCGTCGTCGTGATCGCCCTGCTGCTCGCCGTGCTCGCGCGCATCTTCGTGATCCTGCGGACCACCCGGTCGGCCGGAGTGGTCGACGCGATCGTGACGGACGGCACCTTCGGGCTCTACCTCGGCTGGGTGTGCGTGGCCACGGCCGCGAACGTCACCGCCGGGCTCGTCGGCGCGGGAGTCGGCAGCGCGGACGGTCCGGGCGCCGCGGTCTGGGCGGTCGTCGTCCTCGCCGTCGCCGCGCTCGTCGGACTCCTGATCGCGGTCACCGGCCGCGGCCGCATCGCCCCGATGCTCTCGCTCGTCTGGGGACTCTCCTGGGTCGCCGTCGGCCGCTTCGCCGGCGAGCTCGTCTCGGTCCCCGCCGGGATCGCCGCGCTGGTCGCCGCCGCCGTGGTGCTGGTGGTCACCCTCCTCGTCCGCGCCACCGCGGGACGCCGGGTCAGCGCCGCCTGACCCCTGCGCGACGAAGGCCGAGAGGCCGGGACAGCCCTGGTCCGGGGCCGCCCGGCCTCTCGGCCTTCGTCGTGGTGGCGGATCAGGTGATCAGCGTGTCGACGTACTCCCGGTTCTCGTCCATCCACGCGGCGAGGGCTGCGGAGCGGTCGGCGGCCCCGTCGTTGAACAGCGCGTTCTCGAGCGAGTAGAGCGTCTTCGAGTCCATCCGGAAGTCGCGGATCCAGCGGCTCATCGTCGGGTAGTCCGCGTCGAACGCGGCCGAGCCGAAGGAGTGGATGCCCTCCGCCTGCCCGAGCAGGCCCTTCGGGTCCTCGAGGTCCTTGACCGGGAAGGCGTCGTAGGCCCAGTGCGGGCGCCAGAGCGTGACGGCGATGTTCTCGCCCGCGGCGGTCGCGCTCGAGAGCTCCTGGAGCATGGCCGGCGTCGACGAGGTGAGGTAGTCCATCCCCTCCAGGCCGTAGCCGGGGATGACGTCCTCGGTCGTCGCCTTGTTGAGACCGGAGCCGGGCTCGATGCCGATCAGGCGGTTGCCGACGACGCCCGGGTCGGCGGCGAGCTCCTCGAGGGAGTCGATCGGGGCGTCCTCGTTGACCGCGATGGTCAGCTTCGCCTCGTCGTTCCATGCGCCCAGGTCGACGATCGAGTCGCCGTACTGCTCGACGTACCGGGCGTGGGTGAGCGGCAGCCAGGTGTCGAGGGCGAGGTCGTAGTCGCCGGTCGAGAGGCCCTGGAAGCCGGGGGCGACGTCGGCGTTCTGCAGGGTCACGTCGTAGCCCTGCTCCTCGAGCACCGCCTCCCACAGAGCGGAGACGGCGATCCCCTCGTCCCAGCCCTGGAACACGGCGACGGTCACGTCGGTGCGGTCGCCGTTGTCGACGGAGGCGGCGGTGGCGGGAGCGGCGAGGGTCGCGGCCCCGAGGGACGCGACCAGGCCGATCGAGACGACGCCGACGGCCGAGCGGGTCGCCACGACGGCGCGGCGGTTCTTCGCCCGGGCGACTCTCGCCGGCGAGGGCGAGCCCAGCGCGCCGGTCATCCGGTCGAGGACGACCGCGAGGATCACGACGGAGATGCCCGCCTCGAAGCCGAGCGCGACATCGATCCGGTTGAGGCTCGCGACGACGTCGCCGCCCAGCCCTCCGGCGCCGACCATGCCCGCGATGACGACCATCGAGAGCGAGAGCATGATGACCTGGTTGAGGCCCGCCAGGATCGAGGGCAGCGCCAGCGGCAGCTGGATCTGGCGGAGGATCCGCCACTTCGAGGAGCCGAACGACTCCCCCGCCTCGACGAGCTCCGGGTCGACGCCGCGGATGCCCAGCTCGGTGAGCCGGACGCCCGGCGCCATCGCGAACACGATGGTCGCGACGATGCCCGGCACCACTCCGACCCGGAACAGGATCAGCGCGGGGATCAGGTAGACGAAGGCCGGCATCGTCTGCATCAGGTCGAGCACGGGCCGGATGACCGCGGAGGCCGTGCGGTTGCGCGCGGCGAGCACGCCCAGCGGCACGCTCAGCGCGATGGCGATCACGGAGGCGACGAGCACCAGCGCGAGGGAGTCCATCGCGTTCTCCCACTGGTCGACCCCCACGATCAGCAGGAGCCCCACGGCGGTGCCGGCCGCGAAGACCCAGCCGCGGACGGCGTAGGCCAGTACGGCGAGGAAGGCGACGATCACCCAGAAGGGCGGCGTCGCGAGGACGAGGTCGACGCCGGAGTAGAGGGCGCCGAAGACGGTGCGCAGCAGGTCGAAGACCGGCTGGAAGGTCTGCGTGAGGACGTCGACGGCACCCTCGGCGAGGGCGCCGAGCGGGAGGCGGAAGCCGAGATCGGTCATCGTGCACCTCCGTCCGCCGCGAGGACGGCGTCCTCGACGGGGCCTCCGGTCGCGTGCAGGGTCGCGGTGACGACCTCGGTCGAGACGGTGGCGGGCGGCTCGATCACCGGGTGCTCGCCGGTGCGGGCGGGCACGTTGCCGAGCGCCGCGAGCAGGGTCACCCGCGGGATCGCTCCGAGCAGACGCCCGTCGGCGTCGACCACGGCGACCGGCAGCGCCGACTCGACGGCGGGCTCGATGACCTCGCTGAGGGCGGTGTCCGGACCGACGGTGACGACGTCGGAGGTGAGGACCGCCGAGAGGTCGCCGGTGCTCCGGCGCACCTGCTCGATCACGTCGCGGTCGCGGACCGTGCCCAGCAGGCGGCGTCCGCCGCCGACCACGAACGCGGCCGAGGTCTGCAGGTCGCGCATGCTCCTCAGCGCGGCGCGGGGACCGGCCGCGAGGGTGACCACGGAGCGGGCGGGCTCCATCACGGCGGAGGCGGTGAGCACGCGGGCGCGGTCGACGTCCTGCACGAACTGGGCGACGTAGTCGTTCGCCGGGTCGGTGAGGATCTCCTCCGGGGTGCCGATCTGGACGATGCGGCCGTCGCGCATCACCGCGATGCGGTCGCCGAGGAACATGGCCTCGTTGAGGTCGTGCGTGATGAAGACGATGGTCTTGCCGAGCTCGTGCTGCAGCTCGATCAGCTGCTCCTGCATCTCGCGGCGGATCAGCGGGTCGAGCGCCGAGAACGCCTCGTCCATCAGCACGATGTCGGTGTCGGCGGCGAGCGCCCGGGCGAGGCCGACGCGCTGGCGCATGCCGCCGGAGAGCTCGTCGGGCATCTTCTCGTGCCAGCAGGCGAGACCGGCGCGCTCGACCGCGAGCATCGCCCGCTCGCGGCGCTCGGCCGCGGGGACGCCCTGGATCTCGAGCGGGTACGCGACGTTGTCGAGCACGGTGCGGTGCGGGAGGAGCGCGAAGTGCTGGAACACCATCGACACCGACGAGCGGCGCACGCGGCGCAGCTCCGCCTCGGAGACGCCGGTGGTGGCGGAGCCCTCGATCAGGACCTCGCCCGCGGAGGGCTCCTGGAGCCCGTTCAGCATGCGGATGAGGGTGGACTTCCCGGAGCCGGAGAGGCCCATCACGACGAAGATCTCGCCGCGGTGCACGGTGAAGGACGCGTCGATCACCGCGGCCGTGCCGAGTCCGGCGAGCTCGCCGCGGTCGGCGCCCTCGCCCAGTCGGCGGACGACCTCGTCGGGCTTCCGGCCGAACACCTTGAAGAGGTGGCGGGCCTCGAGAGCGGGGGTCGCGGGATCGGCGCCCGCCTCGCTCCGGGGCTCGCTGATGATCTGCTGGTTCTGGTGCACGTACACTCCGTCGGCGCGCAGGGACGACGCCCTGCGCTCATCTCGTGGTGCCGGGTCGGGAGCGTGGGACAGCCGTGCGTCGAGCCTCCGCGTGCGTCCCGCCGCTCAGCGCGGCAGGGGGTGGAGGCGAGAGCGTCCGAGGCGGCCTCGGGGCCGCCTCCACTCCCGTTGACCGTACGATCGCGGCGCGTCCTGGGGGGACGCCGTGCGAGCGCGGACCGGTTCATCGGGGCCTGTGAGGACCGCCGACCACGGTAGCCGCGGAGCTGCCGAGGGGCAAACGTCGGACAATTGCGGGGGCGGGTCCAGGGGTGGTGATGAACCGATCGGCGCGAGCGAATGTGCTGGTCGGAGCTGGTTTCCGGAGTGTTGCGCGATCGTTACCGTGATGGCGCGGCCGGCGGCGCTCGTTCCGGCCGGACTCCATCCGCCGCTGCTCGACCGGCGAGGAGGCTTGCAGCTCAGACGGTGGTCTCGCCCGCCGGGCCCGAGGGGGCCGCCGCGCCGACTCCGCTGACGGGCTCGCCCTGCCAGGACACGAGCGTCCACGCGTCGCCCGAGCCCTCGAGGACGACGACGCCGGTGTTGTCGAGCAGGTGGTCGGCGATGAAGCGCGCATCGAGGTCGAGGGAGCGCAGACCCGCCCAGCAGCGGATGGCCGCGCCGTGACTGACCAGCGCGACGACCTCGTGCCCGAGCGCCTCCGCCTCCGCCACCACCGCGTCGTAGCGCGCCGCGAACTCGTCGCCCGTCTCGCCGCCCGCCAGCCGGATCGACGTCTCGCCGCCGGCCCAGCGGAAGACCGTGCCCATGTACTCCTCGACCGCCGCGACGTCGCCGCGCATCTCGAGCCCCGCGGCAGCGACCTCGCGGATGCCGTCGCGCTCGATCGGCTCGAGCCCGAGGGCCGCGGCGAGAGGGGCGGCCGTCTCGTGGGTGCGGACCATCGTCGAGACGAGCAGCGCGCCGATCCCCTCGCCGGCGAGCCGACCGGGCAGCGCAGCGGCCTGGGTGCGGCCGAGGTCGGTGAGCCCGGGTCCGGGGATGCGGGTGTCGAGGAGCCCGGCGACGTTGGAGGGGGTCTGGCCGTGGCGGATCAGGAGGAGGCGCATCCGCCCACGCTAACCGCGGAGGCTGGGCTTCCGGGGGGCGCGGTCGCGCCCGGTCCCGCCGTTGTGCGGCGAGTGCGGCGCTGTCACGATGTGCGGGGACGCTCCCGGACCGGGAGCCGCAGACGGACGGGACGGGCGGACATGGCCTCCGAAGACGGTTTCTCGAAGGACGAGCGCGCGGCGATGAAGCAGCGCGCGGCCGAGCTGCGGGCGGAGGCGAAGCGGCAGAAGAGCGCCGACAAGGCCGACGCCGACCGCAGGGACGCGGAGGCCGCGATCGCCGCGATGACCGACGAGGAGCGGCCGATCGCCCAGATGCTCCACGAGGTCGTCGGCGAGACCGCCCCCGATCTCCTCCCGAAGACCTGGTACGGCTTCCCCGCCTACGCGCGCTCCGACGGCAAGGCGATCGTCTTCTTCCAGCCCGGCGCGAAGTTCGGCACGCGCTACTCGACCCTCGGCTTCCAGGACGGCGCCCAGCTCGACGACGGCACGATCTGGCCGACCGCCTACGCGCTCGTCTCCGCCGACGCCGAGACGCGCGTCGCCGTCACCGAGCTGGTCCGCCGCGCGGCCGGGGCCTGACCCCGTGGCGCACGTCTACGACGAGATCGACGAGAGCCTCTCCTCCTGGATTCACGAGCAGCCGATGTGGTTCGTCGCCACCGCGCCCCTCGCCGCCGACGGGCACGTCAACATGTCGCCGCGCGGCCACGACTCGTTCTCGATCCTGGGCCCGCGGCGCGTCGGCTGGGTCGACTACACGGGCAGCGGAGTCGAGACGATCGCGCACCTGCGTGAGAACGGGCGCGTGTGCCTGATGTTCGCGTCGTTCGGACCGCGTCCGCGCATCGTCCGCCTGCACGGCACCGGCTCCGTGCACCTGCCCGGTTCGGAGGCGTTCGCCGAGGTCGCGGAGCAGCACCCCGACCACCCGAGCACCCGCGCGGTCGTCACCGTCGAGCTCACCCGCATCAGTGACGCGTGCGGCTGGGGCGTGCCGGTGATGGAGCCGGTCGGCGAGCGCGACCTGCTCCTCCTCCAGGCCGAGAAGAAGGGCCCCGACGGCATGGCCGAGTACCGAGCCACGCGCAACGCGGTCAGCATCGACGGGCTGCCGGGCTACCCGCTGGACTGAGCGGGCGGGAAGCGGCCGCAGCGCTGCGCGCACGAGCACGCCGACCGGCTCGAGCAGGGTCTCAGTGATGACGGCGAGCGGGTTCGACCCGGTGGGGCGGGAGTCGACGGAGAACCGGGTCTTCGTCATTCGTCAAGTCCTCGACCGCTGACCGCCGCTCAGCACGACCAGACGTGCATCACGGTCCGTCTCCCGTTCGGGAACCCCGGGTCGATCGACGTGTTCGTCGTCGGTGCGGGTCTGAAGCGGGCGCTCCTCGCGGGGTCGATGACCGGCGGCCTCGTCGACGGGTACACCGCTCCCGTCTCAGGGAGATCGCACAGCGCGACGGGACCGCTTCGCGGAAGCACGCACGAGGACGCTTCGCACACGTCCCCAGGGGATGTACTCCTGAGACCAGTAGTCGGCCCGGATCTTCAGGAGGGGCCCTTCGACAGTGGAAGTCACGGAGATGGAGCGAGGGTCCCGGAGGGTTCCCGCGATGCGTGTCTGCGGGGTCGTTCCGCGCTCGCGCGACAACTGCTCGGGAGTCATCGTCTCGGGCGGGACGACCGCGAGCAGCCGCCGGCATCCACCGGAGGCGCATTCGACGGTCCCGCTGACGAGCTCGCTCCCCTGTGGACGGTCGATGGCCGAGGCCGCCGACCGCGCTGGTGAGGCTCATCCATGGGTCGGGACGAGAGCGAGCTCCGGGGAGCTCCGGCCGATCCCAGGAGGGGCGGACGTGGAGCGCGACTGAGGCCTGCTCGATCGACGGTCGGATCGGACGGCGTCCCTACCATCGGCCCCGCAGAGATCCCCTGGCCGATCCGCCCGCCGCTACCCCCGCTCGTCGACGGCCCGGATCGAGAACAGCTCCTGCGGGGTGCAGTCGAGCGCGTCGCAGATGAGCGTCAGCGTCGTGAAGCGGATCGCGCGGGCGCGGTTGTTCTTGAGGATGGAGAGGTTCGCCATCGTGATGCCGGTGCGGGCCGAGAGGGCGGTGAGGGTCACGCCGCGCTCGGCCAGCACTGCTCCGAGGTGGCAGTCGATCCGGTGCCTCTCGTCGTCGGCGGGCTCAGACAACGCCGTCGACGTCCCGTTCGAGCTTCGCGCCGGCGCGGAACGCCGCCGTCAGGGCGAGGGCCACCACTCCGGCGAGCAGGACGGGGACGGGCCACTGCGGCAGGTTCGTCCCGATGGCCTGGTAGTCGCCGCCGAGGAAGGCATCGCGCTGCTCGTCGGTCACCCGGCCGGCGGCGAAGAGCAGGCCGATGCCGGAGCTGAGGTACAGGCCGGCCGCGGTGTCGGCGAGGCCCTGCGCCACTCCTCCGATCAGCAGGGCGAGGCTCAGACGGCGCCAGTTCGCGAGGACGAAGGGGTCGAACGGGCGTCCGGCCGCGATGCCGCGGAGGACCCGCAGGAGGAAGACCGTGGCGAGGACGATCGTGACCGCCTGGAGGAGGCTCGGCAGCGCACCGAGCAGGCGGAGGGAGAGGGCGGCGTCGGCGAGCGTGGGCGCGGTGCCCTCGCGCGGCTCGGCCTGCAGCAGCTGCGGGAGGCTCCGGAGCGGGAGGCGGCCGTCCGCTCCCCCGAAGACCAGCAGGGTGCGCCCGGTGGTGACGGTCCAGGTCTGCAGGAGCGCGGTGAGCACGGAGAAGACCGCGACGATGAGCAGGACCGCCCTGGCCACCCGGAACACGCGCGGACGCTCCCGGACCGGTCCGCTGGGGATGACACTCGTCATGGCGTGCTCCTTATCGATCGTCGATGTTATTGAGTATCGATACTACGCACGCCGGTCCGGCGATGTCGACCCGCGGCGCCCGCCGACCACGGAGACGGCGGGAGGGGTGGTTGCCCGGAGCGAGGAGCCCGATCTAGCGTGGAGGGATGTCGGATGCGAGGGAGCGCGCCGCCCGGTACCGGGCCGGCGCCGCGGGCGAGGAGGAGGCGGAGCAGCCCGCCCTGCCGGAGGATCCGCTCGAGCGGGCCGCGTTCGTCGAGACGGCGATCCAGCTCGCGATCCGCCGCGGCGACTTCGACGACCTGCCGGGATCGGGGAAGCCGCTTCCGGACCTGGGCGCGGCCCACGACCCGGACTGGTGGATCCGCCGCAAGATCGAGCGCGAGAACCTCACCGGGATCGGCCCGGCCGCCTTCCTCCTCCGCGCCGAGGACCGCGCGCTCGACGAGCGCCTCGACCGCCTGCACCGCGAGGGGGAGGTGCGCGCCGAGCTCGCCGACTTCAACACGCGGGTGATCGAGGCGCGCCGCCAGCTGCTGGGTGGGCCGCCCGTCGTCACCCCGCTCCGGGACGTCGACGAGGAGGTCGCCGCCTGGTCGCAGCGGCGCGCCGATCGCGCCGCCGAGGCCGAGGCCCGGGCGGCCGCCGAGCCGGAGCGGTCCCGCCGCTGGTGGTCGCGGCGGCGCTGACGTCCCCGGAAACCGGACAGACCTGCCCCTCCCACTGGGGTCCCGCCCCGGGAAACCGGGCGGGAGCGCGCCTCCGAATCATGCCTGCACATCAAGTCGACCGGAGTCCGCATGCTCACCGCCACCACCCCCGCACGCCTCCCGAGGGCCCGCCCCTCGACCCTCGCCGCGCCGCCGCTCGCGCTGCTCGAACCCGACTCGGACCGGATGCTCGTCATCCGCGCCGCGGAGGGCGACGACCGCGCGTTCGCCACCATCGTCCGCCGCTACACCGGTCTGCTCCGCGCGACGGCCGCCCGCACCCTCCGCAGCAGCGCCGACGTCGACGACGTGGTGCAGGAGACGTTCCTCGCGGCGTGGACCCACGTGGACAGCGTGATCGACGGCGAGACCATCGCCGGCTGGCTCGTCACGACCGCGCGCCGCCGCAGCGTCGACCGGCTCCGCTCCAGCGTCTCGCGGCTGCGAGCCGAGCTGGACGACGAGTTCCCCGCCTCCGCCGCCGACGACCCGGAGCACGCCGCGCACTGCGGATCGCTCGCCGCCGACGCCAACCGGGTGCTCGCCGCGATGCCCCCGGCCCAGCGCCGCTGCTGGGAGCTTCGCCAGCTGGAGCAGTGCAGCTACGACGCGATCGCGCACGAGCTGGGCCTCACGACCTCGACCGTCCGCGGGCTGCTCGCCCGCGCCCGCGCGACCCTCCGCACGGAGCTCGCCCACTGGCGCTGATCCGCGTTGCGGATCTCGGCGCAGGCGACCAGGCGGGGGCCTTCAGCGCAGGAGAACCGGCCCCGCGCCGATCCGCACCCGGAACAGCGAGTACGGGTACGTCCGCAGATCCGTGCCGCCCTGGTAGTCGGCCTGGCGGTGCAGCTGGTTCGCGGTGACGTACAGGTGCTCGTCCGTCGCGATCGACATGGTGTCCGGCCAGAGCAGCCGCTCGTCGTGCACGATCGTCTCCATCATGCCGTCGGTGCGACGGCGGACGATCGCGTTGTTCTCGTAGCTCGTGGCGTAGAAGCGGCCCAGCGCATCCGTCTCGAGGCCGTCCGCTCCCCCACCCTTGTCGCCCTCGTCGACGACGGTCGCCGCGACGTCCTCGTCCGGCACCGACCGGTCGACCAGGGCCGCCGTCGCCACGCTGAACCAGCGGCGGGAGGCGAGCGGGCAGTACCAGAGGCGCTCGCCGTCGGCCGAGATCGCGATGCCGTCGGCGCCCATCGTCACCGGCTGAGGGTCGCCGTCGGCCGGGCGCTTCATCAGCACGCGGCCCTCGGCCATCGGCACGAGCTCCGGAGGAGTGAGCGCCTTCGTGCTCGGGTGGTCGTGCAGGCGGCGCCAGGCGGTCCCCGCCTCGAGGTCGACGACGATGATCCCGTTCGGGCCGGAGTCGGCCGAGTCGGTGATGTAGGCGATGCCGCGCCGCAGATCGAAGCGCACGTCGTTGAGGTAGGTGGTCGGCAGGGCGACGTCCGGCTCGAGGAGGATCACCTGCTCGACGGTGTCGGTCGCCAGGTCGACGCGGACGAGCTTGGGGCCGCCCTTCTTCGTCGGCTCGAACATCGGGCTGCCGGTGTCGAGGATCCAGAGCCGGTCGGCCGGATCGACGACGATGCTCTGCACCGAGACGAGGGCGCCGGCGTCGTCGATTCCCGACGGCGTGCTCCAGGCCTCGTCCGGGTAGGGCACCGCCGCTCCGTCGACCAGCTCCACGACCGTGGCCGGGACCTCGTCTCCCCACTTCGGGAAGTTCACGAAGATCCGCCCGGTGTGCGAGACGCTGACGCCGGTGGGCATCGGCCCGCTGGTGAAGGCGTGCACGAGCTCCAGCTCGCCGAGCGGCTCGTCGACCGGGCGCGTGCCGCGGGTCTCGTCGGTCGGTCCCCAGAATCCCATGGTGCTCTCGCTGTCCTCCCGCCGGCGCGGGCTCGTGGCGGTCTCGGTGCCGGTCGGGTGCGGGGTCGGTGCCCGCCGCGACCGGTGCTCCTCATCCTGCGCGCCGGCGCCGGTCGGCGGGGAGGAGGTGGCGGAGGAGGCGGCGAGCGCCTAGCATCCGGCCGCCTCGGGCGACCCGGGAGCCGCGACCGAGGAGGCGGAGGAGGGCCGGCCCGCGTCCGACTTCGGCACGGCCTTCACGAAGGGGCTCAGCATCGGGACGCGGCAGTGCCCGGTGGAGCGGGTCGCCTCGGCGGCCGCTCCCGCCGCCCGCAGCGCACCGCCCCCCGCCGTCGCGCTCACCCGTTGGTCGGCGGGTCGACGGACCGCTGATCCGCCGGCCGTCCGCTTCCGGACATGACCGCTAGAGGGCGTTGCCACTGCGGCCGCTCACCTGCCACGGTCGCAGAGCGACCGACGACGGTCCACCGATCAGAAGGACCGAGGCCCGCCATGGACGACTCCTCTTCGACCGAGACCAGCACGAGCGAGATGACGCCCGAGGTGCTGGCCGCGTTCAGCGACGCCTGGACCCGCCACGACCTCGAAGCGCTGATGAGTCACATGACCGACGACTGCGTCTACGGCGCGTCCGTGGGCCCCGAGCCCGGCCGCACCTGGACGGGCAAGGAGCAGGTCCGCGAGGGATTCGCGCTCATGCTCGCCTTCGACACCGGACAGGAGCGGCACGAGGAGGGGGCTCCCCTCATCGCCGGGACGCGCGGCGCGGCCACCTGGTCCTTCACCGGGACCGGCCCCGACGGCCGACCCCAGGTCACGCGGGGCTGCGACATCTACGAGTTCCGCGGCGGGAGGATCGCCCGCAAGGACGCGTTCCGGAAGGTCTACCGGGCGGACGAGGAGTAGTCCGCGTCGGCCTCCCTCGCGCAGCGGAGCCGGAGCGGCGTCCTCGTACCGGGTGGCCCCGCGCCTCCCCGATCGCGCAGACTGGCTCGATGGCAGCGGCGTCGGCACCGGTCGGATGGGGACGTCTGCCCGCCGTCTCGTGGCTGATGGTGCGCGCCTTCACGCGCCACCGCGTCCTCGCCGTCCTGGCCTTCCCGACGGCGCTGCTCTCGCTCGCGCCCTCCGTGATCCGCCGCGCCGCCCATGAGACGGCCGACCGGAACGGGCTGGTCGTCTTCGGGCGCTACCGGCCGGTCGCCGACGCCCTGGTGAGCATCGCCGTCACCGTCCCGGTCGTCCTGCTGGCCGTGGTGGCGGCCGTGTGGGTCGCGCTCTCGGGGCTGCTCGGCGCGGTCCTGGTCCTCGCGGCGCTCCTGGGCGGAGCCGTGGGGGCGGGGCCCTGCTGGTCGGGACCCCCCTCACCGAGGCCGTCGGCGCGGAGACGCCTCCCGGGCGGCGGTGGACGGTGATGGCGTTCTCGCAGCGCCCCGGGACCCGCCTGTCGGCGGTGCTCGCGACGAGGGAGCTGCTGGCCACGGTCCCCGCGGGAGGCGTCGTCGTGGCCGTCGCCGGCGACGAGCGGCTGGCGGACAGCTACTCGCGCCTCGGCTTCTCCCGGGGACGGGGCCTGCGGATCTCCCAGCAGGTCTGAGGGGCACCTCATCGCCGGACGGAGGCCACCGGCGGCTCGATACGGTGGAGATCGTGCAGTGCGGCTGAGGCCTTCCCGATCCCCGTCGCTCCGGCCCGCTCCCTCCGGCCCGCACCCTCCGGCCCGCTCGGGCGCGATCGAAAGGCTCCCCGTGTCCGCACTCCTCCCCCTGCAGGGCAGGACCGCTCTCGTCACCGGTGTCTCGCGGCGGCGCGGCATCGAGGTGCACGAGGAGGAGGGCTGCGAGCTCTACGCGATCCACGACTCGCCCGACGGCACCATCGTCATGCTGGAGAAGTGGACGAGCGGCGACCTGCTCGACGCGCACGGCGCCGGCGAGCCGGTCGTCCGCCTCAACGCGGCGATCCGCGGACTCGTCGCCCAGCCTCCCGTCGTGACGCGGCTCGTCCCGATCCCGGCCGGCACCTCGCAGCAGGGCGAGCTCTAGCACCCGGGGGCGGGGCCGCTCCGGATCCGGATCGCGCGCCGCCCGCCGGAAACGCGCGCGAAACAGCGGAGGCCTACGGTCGGGAGCGACCCCGCCCCCGGGTGCTAGAGCTCGCCCTGCTGCGAGGTGCCGGCCGGGAT
>NZ_PSTL01000030.1:0-25848 GCF_002930845.1 Rathayibacter sp. AY1A7 | reverse complement strand
CGCCCCCGGCTAGGCTGACCCCCGCAAGCAGAGGAGACCGCGGATGCCCGACCACGCGACGCGCGGCAACAACCTCGACCGCGTCAGGCGGCACAACCTCTCGGCGATCCTCCGCCTCGTGCACCGCGGCGGCCCCCGCTCCCGCTCGCAGCTGACCCGCCTGACCGGCCTCAACCGCTCCACGATCGCGGCGCTGGTCGGCGAGCTGGTGGAGCTCGGCATCGTGCGCGAGCGCGAGCCCTCCACGCCGAACCAGGTCGGCCGGCCGAGCCCCGTCGTCGAGGCCGATCCCGGAGTCGTCGCGCTCGCCGTGAACCCCGAGATCGACGCCGTCACGGTCGCCGTGGTCGGGGTCGACGCCGTCGTCCGCCGCCGCATCCGCCGCTCCGCCTCCGTCCCCACCGCCGAGGCCGCGGCCCGTCTGGCGGCCGAGGCGGTCGCCGAGCTGCTCGCCGAGCTGCCCGAGGAGACGCGGACCGTCGGCATCGGCGTCGCCGTGCCCGGCCTCGTCCGCGACGCCGACGGCCTCGTCCGGGTCGGCCCGCACCTCGGCTGGGACGACGAGCCCTTCTCCCGCATGCTCGCGGACGCGACCGGCCTGCCCGTCCTCTCGGCGAACGACGCCAACCTCGGTGCGCTCGCCGAGAGCGTCCTCGGCGCCGGCCGCGACGTCTCGCACCTCGTCTACCTCAACGGCGGCGCGAGCGGAGTGGGCGCCGGCGTCATCGTCGGCGGCGCGCCTCTGCACGGCATCGACGGCTACGCGGGGGAGATCGGCCACACCCTCGTCAACAGCGCGGGCATCGACTGCCACTGCGGCGCCGTCGGCTGCCTCGAGACCGAGGTCGGCCGCGCCGAGCTGCTCACCGTGCTCGGCCTCGACGAGAGCGAGCGGCTGGAGGAGGCGCTCGCCGCCTCCGAGGACCCGGCCGTCCGCGCCGAGGTCGAGCGCCAGCTCGGGCACCTCGCGGTCGCCCTGCGCAACGTGATCAACGTGTTCAACCCGCAGCTCGTGGTGCTGGGCGGCTTCCTCGGGGCGCTGATCGGAGTCGCGCCGGGGTTCCTGGAGGAGCGCCTGGGCCGCGGCGGCCCCTTCCGGGTCGCGCTCGACTCCGTGCGCATCGTGCGGACCGAGCTCGGCGCCGATCTGCTCATGCTGGGCGCCGCCGAGCTCGCCTTCGAGCGCCTGCTCGCCGACCCGCTCGGCACTCCGCTCCACCCGGTCTGACCCGACGGCGGGCCGAGGGGTGGCGCCACTGTCCGACACGTGATCGAATTGATTCGACCGAGCGGTGTGGAGCCGACGAGGTCCGCTCCCGAGCCGAGGACGACACCGGCCGCACCCCTCCCTCCCACTCCGCTGCGCCCTGCGCAGGAAGGCACTCCGTGTCCACTCCCGCCTCGACTCCGACCGCCTCCCTCCCCGTGCACCGCCACCCGGGCGACGCCCTGACGGCCCGCCAGCGCCTCGTCTACGTGATCGTCCTCGGCTCGCTGACCGCCCTCGGGCCGTTCACGATCGACCTCTACCTGCCGGCGTTCCCCGCGCTGCAGAGCGAGCTGAACGTGTCGGAGGCGGCGGTCCAGCTGACCCTCACCGGCACGACCCTCGGCTTCGCGCTCGGCCAGCTGGTCGTGGGCCCCTGGAGCGACGCGGTCGGCCGGCGCCTGCCGATCCTCCTGGCCACCTCGCTGCACGTGCTGGCCTGCGTCGGCGCGGCGCTCGCCCCCGAGATCGTCACGCTCGGCGTCTTCCGCTTCCTGATGGGAGCCGGTGCGGCGGCGGGCGGCGTGGTCGCGATGGCGATGGTCCGCGACCTCTTCGGCGGACGCCCGCTGGTGCGGATGCTGTCCCGGCTCGCCCTGGTGTCGGGCCTCGCGCCCGTGCTCGCGCCGGTCATCGGCTCGCAGCTGCTGCTGATCATGGACTGGCGCGGGATCTTCGTCTTCCTCGCCGCCTACGGCGTGCTGGTCGTCGCGGCCGTCGGCCTGCTCGTCGTCGAGACCCGGCCCCGCGCCGCCCGACACGAGCGCGAGCACCGCTCGCTCGTGCAGCGCTACCGGGCCGTCCTCAGCGACCGCGTGTTCCTCGGAGTGGCGGTGATCGGGGGCATGACCTTCGCCGGCCTGTTCACCTACCTCTCCAGCTCCTCGTTCCTGCTCCAGGGCCTCTACGGATTCGACGCGCAGCAGTACGGGCTGCTCTTCGCCGTGAACTCGCTCGGCGTCGTCCTCGGCGTGCAGGCGTCCTCCTACCTCAGCCGGAGGATCGGGCCGCAGTGGATCCTCGCGATCACGACGCTGACGCTGTTCACCTCCGCCGGCCTGATCGCCCTCTTCGACGTGCTCGGGCTGGGGCTCTGGGGCACGCTCGTCCCGCTGTGGTTCTTCATCGCGTCCTGCGGCTTCAGCTTCCCGTGCGTGCAGGTCCTCGGCCTGGTCAACCACGGCCGGGAGGCGGGGACGGCCGCGTCGCTGCTCGGAGCGGTCAACTTCGGCACCGCCGGACTGCTGTCGCCGATCTCGGGGGTCTTCGGCGCCGGCTCGGCCGTGCCGATGGCCGTGGTGATGATGGCGACGGCGACCGTGTCGATCCTGGCGCTCTGGCTGATCGTCCGGCCGAGGAGCGTCCCGGCGCTGCAGGACTGAGCGCTCGGCTCCGGGTCCCGGCGGTCCGGCACGCCCCGCTCCTGCGGCTCCTCCCGGGCGTTCCGGCCCTCGCTGGATCCGCTCCCGAGCGCCGCTGCTACAGTCCCCTCCCATGTCCTCCCGCGACTCCTCCGCCCTGCTCGCCGAGCTCTCCGACCCCGACCGCGACGTCCGCCTCCGCGCGGCGATGACCCTGGGCGAGCTCGCCGAGCCCGCCACCGCCGAGCCCCTCGCCGCGCACCTGTGGGAGGAGCCCGACTTCTTCGTCCGCGACGTGCTCACCTGGTCGCTCGGCCGCCTCGGCTCCGCCGCCGTCCCCGTCGCCCGCGAGGCGCTCGGCCGCGAGCCCCGGGTGCGCACGCAGGCGCTGCACGTGCTCAGCAAGATCCTCGACCCGGCGACGCTCGACGACATCGCCCCGCTGGCCGCCGACTCCGAGCCCGCCGTCGCCGCGAAGGCCCGCTTCGCGCTGGGCCGCCTCGGCGACGAGCGCGCCCTGCCGGTCCTGCTCGGCCTGCTCGGCGACGACGACGCGGAGGCGCAGAACGTGCTCACCGACGTCCTCGCCTCCTTCGGCGCCGCGGCCGTCCCCGGTCTGGAGCAGGCTCTCCGCGAGGGGTCCGCGCCGGTCCGGCGTCACGCCGCCGCCGCGCTCGGCTACCTGGGCGACGACGCGCGTCCTGCCGTCGACGCGCTGGACGGGGCCGCCGGCAGCGACGACTCCGCGCTCGCGGTCTCGGCCGTGATGGCGCTCGGCTCGATCACCGGTCCCGACGCGGCCGCCGCCCTCGAGCGGGCCTCCGCCTCGGACGACTCCCGCGTGAGCGCCGTCGCCGCGCGGCTCCTCGCGCGCTCCTCCGAGCCGACCCGGCTCGACGCCCTCCGCGCCGCCCGCCTGGCCCGCGCGGCCGGCTGAGCCGCGCCGCGAGACCCCGCGGGGGAAGGCCGGGGATCCGCAAGGCCGCTCGAACCCTGTCATGAACCCCGCCGCGCGGACGCCGGTCCTCCGACCGGTCGGCCGAGCCGCCCCGCAACCCCCAGCGGGGGAACGCCGTGTGACGGCATCATGTCCAGATGGATCACCGCGACGACCGCCTGTCGACCGAGCCCGGAACCGCGCGCCCCGACGCCGTCCAGCGTGCGCGGCTGCGCGAGCAGGTGCCGTCCGACGACGTCGCCGCCCGGCTGCTGACGAAGGAGGCGGCCCACCGGGTCTCCCGCCGCTGGCCGCTGATCTCCGCGTCGCTCGCGATCCTGCTCACGGTGCTCCTCGCCGTGCTGATCGCCTTCCGCCCCACCTCGGCCTTCCGCTTCGACGTGGAGTGGATGGACGAGATCGTCGAGCACCGCTCGCCGGTCTGGGACATCCCGGCCCTCGTCATGAACACGGTCGGAGCGGGGCTCGTCGGCACGACGCTCATCCCGCTCGGCATCGTCGCCGTGCTGCTGGTGTTCCGCAGGCGGTGGGCCGCGCTCTACTACGCGATCGCCGCGCTGGTCAGCGTGGGCGCCACCCAGCTCGTCAAGGAGCTGGTGGGACGCGCCCGCCCGGCCGACATGCTCGTCACCAGCGACTACGGCTCCTTCCCGTCCGGCCATACCGCCAACGCGGCGACGACGGCGATGGTGCTGGCCCTGGTGTTCCCGCTGCTGTGGGTCTGGATCGCGGGCTTCCTCTACACCGTGGCGATGATGGCGAGCCGCACCTACCTCGGCGCCCACTGGCTGAGCGACACCGTCGGCGGCCTGCTGCTCGGGATCGGCGTGGCGCTCGTGGTCTGGGCTCCGCTCGCCGGCCGCCTGCGCACCGAGGCCGAGCTCCCGCACCCGCCGATCTGGATCCGCCGCACCACCTGACCGGCGCAGCGCTTCCCGCGAGGGCTTCGAGCCCCTGAGGGTCGGCGCCCGAGGAGCGCGGAGGCTCGCCGATCAGGCGAAGGCGGCGAGGGAGTCGAGCTCGTTGAAGGTGTACACGTGCAGGCCCGCGAGGCGGTCGCCCGCCGCCGCTTCCAGGCGCGCGACGAAGGAGGACGGATAGAAGCGGCGTCCGCGGAGGAGCCCGCCGGCCACCGAGGTGCTCCGCTTCAGGAAGCCGAGCGAGGAGCCCACTCCGATTCGCGCGCCCAGCGTCAGCAGCCGCGAGCGCTCGACCGGCCCCGGCACGCCCGCCCACAGATCGGCCGTGATCCCCGTCTCGCGGAGCCGATCGGCGTAGCGGACCACCGCGTCCACGTCGAAGCACATCTGCGTGACGATCGAGCGGATGAACGGAGCGCGCTCGCGCAGGTGCCGCTCGATGCTCTCGTCGGAGAGGTGCGGGTGGCCCTCGGGATAGCCTGCGATGTCCAGGGCCAGCCCGGGTGAGATCTCGCGGGCGTCGCGGATGAGCTCGAGGCTCGTGGAGTAGGTGCCGGCCGCCGAGGACGCGTCGCCCGAGATCACGAACGCCTCGTCGATCCCCGCCTCGCCCATCCGCCCGAGGATCCGCTCGAGTGCGGCGCGGCCCTCGACGTTCCGCGCCGCCAGGTGGGGCACCACGCGGAACCCGCGCCCGGCCAGCGCGACCGCGCAGTCCACGGTCCGCTCGGTCCCGTGCTTCGGCAGGCTCGTCACGGTCAGCGTCACCGCGGAGGGGTCCGGGAACGCCCGCGCGGCGCGCTCGCCGATGTCGTCGGCCGGGATGATCTCGAAGCGCGCGCGGGTCATCGGCCCAGCCTGCCACGCGGAGCCGGAGCGGTGCGGGTGGTGGCCGCAGCCGCACGAGTGTCGGAGGGGCGCCCTAGCCTGGAGCCGATCGCCGCCCGGTGGTCGCGGAAGGAGTCGCGTGTACCTGGAGTCCGGCCGCGTGGTCACGAGCCCCACCGACCTGTCGAACTGGGCGGCCTGCGAGTGGGCGGTCCTCCGCCGGTTCGACGCCCTGCTCGGCCGCGCCCCGCGCCTCGAGGCCGAGAGGGACGGGATGCTCGAGCGCACCGCGGTGCTCGGCGACGAGCACGAGCACCGCTTCCTCGCCGAGCTGAAGCGCACGCACGAGGTGCTCGAGTTCGAGCGCCCCGAGCCCGCCGGCTACCCCGCGGCGGCCGAGGCGGCCGTCGAGGCGATGCGCGCCGGGGTCGACGTGCTCTACCAGGCCACCTTCTTCGACGGCGAGTTCCTGGGCTTCTCGGACTTCCTCCTCCGCACCGCCGACGGCGCCTACGAGGTCTACGACACCAAGCTCGCCCGGCACGCGAAGATCCCGGCGCTGCTGCAGCTCGCCGCCTACGCCGAGCAGATGCAGGCGCGCGGCATCCGCGTGGGGGAGCAGGTGCACCTCGTGCTCGGCGACGGCTCCGTCACCAGCCACGAGCTGGCCGTCGTCGCCCCGGTCCAGCGGGTGCAGCGCGCCCGGCTCGGCGCCGTGCTCGACGAGCGCCTCGCCGCCGACGAGCCGCTGGCGTGGGGCGATCCGCGCTACCCCTCCTGCGGACGCTGCTCCGTCTGTGCGCCCGAGGTCCAGGCGCACCGCGATCCGATCCTCGTCGCCGGGATGCGGCTCGACCAGCGGGCGAAGCTCACGGCGGCCGGCGTCCTCACCCTCGACGCCCTCGCCGAGCACGACGGCCCCGTCCCCGGCCTGGGCGCGGGCACGCTCGAGGGCCTGCGCGCCCAGGCGCGGCTGCAGCTGCGGTCGGAGTCCTCGCCGGTGCCGGCCGTCGAGGTGATCGACGCCTCCGTGCTCGCCGGGCTGCCCGCCCCCGTCCCGGGCGACCTCTTCTTCGACTTCGAGGGCGACCCGCTCTACACCGAGGACAACCGCGAGTGGGGCCTCGACTACCTCTTCGGCATGGTCGACGACCAGGAGCGCTTCACCGCGCTCTGGGCGCACGACCTCGCGGCCGAGCGCCGGGCGCTCCTCGACTTCCTCGCGCTCCTGCGGGCGCGCCGGGCCGAGCACCCCCGGATGCACGTCTACCACTACGCCTCCTACGAGCGGAGCCACCTCCTCTCGCTCGCGCTCCGCCACGGGGTCGGCGAGGAGGAGGTCGACGCGCTCCTGCGCGACGGCGTCCTGGTCGACCTGTACCCGGTGGTGCGGCGGGCGCTCCGCGTGGGCTCGCGCAGCTACTCGCTCAAGAAGCTGGAGCCGCTTTACATGGGCGAGGAGGAGCGGGACGCGTCCGGCGTCACGAACGCCGCCGACAGCATCGAGATGTACGTGGAGGCGCGCGCCGCACAGAGGGTCGATCCTGTCGAGGGGCAGCGCGGGCTCGACCTCGTCGCCGAGTACAACGCCTACGACTGCCGCTCCACGCTCCGCCTGCGCGACTGGCTCCTGGAGCTCGCTCCGCCGCGCGAGGAGCTGCCGCCGCTGCTCGAGGTCGAGATCCCCGTGCCCCGCGAGCCGCACCCGGTCGCGGTCGCACTGCTGGCGCAGGTCGAGGGGATCGAGCCGCGCGAGCGCACGGCCGACCAGACCGCGCTCGCCCTCGCCGGCGCGGCGATCGACTATCACCGCCGCGAGGCCAAGTCCTTCTGGCAGGAGCACTTCGACCGCCTCCGGCAGCCGCTGGACGAGTGGGCGGACACCCGAGACGTCGTGATGATCGACCGGGTCGAGGTCGTCCGCGACTGGGCGAAGCTCCCGCGCGCCCGCACGCAGTCGCGCGAGCTGCGGATCCTCGGCCGGCTCGCTCCCGGCAGCCGGCTCGGCACCGGCTCGTCGCCGTACCTGGTCTACGAGGCCCCGGCGCCCCCCGGTGCGCCCTCGCCCGGTCCCGGTCTGCGCGGCGCCTCCGAGCGCTCCGAGATCCTCGCGGTCGACGACGACGGGGAGCGGATCGTCCTGCTCCTCAAGGAGGGCCTGAAGGCGGGGGAGGATCCGCACGACGACGCTCCGGTCGCCCTCGCCCCCGCGCCGCCGCCGCGCGCCGCGCCCCAGCCCGAGGCGATCGCGGAGTGGGGCGGCGAGGTCCTCGACGCGCTGCCCGCGATGCTGGCCGACCCGGCGCTCGACGTCCTCCGCCGCGTGCCGCCGGGAGCCGTCGCTCCTGTGCAGGGCGACGACGTGATCGGCGCGGTCGTCACCACTCTGCTCGGACTCGACCGGGCGACCCTCGCCGTGCAGGGTCCGCCCGGCACCGGGAAGACCTACGTCGGCTCCCACGTGATCGCACGGCTGGTGAACGAGCACGGCTGGCGCATCGGCGTGGTCGGCCAGTCGCACTCGGTGGTCGAGAACGTGCTGAGCGCCGTCGTCGGCCGCGGCGTCGATCCCTCCCGCGTAGCGAAGGTGCACAAGAACGGCACGCCGCCCGAGGCGCTCGAGGCCGTGGCCTGGGCGCCGGTGAAGAACGCTGCGGCGCTCACCGCGGTCCTCGAGGAGGGCGGCGGCTGCGTCATCGGCGGCACCGCCTGGACCTTCGCGAACCCGGTCACCGTGCCGCGCCGCTCGCTCGACCTCCTGGTGGTCGACGAGGCCGGGCAGTTCTCGCTCGCCCCGACGATCGCGTCGGCCGTCTCCGCCCAGCGGCTGCTCCTGCTCGGCGACCCGCAGCAGCTGCCCCAGGTGAGCCAGGGCGCGCACCCGGAGCCGGTCGACGAGTCGGCGCTCGGCTGGCTCGCCGACGGGCACGACGTCCTCCCGCCCGAGTACGGCTACTTCCTCGCGCAGACCCACCGGATGCACCCGGCGCTCTCCGACGCCGTCTCCGAGCTCTCCTACGAGGGCGCGCTGCGGTCGCGGGCGCCGCAGGTGCGCCACCTGGAGGGGGTCGAGCCGGGCGTGCACTCCGTCCCGGTCGAGCACGCGGGCGACACCACCTCCTCGCCGGACGAGGCGAGGCGCGTCGTCGAGATCGCCCTCTCCCTCGTCGGCCGCGCCTGGACCGACGAGCACGGCGAGCGGACGCTGACCGCGGCCGACGTCATCGTCGTCGCGCCCTACAACGCCCAGGGCGGGCTCCTCCGCACCGCCCTCGACGCCGCGGGCCTCGAGGAGACGCCGGTCGGCACGGTCGACCTCTTCCAGGGCAGGGAGGCGGTGGTCGCCATCGTGTCGCTCGCCGCGTCCTCCGGGGCCGACGTCCCGCGCGGGATGGAGTTCCTCCTCCTGCCCAACCGCCTGAACGTCGCGGTCTCGCGCGCGAAGTGGGCGGCGTACCTGGTGCACTCGCCGGCGCTCGCCGCCTCGCTCCCGACCTCGCTGACCGGCCTCGGGCACCTCTCCGGCTTCCTCCGCCTGCTCGAGCGGGGGGAGCGGGCCGCCCTGTGACGGATCCGGTGGCCTAAAGGCGCGCTGCGCTCCGATTCCGTCGGTGCTCGGCATGGTGGACGACGCGATCCGTCGCTACGGTGTCCCCATGAGAATCCTCCTGGTCGGCGCCGGCGGCGTCGGCGACGCCTTCGCGAAGATCGCCGCGCGCCGCTCCTTCTTCGAGCAGATCATCGTCTGCGACTACGACCTCGCTCGCGCCGAGCGCACGGTCGCCTGGATCGCGGAGCGGCACGGTGCCGACGACCGCTTCGTCGCCGCGCGGATCGACGCCTCCGACGCCGAGAACGTCGAGACCGTCGCCCGCGCGCACGGGGCGACCCACGTGATGAACGCCGTCGAGCCGCGCTTCGTCCCGACGATCTTCGCCGGAGCGCTCGCCGCCGAGGCCGACTACCTCGACATGGCGATGAGCCTCTCGCTCCCGCACCCCGAGCGGCCCCACGAGCTGACGGGGCTCAAGCTCGGCGACGAGCAGTTCGCCGCGGCGGAGGAGTGGTCCTCCCGCGGCCGCCTCGCCCTGGTGGGCATGGGCGTGGAGCCGGGACTCTCCGACGTCTTCGCCCGCTACGCCTCCGACCACCTCTTCGACGAGATCGACGAGTTCGGAGTGCGCGACGGCGCGAACCTCGTCGTGCACGACGCGGACGGCCGCGAGATCTTCGCTCCGTCCTTCTCCATCTGGACCACGATCGAGGAGTGCTTGAACCCGCCGGTGGTGTTCGAGCGCGACCGCGGCTGGTACACCACCGCCCCCTTCTCGGAGCCGGAGGTGTTCGAGTTCCCCGACGGCATCGGCCCGGTCGAGTGCGTGAACGTCGAGCACGAGGAGGTGCTGCTGATGCCGCGCTGGCTCGACGCGAAGAAGGTCACCTTCAAGTACGGCCTCGGCGAGCAGTTCATCGGGGTCCTGCGCACCCTCCACCTCCTCGGCCTCGACAGCACCGAGCCCCTGCGGGTCCGCTCGGCCGGCGGTCGCGTCGAGGTCTCGCCGCGCGACGTCGTCGCCGCCGCCCTGCCCGACCCCGCCGGCATCGGCCCGCGGATGACCGGCAGGACCTGCGCCGGCCTCTTCGTCTCGGGCACGAAGGACGGCGCCCGCCGCGAGGTGTACCTCTACCACGTGAGCGACAACGAGTGGACGATGGCCGAGTACGGCACCCAGTGCGTGGTCTGGCAGACGGCGCTCAACCCGGTGGTCGCGCTCGAGCTCCTCGCGACCGGCGTGTGGACCGGCGCCGGAGTGCTCGGGCCGGAGGCGTTCAGCGCCGACCCGTTCCTCGAGCTGATGGCCCGCCCCGAGGCCGACGGCGGGTACGGACAGTCCTGGCACGTCCGCGAGGACTGACCGGCGCCGCCGACCTAGGCTGAGCCCATGAGTGACGACGACGGGCTCGCCTCGGCGAGGGACGAGGCGCGCGCGGCCCTGGAGGCCGCCCGCCGACTGCAGGCGGAGGCCGCCGAGGCCCTGGCGCGAGCGGAGGCGGCGGCCGCGGCGCTGAACGCGGCGGCCGGCCCGGAGGAGGCGGAGGCCGTCGCGGACGACGCGCGGCTGGTGGCGGCGTCGGGGAGCGGAGCGGAGCAGTCCGCTGCTCCCGTTGCTCCGGACGCCGTCGCTTCCGGTCCGATCGCTCCGGATGCAGATGCTCCGCCCACCCCCTCGGCGCCCGCCCCGGCCCCCGGTCCGCTCCCCGAGAGCGCCGTCGACGCCGTGCGCGCCGGGTACGCGTTCACCGGCCCGGCCCTCGAGCTCGGCGCCCTCGTCAACGGCGACGCGCGGATCGACGTGCCCGTCCGCATCCCGCTCGGCATGCTCAACCGGCACGGCCTCGTCGTCGGCGCGACCGGCACCGGCAAGACCAAGACGCTGCAGGTCCTCGCCGAGCAGCTCTCGGCCCACGGCGTCCCCGTCTTCGCCGCGGACATCAAGGGCGACCTCTCCGGCCTCGCCACTCCGGGCACCGCGACCGACGCGCTGCTCGCCCGCACCCGCGGCATCGGCCAGGACTGGCGGGCGGAGGCGGCCCCCGCCGAGTACTTCGCGCTCGGCGGCATCGGCACCGGCGTCCCCGTCCGCGCCACCGTGACCGGCTTCGGCGCGCTGCTGCTCGCGAAGGTGCTCGGCCTCAACCACACGCAGGAGTCGAGCCTCGGCCTCGTCTTCCACTACGCCGAGAGCGCCGGTCTCCCGCTCGTCGACCTGTCCGACCTCCGCGCCGTGCTCACCTACCTCGTCGGCGACGAGGGCAAGGCGGAGCTCGCCGAGCTCGGCGGGCTGTCCAAGGCGACCGCCGGCGTGATCCTCCGCGAGCTGATCGCGTTCGCCGACCAGGGCGCCGACGTGTTCTTCGGCGAGCCCGAGATCGACACGGCCGAGTTCCTCCGCCTCGCCGCCGACGGGCGCGGCGTCGTCAGCCTCCTCGAGGTCCCCGGAGTCGCCGACCGGCCGGCTCTGTTCTCCACCTTCCTGATGTGGCTGCTCGCCGACCTCTTCAACGACCTGCCGGAGGTCGGCGACCTCGACAAGCCGAAGCTCGTCTTCTTCTTCGACGAGGCGCACCTGCTCTTCCGCGACGCGTCGAAGGACTTCCTCGCCGCGATCACCCAGACCGTGCGCCTCATCCGCTCCAAGGGCGTCGGCATCGTCTTCGTCACGCAGACACCGAAGGACGTGCCCGGCGACGTCCTCGCCCAGCTCGGCTCCCGCGTGCAGCACCAGCTCCGCGCGCACACGCCGGACGATGCCAAGGCCCTCCGCGCCACCGTCTCGACCTACCCCGAGAGCGACTACGACCTCGGCGAGGTCCTCCAGGCGCTCCCCATCGGCGAGGCGATCGTGACGGTCATGAACGAGCGCGGCGCCCCGACCCCGGTCGCCTGGACGCGTCTCCGCGCCCCGCTCGGCTCGATGAAGCCCACCCCCGAGGCCGACCGCGAGGCGAGCGTCCAGAGGTCCCCGCTCCTCGCGCGCTACGGCACGCCCCTCGACCGCGACTCCGCCCGCGAGATCCTCACCCGCCGGCTCGACGCCGCCGCCGACGCCGAGGAGGCCCGCGCCGCCGCCGAGCAGCAGGCCGCCGACGACGCCCGCCGCGCCAAGGAGGACGCGCGTCGCGCCAAGGAGGAGACCGTGGACGCCGCCCGCCGCGCGAAGGAGCGGGCCGCTGCCGAGCGCGCCGCCGACCAGGCCGCCGAGCGCTCCCGACGGCGCACGGCACCGACCTCCCGCGGGACCCGCACCGCCCGCCGCGACAAGACGGTCGTCGAGGAGGTGCTGGGCTCGAGCGCCGGCAGGACGCTGCTGCGCGAGGTGGTCCGCGGGATCTTCGGGACCGCCCGACGGCGCTGACGCGACCCGGGCCGCTCGGGGAGACGAGGCGCTAACGGGAGCGTGTTAGCGTCGGTAGCATGAGTGAGAGCGGGACGACGCGGGGGCGGATCCTCCGAGCGACGGTCGAGCTGCTGGCGGACGGCGGGCGCGACGCGGTGTCGACGCGGGCGATCAGCGCGGCGGCGGGGGTGCAGGCCCCCACGATCTACCGGACGTTCGGCGACCTGCGCGGGCTGCTCGACTCGGCCGCGGCAGCCGGATTCGCCACGGCCCTCGCCGACTTCGAGCGGAGCGAGGCGCCGGCCGACCCGGTCGACGCGCTCCGTGCCGCCTGGGATCACCACGTCGCCTTCGGACTCGCCGAACCGCACCTCTACGCGCTGATGTTCACCGCGCGGCCGGGGGAGGAGTCGGAGGCGGCGCGCCTGTCCCGCGGCGTCCTCCTCGACGCGGTCCGGGCCGTCGCCGAAGCCGGCCGCCTCACCGTCGACGTCGAGCGTGCCTCCCGCCTGCTCCAGTCGGCCGCGCTCGGCTGCACCCTCACGTTGACCGCCCTCGCCGACCCCGACGACGAGCTCTCGTCCCGCTCGCGCGAGTCCGTCCTCGCGGGGATCACCACGGCGGAGGCGGGCCCCACCGATCCCGCCGCCCGTGCGGTCGTCGCGCACGCCGTCGCCCTGCGGACGGCGCTGCCGCAGATCGAGCCCCTCAGCGCGGGGGAGCGGCTCCTGCTCGACGAATGGCTCGAGCGCATCGCCGACTGACGGTCGGCGTCGCCGGAGGGTCCGTATCGCCGCCCTGTCGTCCGCGTCGTCGTAATACGGATGGCGACGGGCACGATCCGGGACCGGCACCTACGGTCGGACCATGTCGCGATCCATAGCCGAACTCTTCTTCCGCCCCGTCTGCGCCGCCTGCTCGGCCCCGCTCGTCGCCCGCCGTGGCGCTTTCTGCTCCGACTCCTGCGCGCGGACGAACCACCTCTACGGCTGATCCCGCACGCCCGGCGCGCGCCGAACGATCGGCGGCGCCTGCTCGGCGCGACGTCGTCGGCTGCAGCCGGGTGTGCCCCGGCAGGGCGAACCCGGCGCTGCGTGAGTGGGCCGCTCCGATCGACGCCTCCACCGGTCGACCGGGCTCCGACGATCGCCCGCACCGGTTAAACAAAACGGTGCCCGTGCTGGCGAGAGCAACGGACACCGTTCGCGGAGGATGGGGGATTCGAACCCCCGAGGGCTTTCACCCAACACGCTTTCCAAGCGTGCGCCATAGGCCACTAGGCGAATCCTCCTGGCACGACCTGAGCCGCGACTCATCGATACTAGCCGGTGTCGGAGGCTCCCGCTGACCACGACCCCGACACGCCCCGCTCTCCTCGGCCGCCGTCGTCGGTTAGACTGTCCCCCGGCTCCCCGCGTGGCGCCATCCAGGCCAACTCCCCCAGGGCGGAAACGCAGCAAGGGTAACCGGGCTCTGGCGGGTGCGCGGGGGGTCTTCTTCCGTTAATCGGCCCGCCTGCTCCGCCGATGGACCGCCGCACAGCCGCTACGAGGCCCTACCGACTGCGGACGCTCCTCCACAGCCGGGCGCCATGCACGCCCTCCCATCCCTGGCCTCTACTCAGCCAGGCGGAGGGACCCCCTCGGTAGGCTGGATCCGATGGTTCAGAGCATCTACATCTCGTCCGCCGAAGGTCATTCGGGCAAGTCCACGGTCGCCCTCGGCGTCCTCGATGCGCTCAGCAGCCAGGTGCAGCGGGTCGGCGTCTTCCGCCCGATCGCCCGCTCCACCTCCGAGCCGGACTACGTGCTCGAGATGCTGCTCGGCCACTCCGACTCGGGCCTCGCCTACGAGGACTGCATCGGCGTCACCTACGAGGACGTCCACGCCGACGGCGAGGCGGCGCTCTCGCGGATCGTCGAGCGGTACAAGGGCGTCGAGGCCCGGTGCGACGCCGTCGTCATCCTCGGCTCCGACTACACGGACGTCGGCAGCCCCACCGAGCTCGGCTACAACGCCCGCATCGCCGCCAACCTCGGCGCCCCGGTCCTGCTCGTCCTCACCGGCCGGGACTCGTCCCGCAGCGAGCAGCTGGGCCAGGCTCCCGCGCGCACGCCGGAGGAGATGCGCCAGATCACGGAGCTCGCCTCGGTCGAGCTGCGCACGGCCCACGCGAGCCTCATCGGAGTGATCGCGAACCGCGCCGATCCCGACACCGCCGCCGACGCCGTCGCCGCGATCCGCGAGAGCATCCCCGCCACCGTCCCGGTCTGGGCGATCCGCGAGGATCCGTTCCTCGTCGCTCCGAGCCTGTCCCGCCTGGTCGAGGCGGTCGACGGCGTCGTCGTCGCGGGCGATCCGGAGCTGCTCGGCCGGGAGGCGCTCGGCGTGGTGATCGCCGGCATGTCCATGGTGAACGTCCTGCCGCGGCTCACCGAGGGCGGCGTCGTGATCGTCCCCGGCGACCGGCCCGAGGTCGTCCTCGCCGTGATCATGGCGTACGCCTCCGGCACGTTCCCCACGGTCACCGGCATCATCCTCAACGGCGGCTTCGAGCTGCCGGAGCCGATCGTCCGGCTGATCGAGGGCGTCGACAGCCGCGTGCCGATCGTGATGACCGAGCTCGGCACCTACGACACCGCCGTCCGCGTCACTGCGGCCCGCGGCCGCCTGGCGGCCGACTCCCCGCGCAAGCGCGACACCTCCCTCGCCCTCTTCCAGGAGGCGGTCGACGCGGTCGAGCTGCTCACCCTCCTCGACGTCGGCCGGTCCGAGGTCGTCACGCCGCTGATGTTCGAGTACGGGCTCATCGAGCGGGCGCGCATCGCCGACCGCCACATCGTCCTGCCCGAGGGCGGCGACGACCGGATCCTCCGCGCCGCCGCGACCGTGCTCAAGCGCGGCATCGCCCGGCTCACGATCCTCGGCGAGGAGGCCGAGATCCGCGCCCGTGCGGCGGGCCTCGGCCTCGACCTCGATGGCGCCCGCGTGCTGAGCACCCTCGACCCGGAGCACCGCGCGCGCTTCGCCGAGGAGTACGCCCGCATCCGCGCGCACAAGGGCATCACCTACGACCACGCCTACGACACGGTCACGGACGTCTCCTACTTCGGCACGATGATGGTGCAGCTCGGCCTGGCTGACGGGATGGTCTCGGGAGCCGCGCACACGACGGCGCACACCATCCGCCCCGGCTTCGAGATCATCAAGACGAGCCCGGGCGTCTCGGTCGTCTCGAGCGTGTTCCTGATGGCGCTCGCCGACCGCGTGCTGGTCTACGGCGACTGCGCGGTGAACCCCGACCCCACCGAGGCGCAGCTCGCCGACATCGCGATCTCGTCCGCCGAGACCGCCCAGCAGTTCGGCATCGATCCCCGCATCGCGATGCTCTCCTACTCCACGGGCGAGAGCGGAGCCGGCGCCGACGTCGAGAAGGTCCGCGCGGCGACGGCGCTGGTGCGCGAGCGCCGACCCGACCTGCTCGTCGAGGGCCCGATCCAGTACGACGCGGCGGCCGACGCGGCGGTCGCGGCCTCGAAGATGCCCGGCTCCCAGGTCGCCGGGCGCGCGACGGTGTTCATCTTCCCCGACCTCAACACGGGCAACAACACCTACAAGGCCGTGCAGCGCTCGGCCGGCGCCGTCGCCATCGGACCGGTACTCCAGGGTCTGCGCAAGCCGGTCAACGACCTCTCGCGCGGCGCGCTCGTGCAGGACATCGTCAACACCGTCGCGATCACGGCCATCCAGGCCGCCACCCAGGCCATCGTCCCGCCCACCGCCGCCATCCCCGTGGTGCGCTAGCGGCGACCCCGCCGCCGCCCCTCCCGACCCCGATCACCCCAGGAGTCCCCTCATGTCCGTCGTCCTCGTCGTCAACAGCGGATCGTCGTCGTTCAAGTACCAGCTCATCGAGATGACCACCGAGGAGACGCTCGCCAGCGGCCTCGTCGAGCGGATCGGCGAGGACACCGGCCGCACGAAGCACACCCGCGACGGGGAGTCGTTCGAGATCGAGGGGCCGATCCCCGACCACACCGCCGGCTTCGACGCGATGATCCGCGCATTCGGCGAGCACGGCCCGAGCCTCGACGAGTTCCCTCCCGTCGCCGTGGGCCACCGCGTCGTGCACGGCGGCAAGCGCTTCTTCGAGCCCACCGTCGTCACCGACCTGGTCAAGATCAACATCGAGGACCTCGCCGACCTCGCCCCGCTGCACAACCCCGCCAACTTCGAGGGCATCGAGGCGGCGCAGAAGGCCTTCCCGGACGTCCCGCACGTCGCTGTCTTCGACACCGCCTTCCACCACACGATCCCGGCCGAGGCGTCGACCTACGCGCTGCCCGCCGAGCTCGCCGAGAAGCACCGCGTCCGTCGCTACGGCTTCCACGGCACCTCGCACAAGTTCGTCTCGGAGGCCGCCGCCGCCTATCTCGGCCGCCGCCGCTCCGACCTGAAGACGATCGTCCTGCACCTGGGCAACGGAGCGTCCGCCTGCGCGGTCGACGGTGGCGTCTCCGTCGAGACCTCGATGGGCATGACCCCGCTCGAGGGCCTGGTGATGGGCACCCGCTCCGGCGACCTCGACCCGGCCGTCGTCTTCCACCTCGCCCGCAAGGCGGGCCTCTCGATCGACGAGCTCGACACCCTCCTCAACCGCCGCAGCGGGCTCCTCGGCCTCACGGGTCGCGGCGACATGCGCGACGTCCAGGAGGCGGCCGAGGCCGGCGACGAGCGGGCCCGCGCCGGACTCGAGGTCTACTACCACCGCCTCCGCCACTACATCGGCGCCTTCTACGCCCAGCTGGGCCGCGTCGACGCCGTGGTGTTCACGGCCGGAGTCGGCGAGAACGTCGCCGCCGTCCGCGCCGGCGCCCTCCGCGGCCTCGAGGGCCTGGGCATCGAGCTCGACCCCGAGCGCAACACGTCCTCCGACCGCGGCGCCCGCCGCATCTCCACCGACGACTCCCGCGTCGCCGTCCTCGTCATCCCCACGAACGAGGAGCTGGAGATCGCCCGGCAGTCCTTGTCGGTCGTGTAGCGGCGCAGCCGCGACACGACTCGCGGTCGGCTTCCGGGGGTGGCGGCTCCCGTGGAGCGGCTCCTGTCGGGCTGTCGTGAATCGCTGGCACGCGGCGGTGCTCGCTCGTCGTGCAGCGGTGGCCCGCTGCGCGACCTCGGTCGGCCTCTCAGGGGTTGCGTTCCGCAGAGCGTGGAGCGTCGGGCTGCCCTGAATCGCTCGCACGCGATTCCGGGTCGCGGCCCTCTGCCGAATACTCGGGCCCTCCTGCTGGTCGAGTAGCCGCGGGACGCGGCGTATCGAGTCCGAGCGCGAGGGAGGAGATCTCGATGCGGCTGCTGCGCGGGGTGCTCCATCGGCAGGAGCCGGCCGAGGAGCCCCGGCTCAGGGCAGCAGGCGCGCGTCGCCCGCGTAGAGGTTGAAGCCGGAGCCGCGGCTGAAGCCGATCAGGGTGAGGCCGGAGTCGCGAGCCAGGTCCACCGCCAGCGACGACGGGGCACCGACCGCGGCGAGCAGGGGGATGCCGGCCATCACGGCCTTCTGCACCAGCTCGAACGAGGCGCGCCCCGACACCTGCAGCAGCGTCCCCCGCAACGGCAGCCGCCCCTCCCGGAGCCCCCAGCCGACCACCTTGTCCACGGCGTTGTGCCGCCCGACGTCCTCCCGGAGCACCAGCAGCGAGCCGTCCGCGTCGAACAGCCCGGCCGCGTGGACGCCGCCCGTCCGCTCGAACACCGCCTGCGCCTCGCGGAGCCGATCGGGGAGCGAGACCAGCAGGTCCCGCTCGACCCGCAGGTCGTCCTCCGCGACGCTCCACGCCGAGTCGGTGGCGACCGCCTCGAGCGACGCGAGCCCGCACACTCCGCACGAGCTCGTCGTGTAGACCGACCGCTCGCGCTCGAGCAGCACGGCCTCCCGCCCGCCGCGGACGCTCGCGTCGACCACGTTGTACGTGTTCTCGCCCGGACCGGAGCCGCTCGCGCAGTAGCGCATCGCCGCCAGCTGCTCCGACTCGGTGAGCACCCCCTCGGACACCAGGAATCCCGCGACCAGGTCGAAGTCGTCGCCGGGTGTGCGCATGGTCACGCTGAAGCGCCGTCCGCCGACGCGGATCTCGAGCGGCTCCTCGACGGCCAGGACGTCCTCGCGGCGTCGGGGCGGATCGCCGGCGCGGACGGCGGTCAGGCGGGTGCGGGCGACACTGCGGCTCATGGGTCTCCTCAGGCGGTGGAGGTCATCCTCCCACCGGGAACCGGGAGCGATGCCGGGGTACGGACGTACGATGCAGGAATGGTCGATGACGCCGAGCCCCGCGAGAGTCCGATCGACGAGAGCCGCCTCTCCGTCCGGTCGCCGAAGAGACGCGCCGTCGGGATCCCCGGCGTCGCCCACGCCCTCGAGATCTCGCTCAAGCAGATGGGCCCGGTGCGCAGCGCCGAGACGCTCCTGCGGGTGAACCAGAAGACCGGATTCGACTGCCCGGGCTGCGCCTGGCCGGAGGGCGACAAGCGCCACGTCGCCGAGTTCTGCGAGAACGGAGCGAAGGCGGTCGCCGAGGAGGCCACGCTCCGCACCGTCACATCGGCGTTCTTCGCCGCGCACCCCGTCGCGGAGCTGGAGGAGTGGGACGACTTCGCGCTCGGCCAGCAGGGCCGGCTCACGGAGCCGATGCTGCTCGAGGAGGGCGCGACGCACTACCGGCCCGTGGGCTGGGACGAGGCGCTCGACCTCGTGGCCGAGGAGCTGCGCGCCTGCGCGAGCCCCGACGAGGCGATCTTCTACACGTCCGGCCGGACCTCGAACGAGTCGGCCTTCGTCTACCAGCTGATGGTCCGCGGCTTCGGCACGAACAACCTGCCCGACTGCTCGAACATGTGCCACGAGTCCAGCGGATCCGCCCTCACCGAGACGATCGGGATCGGCAAGGGCTCGGTGAGCCTGCGCGACGTGGAGCGGGCTCCGCTGATCATCGTCGCCGGCCAGAACCCCGGAACGAACCACCCGCGGATGCTGACCGCGCTGGAGCGCGCCAAGCGCGCCGGCGGCACCATCGTGGCCGTGAATCCGCTGCCGGAGGCGGGGCTGCTCCGCTTCCAGAACCCGCAGACCGTCCGCGGCACCCTGGGCGACGGCACGGCCCTCGCCGACCACTTCCTCCAGGTCCGGCTGGGCGGCGACCAGGCCCTGTTCCAGGGTCTGGGCAAGGCGCTGCTCGAGTCTGAGGAGGCGCGCGGCGACGTCTTCGACCACGCCTTCATCCGCGAGAGCACCGGCGGCCTCGCCGCGTACCTCCACGGGCTGCGGGAGGTCCAGTGGGACGAGATCGAGCGGGCGAGCGGGATCGACGAGACGCGCATCCGCACCGTCGCCGAGCTGATCGCGGCGTCCGAGGGCACCGTCGTCTGCTGGGCGATGGGCCTCACGCAGCACGCGCACTCGGTCGCGACGCTCAAGGACGTCGTCAACGTGCTCCTGCTCACCGGCAACATCGGCAAGCCCGGCGCGGGCGTCTGCCCGGTGCGCGGCCACTCGAACGTGCAGGGCGACCGCACGATGGGCATCTTCGAGCGGATGCCGGACTCCTTCCACGACGCGCTCGACCGCGAGTTCTCCTTCTCCTCCCCGCGCGTGCACGGGACGGACACGGTCGCCGCGATCCGGGCGATGCGCGACGGGAAGGCCCGCGTGTTCATGGGGCTCGGCGGCAACTTCGCCCGGGCGACGCCCGACAGCGGAGTGACGGAGGCGGCGATGCGCTCGCTCGCCCTCACCGTCCACGTCTCGACCAAGCTCAACCGCTCGCACGTGGTCACCGGCCGGCGCGCGCTGATCCTGCCCACCCTCGGCCGCACCGACTCCGACGTGCAGCGCTCGGGCGAGCAGCGGGTCACGGTCGAGGACTCGATGAGCGCCGTGCACGCCTCCCGGGGCCGCCTGCGCCCGCCGAGCCCGGGCCTGCGCTCGGAGGTGGCGATCCTCACGGGGATCGCGGAGCGGCTGCTCGAGGGCCGCGAGAACGTCCCCCGGGTCGACTGGGCGGGACTGCGCGACGACTACCGCCGCATCCGCTCGCACATCGCCAACGTCGTCCCCGGTTTCGACGGCTTCGAGGCCCGGATCGACGTGCCCGGCGGCTTCGTCCTCCCGCACCCGCCGCGCGACTCGCGCCGCTTCGACACCCCCTCCGGCCTGGCCCGCTTCACCGCGAATCCGCTCGAGTACCCGCGGGTTCCGGAGGGCAGGCTGCTGCTGCAGACGCTGCGCTCGCACGACCAGTTCAACACCACGATCTACGGCAGGGACGACCGCTACCGAGGGATCCACGACGGCCGCCGGGTGGTGTTCGTCCACGCCGACGACGTCGCCGAGCTGGGCTTCGCGGACGGCGCGATGGTCGACCTGGTCTCGGAGTGGCCCGACGGCGTCGAGCGGCGGGCGGAGGCGTTCCGCGTTGTGGCGTACGACACGCCCCGCGGCTGCGCGGCCGCCTACTACCCCGAGACGAACGTCCTCGTGCCGCTGGACTCGACCGCGAAGATCAGCAACACGCCGACCTCGAAGTCGGTCGTGATCCGCCTCGAACCGGCGGCGTAGGCCTCACCAGGGCAGCGGCAGCAGGCGCACGGAGTCGCCCGCTGCCGCTCCCGGTGCGGGCACGACGGCCACGGCCTCCGAGGCGGCGAGACCGGTGAGCATGTGCGAGCGGATGCCGGCGGAGGCCCGCCAGCCGTCCTCGCCGGAGGAGACGGGCACGAGCACCGTGGTCCCCGCGCGCCCGAGCGGCTCGGCGAGGACGCCCCGGCCGAGGGGCCGGGCAGCGGCGCCGGACGCCGCGTCGAGGGCCGGCGGCAGGAAGGAGACCGCCGCGAGCAGGGCGGCGAGCGGGTTGCCCGGCAGCGCGATCACCAGCGTCCCTCCCGGCAGCAGCGCAGCCATGGTCGGGTGGCCGGGGCGCATGCCGACGCCGTCGACGAGGACGCGCGCGCCCACCGCATCGAGGGCGCGACGGACCGCGTCCACCCGGGAGCGCCCGGTCCCGCCCGTCGTGAGGAGGATCGGCGCCGTGCCCGCCAGCAGCGTCCGTGCGATCGCCTCCTCGTCGTCGCCGCGGCGCACGACCTCTCCCACGGCTCCGCCCGAGAGCTCGACCAGCGCGGGCAGCAGCGGCGTGAACGCGTCGCGCACCCGTCCGGCGGGCGGCATCCCCTCGGTGTCGACCTCGTCCCCCGTGAGGAGCAGGTCGACCGCGGCGGGCGGGCGGACGTCGAGCGCGTCGATCCCGGCGACCGCGAGCAGGGCGAGGTGCGCGGGAGTGAGGCGGGTCCGGGCATCGACCAGCACGGCTCCGCGGGCGGCCTCGTCGCCCGCGCGCCGGACGTGGCGGCCGGGCGGGAGGGGCGCCCGCGCCGTGAGCAGGTCGTCGCGGACCGCGCCCTGCTCGGACGGCAGCACCGCGTCGCTCCAGTCGGGCACGGCGGCTCCGGTGACGATCGGCGCGGCGGTGCCGTCCTCGAGCGGCCAGGGCCCGGGTCCGCGCACGGCCCAGCCGTCCATGGCCGAGGAGTCGTAGTGGGGGAGCGGCCGGGCGGCGGTGACGGCGCGGTCGAGGACGGCCCCGCGGGCGTCGAGGAGGGGGACGGTCGAGACGCCGGAGCGCGCCACCGCTTCGCCGACGATCCGCCTGGCCTCGTCCCAGTCGGTCGCCTCGTGCCCGTGCGCGCTCATCCCGTCCATTCTCCCGGGGCTCGGGGCGGGCCCTGGGCAGGACCCGCCCCGTCGGTCATCCCAGGTAGCCGTTCGGGTTCAGCACGAACTTCTTCGCGGCGCCCTTGTCGAAGTCGGCGTAGCCGCGGGGAGCGTCGTCCAGGCTGATCGCGGTGGCCTGGACCGCGTCGGCGATGTGGACCCGGTCGTGCAGGATCGCCATCATCAGCTGCCGGTTGTACTTCATGACCGGGCACTGGCCCGTGGTGAAGGACAGCGACTTCGCCCAGCCGAGCCCGAGGCGGATCGACAGCGAGCCCTCCTGGGCCGCCTCGTCGACTCCGCCCGGGTCGCCCGTGACGTAGAGGCCCGGGATGCCGAGGGCGCCGCCCGCCGCGGTGATAGACATCAGCGAGTTCAGCACCGTCGCCGGCGCCTCCTTCCCCGAGTCGGCGCCGTTGCCGTGCGCCTCGAAGCCGACGGCGTCCACTCCGCAGTCGACCTCGGGCACGCCGAGGATCTGCTCGATCTGGCCGGCCGGATCGCCCTTCGAGACGTCGACCGTCTCGCAGCCGAAGGAGCGCGCCTGCGCCAGACGCTCCTCGTTGAGGTCCGCGACGATCACGACGGCCGCTCCGAGCAGCTGCGCTCCGACCGCCGCGGCGAGTCCGACCGGTCCCGCTCCTGCGACGTAGACCGTGGAGCCGACGCCGACCCCGGCGGTCACCGCGCCGTGGAAGCCCGTCGGGAAGATGTCCGAGAGCATCGTCAGATCGAGGATCTTCTCGAGCGCCTGATCGCGGTCCGGGAACACCAGGAGGTTCCAGTCGGCGTAGGGGACCATCACGTACTCGGCCTGCCCGCCGACCCAGCCGCCCATGTCGACGTAGCCGTACGCGCTGCCCGGGCGGTCCGGATTCACGTTGAGGCAGATGCCGGTCTTGCGCTCCTTGCAGTTGCGGCAGCGGCCGCAGGCGATGTTGAACGGCACGGACACGATGTCGCCGACCTTGACGAACTCGACGTCGGGGCCGACCTCCACGACCTCGCCGGTGATCTCGTGGCCGAGCACGAGGTCCGACGGAGCGGTGGTGCGGCCGCGGACCATGTGCTGGTCCGAGCCGCAGATGTTGGTGGAGACGGTGCGGAGGATGGCGCCGTGCGGCAGCTTCCGCCCGATGTTCGCCGGATTGACGCCGGGTCCGTCCTTCAGCTCGAAGGTGGGGTAGTCGATGTCGATGACCTCGACGACTCCGGGGGACTTGTAGGCGACGGCTCTGTTGCCTGACATGCGGGGCTCCTTCAGATGGACGACCGCGGCGCAGTCGGCCGCGGGAGTCCTGCGCCGCTCTCGGTCCGAGCCGCGGCGCCGGGACTCGGGGGAACCGTACGGCGTCGACCTGGTGCCGGATCGAGGCCGGTGGAGTAGCGTCTCAGGAGGCGTGCGGACGCTCGTCCACCGCCCGGTGCGAGGCCGCGAGCGCCGCGTCGAGCGCGTCCCGTCCGCCCCCGGCCAGGCCCGCCGCGTAGCCCGCGAGGAACGTGGTCAGCGGAGCCGCCGGCCGGACCACTCCGTGCGCCGCGCGACCGGCGAGGGCGAGCAGGGCGTCCGGGTCCACCGGGACCCCGCCGAGGCCGAGCGCGGAGCACAGCTCGGCCCACCAGCCGGCGAGCACCTCCTCGGTGGGGCGGGCGCCGTCGGAGGCGGAGGGGCGGGGGCCGGTCGTGTCGTCCATCCGCTCAGTCTGCGCCGCGCGGGCCCGACAGGTCGATCCCGTGCCGGAGCGCGTCGGCGGGCGCGTCGACGTCGTCGGTCGTCCCTCCGGGCACCGTCACGAGCCGCGGGGGAAGGTCCCGGAGGAGGGCGCGCACCGAGGCGCCGTCGGGATCGCCGAGCGCGGTGAGCGCTTCGACGAGGGCCGCTCGCCGGTGCACGCCGAGGAGCTGCTGGGCTCGGCCGCTCGCGTCGACGGCCAGGAGGGAGGCCTCGACGGCGCTCGATGCGACCTCGAGCAGCGTGTGCACGGCGGGAGCGGGGGCGACGAGATCGGCGGCGAGAACGACGACCCAGTCCGGAGCGCCCGGGCGGTCGAGCAGGGTTAGCGCGGCGGCCAGGCCCGCGACCGGGCCGCCGAACGGCGGATCCTCCTGGACGAGCTCGGCGCCGTCGACGGCCTGTGCGAGCGACGACGGTCCGGCCACGACCCTCCGCTCGGCTCCGCGCACGGCTGCGAGGGCGGTGCCGAGGAGCGTCGACTCGCGGTGCCGGAGGAGCGGCTTGACCGCGCCGCCGAGGCGGGAAGCGCGTCCGCCGGCGAGCACGACCGCGTCGAAGCGGGGGAGCGGAGGCGGCGGGAGCACGGGACCGAGGCTACGCGCGCTCCGGTCTCCGCCGTCCCGGCTCCGGTGTCGGAGGTCGCGGCTACTCTTGTCGGGTGGTAGCAGCCCTGTATCGCCGGTACCGGCCCGAGACGTTCGCCGAGATGATCGGCCAGTCCCAGGTGACGGATCCGCTCATGACGGCGCTCCGCACCAACCGCGTCAACCACGCCTACCTCTTCAGCGGCCCCCGCGGCTGCGGCAAGACCACCTCGGCGCGCATCCTCGCCCGCTGCCTCAACTGCGCGACGGGCCCGACCGACACCCCCTGCGGCGTCTGCGACAGCTGCGTCGAGCTCAGCCGCGAGGGCCAGGGCTCGCTCGACGTGGTCGAGATCGACGCGGCGAGCCACAACGGAGTCGACGACGCGCGCGATCTGCGCGAGCGCGCCATCTTCGCCCCGGCGCGCGACCGCTTCAAGATCTTCATCCTCGACGAGGCGCACATGGTCACGCCGCAGGGCTTCAACGCGCTGCTCAAGATCGTGGAGGAGCCGCCGGAGCACGTGAAGTTCATCTTCGCGACCACGGAGCCGGACAAGGTCATCGGCACGATCCGCTCGCGCACGCACCACTACCCGTTCCGGCTCGTCCCGCCGGCGCAGATGCTCGACTACACGCAGGAGCTCTGCGAGCGCGAGGGCGTGCACGTGGCGGCCGGCGTGCTGCCGCTCGTGGTCCGCGCGGGCGGCGGGTCCGTCCGCGACACGCTCTCCCTGCTCGACCAGCTGATGGCCGGCTCCGAGGCCGAGACCGTCGAGTACGAGCGGGCCGTCGCCCTCCTCGGCTACACCCACGGCGCCCTGCTCGACGAGGTGGTCGACGCGCTCGCCGAGCACGACTCCGCCGAGGCGTTCGGAGCGGTCGACCGCGTCATCCAGACGGGGCAGGACCCGCGCCGCTTCGTCGAGGACCTGCTCGAGAAGCTCCGCGACCTGATCGTCGTCGCGGCGACCGGGGGCGCGGCCTCGGCCGTGCTCCGCGGCGTCTCGCAGGACGAGCTCGACCGCATGGCCGGCCAGTCGCGCGCGCTCGGCCTGGCCGAGCTCTCGCGCATCGCCGACGTGGTCAACGAGGCCCTCACCGAGATGACCGGTGCGACCTCGCCGCGCCTGCACCTCGAGCTGATGATCGCCCGAACCCTGGTGCACGGCACCGGCGCCGGCATCGCGCCCGTCGCGGCCCAGGAGGAGCGCCCGCGGCACGTGGCCCCTCCGCGCGAGTCCGCGGCGCCCGCCCCGCGGTCGTCCGAGGCGTCGCGCGCGTCCGAGCCGTCCCGTGCGCCCGAGCCCCACCACGCCTCGCACGCCGCCGCTCCCGGCTCGGTGCCCGAGACCATCGCGGCCGCTCCGCGCACCGAGGCGCCGGTGACCGCGTCCGCACCGGTCGCCGCGCCGCCGGTGAAGGCGCCCGAGGAGACGGCGGCCGCGCCGGAGGCGGGCGAGTCCGCGTCGGCCGAGTCAGGACGCCCCCGCGCGACGACCGCCGCGGCTGCTCGTCCGGAGCCGGTCG